>JANPHJ010000206.1:0-50068 GCA_031424395.1 Chthoniobacter sp.
CAGATACATCTCGTTCACGGCCTGAAACTCGGAGGCGAACTGCTCCTCGGTGCAGTAGATGTGGGCGTCGTTCATCTGCATGGCGCGCACGCGCATGAGGCCGAAGAGTTCGCCGCTCTGCTCGTAGCGGTAACACGTCCCGTATTCCGCGAGGCGAAGTGGTAAGTCGCGATAACTCCGCGGCACCGCTCCGAAGAGCTTGTGGTGGTGCGGGCAGTTCATGGCTTTGAGGTAGTAGCGATCCATCTTCGCGACCGTAGTCATGAGAAGGGCGCACGCCTGACTTACATCGGCTGCGCATCGAAACTTTGCCTGTTTCTCTTCAGACAGCGACGAAATCACTTCCAGCAGTTTGAAGACTTTGTTCTCGCCCGAATCACCGGTTACTTCCTCAATGTTAACTCCGAGGGTTTCCGCGACTAACTTGTCGAACTTACCGGCATGCAGGCGAAGTTGATCTAGTAGTTGAGCGCTCGGTGCATCTTTCTCTAACTCCATCGGCGGAAACATCGACTCCGCATAGTAAGGTAAGTGCCCGCTAGTTAGATACAGGTTCTCCCTGGCTAAGTGCGGAGTCCTTACTCGATCATAACCCGCCGCGAACTCCGTTTCCTTCGCCAGCTTTTCCAGCTCCTCGATCAAGACCGTGCCGCGCGGGAGCCAGAGCGGGAGGCCGGGGCCGACATCGTCGTCGAAGCAGAACAGCTCCATCTCCCGGCCGAGTTTGCGGTGGTCGCGCTTCTTCGCCTCCTCCAGCATCGTGAAATACTCGTCGAGCTGGGTCTTGTTCTTGAACGCCGTGCCGTAGATGCGCTGGAGCTGCGGGTTCTTTTCGTCGCCTTTATAATAAGCCGAGGCGACGTGCGTGAGCCGGAACGCGCCGATATTCCCCGTGCGCATGACGTGCGGCCCGGCGCAGAGATCGAGGAAGTCGCCATTGCGAAAGAGCGAGATTTCCTCGCCCTCCGGGATGTCCTGCAAATTGCCGATCTTAAACTTCGAGACATTGCCCGGCCGCTCGCCCAGCCCGCCGAGCCGCCCGCTTTCCGCCAGCGCCAGCGCCTCGGCGCGCGAGACGGCGGTGCGCTCGAAAACGTGGTTGGCCTTGATCTCCTTTTTCATCTCCTCCTCGATCTTCGGGAAGTCCTCCGGCGAGATGCGATGCGGCATTTCGAGATCGTAGTAAAAGCCCGTCTCCACCGGCGGCCCGGCGGCAAACTGTGCCTCGGGCCAGAGGCGCAGGATAGCCGTGGCCAACACATGCGCGGCGCTGTGGCGCAGGCGCTCAAGGTCGGTCATCTGGTGGCGCTGTTCGAGGGTTTTGCGTTCGTCGGACATAAGGAAAAGGGACGGGAGGTTAGGTTTCGCGCGCAGCGCTCGCAAGCGGGGAGTGCGCGGCGTGGGAGTATCGTATCGCTTCGGGAGAAATCCAAAGACCTGCCGTCATCCTGAACGGAGTTTCGCCGCGGGCGAAGGCGGGGGCGAAACGCAGTGAAGGATCGCTGACAGAAATGGGCGGAGGCGGAGGGCGTGATGACGCGCCATCCCTCCCACCGCCTCCGCCCACGGTACTGTCAGCGGTTCTTCGCTCTGCCATTGTCGCAAAGCCTCCAATGGCTGCGTTCAGAATGACGGCAGGTTTTTGGATTTCTCCCGAAGCGATACGCTACCGCGTGGCGATAGCGCGGGGCGTTGGCGGAGATTGCAAAGGAAGGAGCGGCTGCGGAGTTTATTGGAAGCCATGTTCCGCTCCCCGAAACGTTTCGCCGTCCTGTGCCTGCTCATGGGCGCAGCCGCTGCGCGCGCGGAAGTGCCGGCGGGGATGCAGCCGTTTTTGGAAGATCGCTGCATGCAGTGCCACGACGCGGATACGAAAAAGGGCGGGCTCGATTTGGATGTGCTCGGTTTTGATCTGAAGGATGCGAAGACTTTTGCGGCGTGGGTGAAGGTGCATGACCGGACGGCGGAGCATGAGATGCCGCCGAAGAAGAAGCCGCAGCCGAAGCCAGAGGAAGCGGACGCTTTTCTCAAAGCACTCGCCGCCCCGCTCACGGCGGCGGATCGCGAGCGGGCGGCGCGTGAGGGACGGTCGAGCTGGCGTCGGCTGAATCGCTACGAGTACGAAAACACGCTGCGCGATTTGCTCGAGGCGCCGTGGCTGGAGGTGAGGGTGATGTTGCCGGAGGACGGCGAGGCGTTTCGCTTCAACAAGGTCGGCGAGGCGCTGGATGTCTCGCATGTGCAGATGGCGCGGTATCTCGGCGCGGCGGATTACGCACTGCGTGAAGTGATGGCGCGGCAAGTGGCGAAGCCGGAGACGAAGGTGACGCGCTGCTATGCGCGGGAGCAGAAGGCTTTCGCGGGCAAGGCAAAGTTTTCGGAATTCAATCGCAGTGCGGAGCGCGCGACCTTCCCGATGCTCGACAACGCGGCGGACATCCCAGCGCTCGAAGGCATCGCGCCGATGACGGTGGGTGTGGCCGATGCGGAGAAGCGCGAGCGGGAGGCGTTCGGCGTGGTGGCGAGTTCGTACGAGCCGATCGAGTTGAAGTTCAGCAGCTTTCGCGCGCCTAGCGCAGGGCGCTACAAGCTGCGGTTCAGCGCCTACAGCTTTTGGGCTGCGCCGGAGAGTGAAAAGGCGTGGTGGAAACCGGACCGGAAGAATCTCTCCGCGGGCCGCACGCGCGAGCCGGTGAGCATTTACGCCTCAACGCCGCCGCATCTGCTGCGCAAGCTCGGCGCGTTCGATGTGACGCCTGAGCCGGGCATGCGCGAGCTGGACGTGTGGCTGCTTGCGGACGAGACGATTCAGCCGGATGCCGCGCGGCTTTTCCGTTCGCGACCCGGCAATCCCGGTGGCTGGCACAATCCGCTCGCGGAACGCGACGGGCAGCCGGGCGTGGCGTTTCGCTGGATGGAAGTGGAGGGGCCGATCATTGCGCAGTGGCCGACGGCGGGGCAGCGGTTGCTGTTCGGCGACCTGCCAATGAAGGAAAACGGGAAGACCGTTGAGGCGGTGCCGAACGATCCGCACGCCGATGCCGCGCGGCTGCTGAAAACTTTCCTCGACCGCGCCTACCGGCAGCCGGTTGCCGACGCCGACGTGCAGCGTTTTCTCGCGGTCATCGAGGGCGCGATGAAGTCGGGCAGCAGCTTCACGGAGGCGATGGTCGCGGGCTACTCGGCGGTGCTGTGCTCGCCGGGTTTTGTCTGCCGCGAGGAAAGGCCGGGCGCGCTTGACGACTTCGCACTGGCCGCGCGGCTCGCATATTTCCTGTGGAACTCGCCGCCTGACGAACCGCTCCGCGCGGCGGCGGCACGCGGCGAATTGCGCAAGCCCCAGGTGCTCCGCGCGCAGACGGATCGCCTGCTCGCCGACCCGCGCTCGCACCGGTTTGTGAATGCCTTTCTCGACTACTGGCTCGATCTGCGAAGGGCCGAGGCGACTTCGCCGGACGCGACGCTTTATCCCGATTACTACCTCGACGATCTACTCGTGGAATCGTCGGTCGAGGAGACGCAGTCCTTTTTCGCGGAGCTGGTGAAGGCGAACCTGCCGGGCAGCAATCTTGTGGCGTCGGATTTCGCGATGCTCAATGAGCGGCTCGCAGCGCATTACGGCCTGCCGGTGAATACGAAGATCACGGACCACAGCGGCGAGAGCGACGGGTCGGCGGAAAAGTCCGCGCCGCATCCGATTGTCGAGGGCGTCGCCATTCAGCGCGTGAAGCTGCCGCCAGACAGCGTGCGCGGTGGACTGATGACGCAAGCGAGCGTGCTGAAAGTCACCGCGAACGGGACGACGACTTCGCCCGTGCTGCGCGGCGCTTGGATCATGGAGCGCATCATCGGCAAGCCGCCGCCGCCACAGCCCGCGAGCGTGCCGAACATCGATCCCGACACGCGCGGCGCGACGACCATCCGCGAGCAGCTCGCCAAACATCGCTCGGAAGAAAGCTGCGCACTTTGCCATACGAAGATCGATCCCGCCGGTTTCGCGCTGGAGAGTTTCGACGTGCTCGGCGGCTGGCGCGACCGCTACCGCGCGGTGGGTGAGGGCGAAAAGGTGCCGGGTTTCGGCAAGAACGGGAACGCGTTTGTCTTCCACCTCGCGCAGCCCGTGGACGCCAGCGGCACGCTGCCCGGCGGCGGCGATTTCAAAAACATTCGCGAGCTGAAACAACTGCTGCTCAAAGACGAGCGGCAGATCGCGCGCAACCTTGCGAAGCAGCTCCTCGTCTTCGCCACGGGTGCGCCGGTGCGCTTCGGCGACCGGCCAGAACTGGAGCAAATTCTCGATCACGCCAGCGCGAATCATTACGCTGTCCGCACACTCATCCATGAAGTCGTGCAGAGCGGACTTTTTCAAAACAAGTAGGCTTCCCATTCATCCATGAAATCCACCGGCTCTTTCATCTCCACCCAGCGCGCGTGCTCGCGCCGCACCTTTCTCCGCGCTTCCGGCGTGGCGCTCGCGCTCCCGCTGCTCGAAGCGATGCGCCCCGCGTTTTCGCGCGCCGCGAATGCCGCGCCGGTGCCGCGGCGGATGCTCGGCATTTGCAACAACCTCGGCCTGCTGCCCGAGAAGTTTTTCCCCGCCGCGACCGGACGCGACTACGCGCTTTCGCCGTACCTCGAAATGCTCGCCGAGCATCGCCAGGACTTCACCGTCTTCAGCGGCGTGGCGCATCCCGATGTGGACGGTGGGCACCCGGCGGACAACTGCTTCCTCACCGCCGCGCCGCATCCGGGGAGCGGCGGTTTTCGCAATACGATCTCGCTCGACCAATTCGCGGCGCAGCAGATCGGGCATCTCACGCGCTTCCCGTCGCTCACGCTCGGCGTGAATGTGTCGCAAGGTCAGCGCAGCCTTTCGTGGACGGGCGGCGGCGTGCTCATCCCGTGCGAGGACAAGGCGTCGGAGGTTTTTAAAAAGCTGTTTCTCCGCGGCACGCCGGAGGAGGTGGCGGCGCAGGTGCGCAAGCTCGAACTCGGGCGCAGCATCATGGACGCCGTCGCGGAGCAGACACGGAGCCTCCAGCGCGATCTCGGGGCGCGCGACCGCGAGCGGCTCGACCAGTATTTCACCGGCGTGCGCGATCTCGAAGAGCGCATGGACGCGGCCAAGGAGTGGGAGCACAAACCCAAGCCCGTGGTGAGCGCAGAAATGCCGAAGGACCCCGCCGATCCGCGCGAATACATGGAAAAAGTGCGGCTGATGTACGACATGGCGCGGCTCGCGTTTGAAACGGATTCCTCGCGCGCCATCACGCTCATGCTCGACAGCGTGAACTCGCCCACGCTGGCCGACATCGAGGGCACGCACCTCACCGACGGCTACCACAGCCTTTCGCATCACGGGAAAAGCGCGGGCAAACTCAGCCAGCTGGAAGCCATCGACCGCGAGCACATGAAGCTGCTCGGCCAGCTCTTCGCCGGATTGAAAGCCGTGACGGAAGGCAGCGACCCGCTCCTCGATCGCACGATGATCCTCTACGGCTCCAACCTCGGCAACGCGAACACCCACGTCACCAGCAACCTGCCCGTGCTCTTCGCCGGCGGCGGTTTCAAACACGGCCAGCACCTCGGCTTCGACACCGAGCGCAATTATCCGCTGCCGAATCTTTTCGTCTCCATGCTCCAGCGCATGGGCCTGGCAGCGGATCGCTTCGCCACCTCTACGGGGACGATGCGTGGGTTAGAGATGAGGTAAATCGGCGACTCCGCGCATCTATGAACTCAGCACAAGACCTCGCAAGTTACTCCCGGTGGTCGGAAGCGCTTTCAGAAAGTAACAACTGGAGACGTCGTTCTATCGATCATTTTGCCCGGCTGGGGAGTTCTCGTCGGCCTGATGGCCCTATTCAAAGGTGAGAGCAGAAGGGCAGCCACAATGATCGCAATTGGTATTGGTGTGTTCGCTGCGATCGGTGTCTTAAGTCACGTTCGATAATACGGCCCAAACTACGTTCACGTTGCCTATGCGCCTGGCTTGTTCGAAGGTCGGAGGAGCGCCGCATTTGCCCGCCGCTTTTCGCCGCCCTGCCCATCGGCCGGTTTTCCCGAAGGGAAAACCGGCCGATGCGAGCCTGCTCCACGGTTGCCTAAACGGACGCCTTCGCGGCGTCTTTGGCGGTCTGCAAGCGCTCGCCTTTCGTGCGGCGGGCCTTGCGTTTCTTGACGTTGTTCTTGCCTTTGTTGTGTCCCATAGGGGGCGCACCAGACCAGATCGGCGGGCGTTGCCAAGGGGATTCGCCCGCGCGACCGGGGCGCGCGCCCCGAAAAAAACGATCCAACGCGGCCGCGCCCTGGGGTAATAGTAGCCTGTGATGATTCGCCTGAGCCCCCTTTTCGCCGTTGCTTTGGCCCTGCCGCTCGCGGTTCGGGCCGCGGATGAGCGCGTGATTTTCAACCGCGATGTGCGCCCGATCCTCGGCGAGTATTGCTTTCACTGTCACGGGCCGGACCCAGGGTCGAGGAAGGAGGGCATCCGTTTTGATCGGGCGGAGGGATTCTTTGCCCCGCGGGACAAGGCGGAGCCGACGGTGGTGAAGGGCCACCCGGAGAAAAGCCTGCTCTACGAGCGCGTCAGCTCGACGGACAAGGACGAGATCATGCCGCCGCCGAAGGAGCACAAGACGATGAAGCCGGCGGAGATTGCGATGCTGAAAAAGTGGATCGAGCAGGGCGCGGAGTGGCAGCCGCACTGGGCGTTCATGGCGCCGGAAAAACCGGCGGTGCCGGCGGGCGCGGCGCATCCGGTGGATGCATTCGTCCGCGAGCGACTGGCGGGCGCGGGGCTGAAGCCTTCGCCGCAGGCGGAAAAGCGGACGCTCGCGCGGCGGGTGTCGCTGGACATCACGGGGCTGCCGCCGGCGCCGGAACTGGTCGAGGAATTTGTGAAGGATGCCGCGCCGGATGTGTACGAGAAACTGGTGGACAAGCTGCTGGCCTCGCCGCGCTACGGCGAACATCGCGCGCGGTTTTGGCTGGATGCGGCGCGCTACGGCGACACGCACGGGCTGCACATCGACAACTACCGGGAGATCTGGCCGTACCGCGAATGGGTCATCAATGCGTTCAACCGGAACGAGCATTTCGACCAGTTCACGGTGGAGCAAATCGCCGGCGATCTTTTGCCCAAGCCGACGCAGGAGCAGCTCATCGCAACCGGTTTTCACCGCTGCAACATCACCACGGCGGAGGGTGGGACGATCCCGGAGGAAAACTTCGCGAATTACGCGAAGGATCGCGTGGAGACGACTTCGTGGGTGTGGCTGGGGCTCACGTCGAACTGCGCGGTGTGCCACGATCACAAGTTCGATCCGATTACGCAGAAGGATTTCTATGCGATGACCGCTTTTTTCCGCAACACGGTGCAGGATCATACCGATCGCAATGTGCGCGACACCGCGCCGGTGCTGGTGCTGCCGCAGGGCGAGGACGCGAAGCGTTTCGAGATCATCCCCGCGGAAGTCGTGACGGCCAACGCGAAGCTGGGCGAGCGGCAGAAGCTGCTCACGGGGGATTTTGAAAAATGGCAGGCGGTGGCGAAGGCCGACGCCATCGAGACGGCGACGCAGACGAAAACACTGGTCGCGCTGCTCCCGCTGAATGAAGGCACGGGCACTACCACGAAGGGTCTCGTGGGGGGCAAGGCGCAGACTTTTCCGCTGCCGCAGAATCTCGTGTGGAAGCCGGACGGCAAGAGCGGCGCGGCGGCGCAGGTGGCGGACGGCGCCAGCATCGACTTCGGCGGACTCGGGGATTTTGAGAAGGATCAGGCGTTCACGGCGACCGCGTGGTTCTTCCGCCCGGCGGCGAGCAATTCGCCGGGCGCAATCCTCGCGCGCATGGACAAGGCGGACAGCTTCCGCGGGTGGGACATCTTTTATACGGGCAATGAAATCGCCGTCCATGTCGTCAGCAAATGGCAGGGCGACGCGCTCAAGGTGAGCACCACGGACGAGGCCGGAAAGCCCGACCAGTGGCGGCATGTGGCGGTGGCCTACGACGGCTCGGGCAAGGCGAAGGGCGTGCAGATTTATGTGAACGGCCGGCTGCGCAAGACGAAGATCGAGGTGGACAAACTGAGCGGCAGCATCCGCACGAAAGCACCGTTCATGGTGGGCCGGCGCGCGGGTGGCGGGGAGGTTTTCACCGGCGCGGTGCAAGACGTGCGGCTTTACGCCAGCGCGCTTTCGGCGAAGCAGGTGCTGGCTATTGCCGAGCTGCCCGACCTGCGCGTCATCCTCGCGAAGCCGGTGGCCCAGCGCGCGCCGGAAGAGCGGCAGCGGCTGCTCACCTTTTTCTCCACGGGCGATCCGCAGAGCAGCGAATTTCAGGCGAAGGTCGCGGCGCTGGAGACGGAGAAAACGGAGATCCAAAAGCGCAGCCCGGTGACGCATGTGCAGATGGAAAAAGCGGGCGCGCAGCCGATGGCGCGGCTGCTCAACCGGGGGCAGTACGATCAGCCAAAGGACGAACTGAAACCCGCGGTCATTGCCGCGCTGCACCCGATGCCCGCGGGCGCGCCGGCCAATCGGCTCGGTCTCGCGCAGTGGATCGTGGCGAAGGAAAATCCGCTCACCGCGCGCGTGACGGTGAACCGTTTCTGGCAGGAGATTTTCGGCACGGGACTGGTGAAGTCGGCGGAGGATTTCGGCATCATGAGCGACGCGCCGTCGCACCCCGCGCTGCTCGACTGGCTGGCCGTGGATTTCCGCGACCACGGCTGGGACGTGAAGCGGCTCATCCGCCTGCTCGTGACGAGCGAGACCTACAAACAGAGCGCCGTGGTGACGAAGCAGCAGCTCGAGCGCGACCCGGACAACCGCTTGCTTTCGCGCGGCCCGCGCTACCGCATGGACGCCGAGATGGTGCGCGACTACGCGCTCGCAACCAGCGGCCTGCTCGTCGGAAAAATCGGCGGGCCGAGCGTGCGGCCGTATCAGCCGGATGGCGTGTGGGAGGCAGTCGCGATGCCCGGCAGCGACACGGGCAAATACAAGCGTGATACCGGCGAAGCGCTCTACCGCCGCAGCCTCTACACCTTTTGGAAACGCAGCGCGCCGCCCGCGTCGCTGGAGCTATTCAACGCGCCGAGCCGCGAAAGCTGCACCGTCCGCCGCGAGCGCACCAACACGCCGCTCCAGGCGCTCGTGACGCTGAACGATCCGCAGTACGTGGAAGCCGCGCGCAACCTCGCGCAGCTCGCGCTGAAAGCCGCGCCGAACGACGCAAAGGCCACGCTCGCTTTCATGGCCCGCCGCGTCCTCTGCCGCCCGCTGCGGCCGGCGGAAATCCCGATCCTCGAAACCAGCAGCACCACGCTTCTCGCGCATTACACCGCGGCGCCGGACGAAGTGGCCGCGCTCCTCACCTTTGGCGAAAGCAAAGCCGATCCCGCGATCCCGCCGCCGCAGCTCGCCGCGTGGACGATGGTCGCCACGCAGCTCCTGAACCTTGACGAAGCGCTCAACAAATAGCCGCCCATGCACCCGCTCACCGACTTCAAGCTCTACGAGACCCGCCGGCAGTTTCTCGCCCGCGGGACGAATGTGCTCGGCATGGCGGCGCTGGCCACGCTGCTCGGTCGCGATGCCTCCGCCGAGCCGGAGCATCCCGCAAATGCCGCGCTCCGTTTTGCGCCGAAGGCGAAGCGCGTGATCTATCTTCACATGGTGGGCGGGCCGTCGCAGATGGACCTTTTCGACTACAAGCCGGAGATGGGAAATTGGTACGACAAGGATTTGCCGGACAGCATCCGCAAGGGCCAGCGGCTCACGACGATGACTTCAAAGCAGGCGCGCTTTCCGATTGCGCCGTCGAAGTACCAGTTCGCGCAGTACGGCAAGAACGGCATGTGGATGAACTCGGAGCTGCTCCCGTGGTTCACGAAGTGCGTGGACGATGTCGCCTTCATCCGCTCAATGCACACGGAGGCGATCAACCACGAGCCCGCGATCACCATGATGCAGACCGGCAACCAGCTCGCGGGCCGTCCGTGCCTCGGCTCATGGACGAGCTACGGCCTCGGCTCGGCGAATCAGGATTTGCCGACGTTTGTCGTGCTCGTGGCCGAGCCGAGCAACCGCGAGCAAATCCAAGCCATCTCCGGCAAACTGTGGAGCAGCGGATTTCTGCCGGGCCAGCACGCGGGCGTCGCCTTTCGCAGCAAAGGCGACCCGATCCTTTATATCAACAATCCGCCCGGCGTGCCGAAAGACGTGCGCCGCAACACCCTCGACGGCATCAAGGCGCTGAACGAGCAGAACGCGGCGCTCGTCGGCGACCCGGAGATTCACACGCGCATCGCGCAGTATGAGATGGCCTTTCGCATGCAGGCGAGCGTGCCCGATCTCACCGACTTCAGCAAAGAGCCCGCGTCCACTTTCGAGCTCTACGGCCCCGATGCGAAGAAGCCCGGCACTTTCGCCAACAGTGCGCTGCTCGCCCGGCGGCTCGCCGAACGCGGCGTGCGCTTCGTGCAGATTTATCACAACAACTGGGATCACCACTCGAACGTCGCCGGGCGTATGCCCGACCAGTGCCGCGACATCGACCAGCCTTGCTACGGCCTGCTCCAGGACTTGAAACAGCGCGGTCTGCTCGACGACACGCTGGTGCTTTGGGGCGGTGAATTTGGGCGCACCATCTACAGCCAGGGCGGCCTCTCGTAGAACAACTACGGTCGCGATCATCACCCGCGCTGCTTCACCATGTGGGCGGCGGGCGGCGGGATAAAACCGGGGACGGTGTACGGGGCGACGGACGAGTTCAGCTACAACATCGTGGAAAATCCCGTCCACGTCCGCGACCTCCACGCCACGCTGCTCCAGCTCCTCGGCTTCGACCACCAGCGCCTCACTTTCAAATGGCAGGGCCTCGACGCGAAGCTGACCGGCGTGGAGCCGGCGACGGTGGTGAAGGCTATTCTGGCGTAGGCGGGAGGCTGGCCTTGGGCGGCGTGCGCGCTGGTCCGCGCTGTTTTTTCCGACCTGCGCCAACACCGCCGAGGCGCTGGCGGCGGCAGCTCAGCGCGCCGTAACGGCGCGGAAGCGGGCCTCGTAGTCGCGGTGGTTGGTGCCCATAAGGCGGTCCCAGAGGTTGAAATAGAGCCCGTAATTCCCGCGCATCTTTTCGTGGTGCATGATGTGGTTGGTGGGCGTGTTGATGAAGCTCCCGTACCAGGAATCCATGAGCCAGCGGGGATGAATCTCGAAGCCGGCGTGGCCGAGGACGTTGAAGATGATCTGCCACGTCATGACGACGAAGAAGGCCAGCGGGTGCATGGGCATGACGACGACGGCGAGGGGGAAGATGCCGGCCTGGACGACGGCCTCGAGCGGGGCAAAGGCGTACGCAGCCCACGGGCTCGGGTTCGTGGAAAGGTGATGGACGCGATGAAACCACGGGAAGAGCCGCCGGTGGTGCATGAGCCGGTGCGTCCAGTAGAAGTAGGCGTCGTGCAGAAAAATCGCGCCGCCGATGCTGGCGAAAAACCACGGCCAGCCGTGCTGGCCGTGGCGCCAGTACATTTGCGTCCAGCCGTGGCGCGTGGCCTGGACGGTGGCTGCGCCGACGAGGCCGAAGACGAGGAGCGTGAGCGCGGAGTAGCGAATTTCCCGCCAGACCTCGGCGGAGGCGGGCTGGCGGGGGATGATCTTGCGGTGCAGCCAGCGCTTTTTGAAAAGCACGTAGCCGAGCAGCCACGCGAGGCCCGCGAAGAAGCCGTAGCGCAGCCCGGTCTCGATGGTAATGCCGAGGGTGAGGCCGGGGAAGGCCGGGAGCTGCCGGAGTGGCTGATCGGCAAGGGCGGCGAGGGCGGCGAGGGCGGCGAGGGTGGCGTGCATGGGCGGAAAGTGGACGCCTTTCTTCAGACGCGCGGGGGCGGGAGGTGCGCTAATCCTCCCTCGCGGGCGCGCGGCGGATGGAGGTGGTGGGTGCGTGGTCGTCATCGCCGCCGCCGATGCCGGCGAGGCGCTCGGGACGGCGGGCCTGTTCGAGGAGGTGCTGCTGCGCGAAAGTCTCGTGGGCTTTCAGCAAAAGCTGCTGCTGCGAGGTGGCGGCGTGGCTGCGCAGAAGCTGGGCGGTATTCGCGGTGTGATGCAGCAGGAGCTGCTGCTGCGCGGCGGCGGTGTGGGCGGCAAGGAGGAGATGCTGCTGGGCGGCGGCGTTTTGCTGGATGAGGAGGTGCTGCTGCGCGGCGACGGCGGAGAGCTGGAGCAGGTAGGAGTGCGCGCCCGCGGCGGCGGTGGTGAGCTGGTGCTGGCGGGCGGCATTGGTGGCGGCGAGCAGGAGCAGATGGTGCGAGGTGCTGCCGGCGGCGCTTTGCAAAAGCAGGTGATGCTGCGCCGCGCTGGTGGCGGCGAGGAGCAGATGGGCGTGGGCGGCCCCGGCGGTGGTGACGAGGAGATGGTGCTGATTTGCGGCGGTGGACGCGGCTTGCGTGAGGAGGTGATGCTGGGCCGCGGCGGTGCTGGCGAGCAGCAGGTGGGAATGCGCGGCGGCGCTGGTGACGACGAGGAGATGGTGCTGATTCGCGGCGGCAGCCGCGGCCTGCGCGAGGAGGTGCTGCGCGGCGGCGGCTGTGGTGGCGAGCAGCAGGTGCGCGTGCGCGGAAGCCGAGGCGGCCTGGAGCAGCAGGTGCTGCTGCGCGGCGGCGGTGGTGGCGAGGAGCAGGTGGTGCTGGGCGGCGGCGGCGGTGGCGAGCAGCAGGTGCTGCTGATTCGCGGCGGCGGCGGTGCGCTGGAGGAGCTGATGCTGCGCGGACGCGGCGGTCTGCTGGAGGAGCAGGTGCGCGTGGGCGGTGCTGGCGGTGGTGGCGAGGAGCTGCTGCCTGGCGGAGGCCGTGGCCTGCTGGAGGAGCAGGTGCTGGCGGGCGGCGGCGGCGCTCTGCTGGAGGAGGAGATGCTGGCGGGCGGCAGCGGCGGCGGCCTGGAGCTGGTGCTGCTTCTGCGCATTGGAGGCGGCTTGCTGGAGGAGCGCCTGGTTGTTGCCGGCGAGCGCGGTGCCGAGCGGGAGCAGTGCGGCGAGGCTGAGCGCGATGAGGCGGAGGGTCGGGCGGTGCATGGCGCGGGCAGCTAACGCCCTGCGCAGGCCGGTGGCAACTGCTTCCCGGCGCGCAATTTTCCCGGTCAGCAAAAAGGCTCGCGTCTGCGCCGGGGTCGGGGAGAAAGGCGCGGTGCGTCCCATTTCCCACCCGCGCCTGAAACGCGCGGCCCTCCAGCTCTACCGGCTCGCGGTGCTCATCGGCATCGCGTGGCTCATCCGCGCCCATGCGGTGCGGCTGCGCGTGGAGGGGCACGCGCCGGTTTCGGTGGCGGAAGTGCGCGAGATTTTTCCGCAGGCGGCGGCGCTGCACGATGACGACGGGCCGCGCGGCGGGGTGGTCGTGCGCGACGGGGGCGGGACGCAGCTCGGCTACGTCGTCCGCACCGCGCCGCACACGGACGCGATCCTCGGCTACCGCGGGTGGACGGACACGCTCATCGCTTTCGACCGCGAGCTGCGCGTGGCGGGCGTGCGCATCCGCTCGTCGCAGGACACGCGGGAGCATGTGGGCGACGTGCGGGAGGACCGGCATTTTTTGAAAACATGGAACGGCAAATCGTGGGAGGAGGTGGCGCGGGTGACGCCGGAGGAGCAGGGGATCGAGGGCGTGTCTGGCGCGTCGATGACGAGCATGGCGGTGGCCGAGGCGATCCAGCGGCGGTTGCAAATGGCGGACGCGGCGCTGGCGGTGCAGCCGTCGCCGCTGCGCATCCGCGCGCATGATGTGGGGCTGGCGGCGGTCATCGCCGCGGGGCTCGCGCTGGCTTTCACGCGGAAGTACGGGCGGCAGCGGCTGCGGCGCGCCTTTCAGGTGCTGGTCATCGGCTACGTCGGTTTCGTGACGGGCGATCTGCTCGCGCAATCGCTCATCGCCGGCTGGGCGGCGAACGGCGTGCCGTGGCGCAGCGCGCCGGGCCTGGTGCTGCTGCTCGCCGCGGCGCTGGCGGTGCCGTGGGCCACGCGCCAGCCGCTTTATTGCCAGCAGCTTTGCCCGCACGGGGCCGCGCAGGAACTGCTCGGCCGCCTCGCGCCGAAGCGCTGGCGCATCGCCTTGCCCCGCGACTTTGCGCGCGGCCTGCGCTGGCTGCCGGCGCTGCTGCTCGCGCTGGTCATCGCCATCACCATCCTCGTTCTGCCCATCGACCTTGCGGCCATCGAGCCCTTCGACGCCTACCTCATCCGCACCGCGGGCTGGGCCACCCTCGCGCTCGCCGTGGCCGGGCTCGTCGCGTCGCTTTTCGTCCCCATGGCCTACTGCCACTATGGCTGCCCGACCGGCGCGCTCCTCGAATTCCTCCGCGCCCGCGGCCCCACCGACCGCTTCACCCGTCGCGATGCCGCCGCCGCGCTGCTGGCCGCGCTGGCCGCCGTGCTTTCGTGGAAATACCAGGCGCTTCACGCATGGATGGTCGCGGGGTCGTAGGCGGCTATCTGATCTTCGGCGCGTCGAAGGTCGCGCCGTTTTGGTGGTGCGTGGCCTTGGTCACTTTGCCGTCCGCGTCTTTGGAAAAATCCACGCTGGCCGGGACGACGCGCCACTCGAACTCGGTCGCGGATTTCGGGTAGATCGGGGTTTTTGGCTGGCCGGTGAGTTGCGCGAAGACCTGCTCGCCGTCGCGTGTCACGGTCAGCACCGCGCCGGGGCCGTAGTGATATTCGCCGAGGATGGCGTCGAGCTGTGCGGCGGTCAGCTTCACCGCCGGTTCGCCGAGCTTCGGGGCTTTGAAGGTGTTGCCATTCTGAGTGTGCCGCGCAGCCGTGACGGCACCCTTTTCGTCGCGCAGAAAGACGACCTGCGCGTCGGTCACTTTCCAAAAGAACTCGTTCGCGGACTTTGGATAAATCTCATATTTCGGCTGGTCGGTGAGCTGGGCGAAGAGGTGCTCATTTTCCCCCGTCACCGTGAGGATGGCACCCTGGTAATCGTAGCGGCCGATAAAGGCGGCGAAGGTTTTTGGATGGACCGATTTGTCCTCGGCCAGCGGCGGCAGCTTTTTGATTTCAGCGTCGAGGAAATGCTCGGCGATTTTCCGCGAAACCTCGCCGGGGTTGAGGCCGGGCGGCGGCGGGAGAGCGTTGCCGAGCACGACGACGGTGCAGTGCTGCGCGGGCAGACGGAAGAGATCGCTGGACCAGCCGTTGAGCCCGCCGCCGTGGCCGATCATGGGCAGCCGTTTGAACTCGGACATGACCAGGCCGTAGCCGTAGCTCATCCCATCGACGCCGGCGGGAAGTTTGACTGGCGTGGTTTGCGCCTTTAGCGAAGCAGCGCTGAGGACGCGCCCGCCGTAGAGCGCCTCGTTCCAGCGAAAGAGATCGCCGACCGTGGAGTAAAGCGCGCCGGCGCCGCCGGCCCACGACATGTCCCAGTCGAGCGCGGGCGTGAGTTTGCCGTCGGCGAAGGAGTAGCCGCGGGCCATGCCGGGCGGCGGCGTGGCGTTTACGTAGGTGCCGGTGTCCGGCATGCCGAGCGGCGCGAAAAAAGTGGCGCGCAGATATTCAGGGAAAGGTTTGCCGGACACCTTGGCGACGATTTCACCGAGGAGAAAATAGGCGGAGTTGTCGTAGTGAAAGCCCGCGCCGGGTGCGAAGTCGGGGGGGTCATTTTGAAACCACGCGAGCAGTTTTCCGCGCTCGATGGGGGCCGAAACGCGGGCGAGGAATTCTGGCTTGTCGGTGTAGCTGTGGATGCCGGAGGTGTGTGTGAGCAGATGGTGCAGCGTGATCTCACTGCCGCCGGGAAAGTCGGGGAAGAACTTCGCCAGCAGATCGGTCAGCGCGAGTTTCTGCTCCTCCGCGAGCTTGAGGATGGCCGCCGCGGTGAACTGCTTGCTGACCGAGCCGATGCGGAATTTCGTCTCCGGCGTCACGGGTGTTTTTGTGGCGATATTGGCCAGGCCTAAGCCGGCTTGAAAGATGATCTTGCCATCCCGCGCGATCAGCACCGCGACGCCGCTGGTGTCGCCTTGGGTCAGCTCGCGCAACCGCGTGGTGACGCGCTCCTCGGGCGTGGAATCCGCGCCCGCCGAAAAGGTCGGCAGGGCGCAGGTGACGAGGAGGGCGGTGCGGAGGAAGGCGGAAAAGTTCATGAAGGCTCGCTAAATGGGACGGGCGGATGATAGCGATCCGCCAACTCCAGCCACAGCTTCAAAATTATGCGCCTGCTCCTTGCTCTCATCGTCGCCTTGTCCAGCGCGCTTTCGGTCGGTGCGGTCGAGATGAGGGAGACAGCTTTTGGCGGCAAGCGCTACATCGTCTGCACGGTCGATCCGAAGACGGAGCGGCTGGAGCTGTTTTTGAAAGACGACCAAGGCGCGGTGCTGCACAAGTTTTCCGCGATCGAGGCTATGCTGGGCGCGCGCGGGCAGCGACTCGTCTTCGGGATGAACGGCGGGATGTTTCACCCGGACTACGCGCCCGTGGGTTTGTTCGTGGCCGACGGGCGCGTACTGACACCGCTGAACACCAGCGCGGCTGAGGGGAATTTCTTTCTCAAGCCGAACGGCGTTTTCGCGGTGCTGAAGGATGGCACCGCCGTCGTGGCTGAGGCGTCGCGCTGGCCGGCGTTTGCCGGGAAAGCGCGGCTCGCCACGCAGTCGGGACCGATGCTCGTGATCGACGGCAAGCTGCATCCGGTGTTTCGCGCGGAGTCAGCTTCCCGGCTTTTCCGCAATGGTGTCGGCATCGCACCGGACGGGAAGGCGATCTTTGTCATTTCGAGTGAGGTGGTGAGTTTCTACGAATTCGCCACGCTCTTTCGCGACGCCTTCGGTTGCCGCAATGCGCTTTTTCTGGACGGCACCATTTCCAGCCTCCACGCGCCGGAACTGAAACGCAGCGATGACTACAAATTTCCCCTCGGACCGATCCTCGGCGTGACGGCGGACAAACCGAAACCTTAAAACACGCCGGATGCCGGGCCGCTCTCGGTGGCGGAGGCATCGTCGCCTTTGAGCTTGGCGGTGAGCATGGTCTGGAAATCCTGCATCTGCTGGACCACGTCGGGGCCGCGCTGGAGGACGGCTTTGGCGAGCTTCTCGTAGTGGGCGGGATTGCGCTGGGCCAGCTCGGAGAGGGCCATGATCACGGCGAGAGTGTTGTTGATGTTGTGCTTCACCTCACGAAATTTTTCGTGGATGGCTTGCAGTTCCTCGCGGGTCATTTGGAAGTTGTTTTCGGACATCGCTGTTTTGCCTCTGGAGACGGGTTTGGGGTTGTGCTTTGCTCCGCGGTTTCACTCGAAGGCGGAAATGTCAGCACAAGTAATTAAGATCACCGGGGCTCGCCAGCATAATCTCAGGAACCTCACGCTCGAGATTCCGCGGGAAAAGCTGGTCGTGATCACCGGGCTGAGCGGCTCGGGCAAGTCATCGCTCGCCTTTGACACGCTCTACGCGGAGGGGCAGCGGCGCTATGTGGAGAGTCTGTCGGCCTACGCGCGGCAGTTTCTGGATCAGATGCAAAAGCCGGACGTGGATTTCATCGAGGGGCTGTCCCCGGCCATCGCCATCGAGCAGCGCAGCTCGGGGGGGAACCCGCGCTCGACGATCGCGACGACGACGGAAATCTATGACTATTTGCGGCTGCTCTACTCGTCGGTCGGGCAGCCGCATGATCCGAAAACGGGTGCGCCGATTTTCAAACTCTCGGCACAGCAAATCGTGGACAGGATCGTGGCGTATCCGGCGGAGAGCCGCATCGTGGTGCTCGCGCCGATCGTGCAGAGCGAGGTCGGGGAGTTTCGCGATGTCATCGAGAAACTGAAGCGCGAGGGCTTTGTGCGGGTGCGGGTGGACGGGGAGATCATCGAGCTGGCGCGGCCCGAGCCGATCCGGCTGGCGAAGGGCGAGAAGCATGTGATCGAAGTCGTGGTGGATCGGCTGGTCATCCGCGAGGGCGTGCGGACGCGGCTGGCGGATTCGGTGGATACGGCGCTGAAGTGGGGCGGGGGAAAGGTGGTGATCTTGGAAGGTGTGGAGCCGGAGAAGTGGGTGGCGCACAAGTACTCGACGGATTTCAGCAATCCCGAAACCGGCTTCACGCTGCCCGCGCTGACGCCGAAACATTTCTCGTTCAACTCGCACTTTGGCGCATGTCCCGCCTGCCACGGACTCGGCACGGAGCTGGTCTGCGATCCTGACCTGATGATCCCCGACCGCGAGAAGTCGCTCGCCGAGGGCGCGGTCGCGCCGTGGGCCAAGGCGAACAAACGCATGCAGGGCTATTACGTGGGCGTGCTGACTTCGCTCGCGAAGGAATTCCGCGTCTCGATGGATGCGGCTTATGACGGGCTGCCGGCGGCATTTCACGAGGCGCTCGTGCATGGCACCGGCGAGCGGAAGCTGACTTTTTCGTGGGGCGAAAATGGCAAGCGGGAGAAAGTGGAGAAGCCGTTCGACGGGCTCGTGGCCGCGCTGCAAAACCTTTACGAGACGACGGACAGCGAGCTGTCGCGCCAGCGCATCCGGCAATACATGAGCCGCCGGACGTGCTCAGTGTGCGAGGGCGCGCGGCTGAAGCCGGAAATTCTGGCGGTGACGGTGGAGGCGGATTGGCGATTTCCGATTTCAGATTGCCGATTGGAAAAGTCCGCCAATCGCCAATCGCCAATCGCCAATCGCCAATCCCTCAACATCTACCAATTCTGCCGGCTCTCGATTGCGGACGCGCTGCGGTTTGTCGAGACGCAGGCGTTTGATGAGCAGCAGCGCTTCATCACCAGCGAGGTGCGGCGGGAGATCGCGGCGCGGCTGAGTTTTCTCGTGGAGGTCGGGCTTGGCTATCTCTCGCTCGACCGCGAAAGTGGCACGCTCAGCGGCGGCGAGGCGCAGCGTATTCGGCTGGCGACGCAGATTGGCTCAGGGCTCGCGGGCTGCCTGTATGTGCTGGATGAGCCAAGCATCGGCCTGCATCAGCGCGACAATGACCGGCTCATCGGCACGCTGCGGCGGCTGCGCGATTTGGGAAATTCCGTCATCGTCGTGGAGCACGATGAAGACACGATCCGCGAGGCGGATCACGTCATCGATCTCGGCCCCGGCGCGGGCGCGCGCGGCGGGTATCTCGTGGCGCAGGGGACGCTCGCAGAAGTGCTGGCCGTAGAGAATTCGCTGACCGCGCAGTATCTCAGCGGGCGGGCGAAAATCCCCGTGCCGAAGCAGCGGCACCGCCCGCAATTCGTCGCGCCGCACAATCTCAAGGACGAGCGCAACCCCGGCTGGCTCACCATTACCGGCGCGCGGGAAAACAATCTCCAAGGCGTGACCGCGTCCTTTCCCCTCGGCTGCCTGACGTGTGTGACCGGCGTGAGCGGCAGCGGCAAATCCACGCTTGTCGATGACATCCTGCGCCGCGTTTTGTTCCGCCACTTTTACCGCAGCAAAGACCGGCCGGGAAAATATGCGGCGATCCACGGGATCGAGCAGATCGACAAGGCCATCGTCATCGACCAGACGCCCATCGGGCGCACCCCGCGCTCGAATCCGGTGACCTACACCGGCGCGTTCGGTCCGATCCGCGAGCTGTTCGCCGGGCTGCCGGCGTCGCGCATCCGCGGCTATGACGTGGGGCGGTTTTCTTTCAACGTGAAAGGCGGGCGCTGCGAGACGTGCGAGGGCGACGGGGTGAAGAAGATCGAGATGCACTTTCTCGCCGACGTGTATGTGGAGTGCGAGGTCTGCCGCGGGCGGCGCTATAACCGCGAGACGCTGGAGATCACTTACAAAGGGAAAAACGTGGCCGACGTTTTGGACATGACCGTGGATGAGGCCGCGCGCTTTTTCCGCAACGTGACGCAGATCCACGACAAGCTCGTGGCGCTCGAAGACGTGGGGCTCGGCTACGTGCGACTCGGGCAAAACGGCACCACGCTGAGCGGCGGCGAGGCGCAGCGCATCAAGCTGGCCGCGGAGCTGGCGAAGAAGGCGACGGGCCGGACGGTTTACATCCTCGATGAGCCGACGACCGGGCTGCATTTCGCGGACATCCACAAGCTGCTCGAAGTGCTGGCGAAGCTGCGCGATTCGGGCAACACGCTGGTCATCATTGAGCACAATCTCGAAGTCATTAAATGCGCGGACTGGGTGCTCGATCTCGGGCCGGAAGGTGGCGCGGGCGGCGGGCGGATCGTGGCGCAGGGGACGCCGGAGCAGATCGCGGAGATTGAGGAAAGCCACACGGGGCGGTATCTGCGGAGGATGCTATGAAGCAAAAAACTTTCGCCGCCCTCGTGCTGTTTGCGCTAGCGCCAATTGCTCCAGCCGCGGAGGCGCTGCTGACTGAGGCGCGGCAGGCGCTGGCGGAATCCATCCCGCAAGTCGCCGTGCAAAAGCTGCGCACTTTGCTGGCGACGCCGGGCTTGCCGCCTGCCGAGCGTGCGGCGGCGCAGCGCGCTTTGGGCGCGGCCTTTTTCGCCGCTGGGCAGAACGACGAGGCGTTCGCCACGGTGCAGCCGCTCGCGGAGGCGGGCGATGTGGCGGCGCGGTTGCTGCGCGCGCAGGTGCTGGCGCGGACGGGCCGCTGGGCGGATGCGCTCACGCTTTTTCAGAACCTCGCCGCGCAGGCCGATGCGCCCGCGGCGGCGCAGCTCGGGCTGGCGGAAAGCCGCGCCGCGCTGGGCCAGACGGCGGAGGCGGTGGCGGCGCTGGAAGCCTTTGTGCGCGGGCATCCGCAGAGCACGGTGGCGACGCTGCGGCTTGCGGGACTGCTGCTCGAAACCGGCGACGCGACACGGGCGCGGGCGGCGCTGGATTCCGTGGCAGCAAATGCGCCGGGGGACGCGCCGTGGCGAAAATATATTGAGGGCCGGCTGCTGCTGGCGGAACGGCAGTTCGCGCGCGCGCTGGCCGCTTTTCAGGAGCTGCTGAGCGAGCCGGGGCTGGCCGAGCGCCTGCGCTTCGGCGCGACGCTCGGCGCGTCCGAGGCGGAGCTGCAACTCCGCGGCGCAGACAGCGCCGATACGGTGCTGGAGCAGTTCATCGCGCGTTATCCGGCGAGCCAGTTTCTCGACGCGGCCTTTGCGCGGCTCGATCAAATCTACGCGCAGCAGGCGCGCCCGTCCGAGACGGTGCTGAAGCCGTGGTCGCGCGAAGCCTCGCCGCGCGTGCTGGCGCTGGCGCGTTTCTACCTCGCGCGGATGCGGGTGCGGGCGAAAAATCCCGACGGCGCGATGAAGACGCTGACCGGGCTGGTGGACGATCTGCCGGAGAGCCCGCTGGTGCCGGCGGCGCGGCTGATGCAGGCGGACATCCTGCTGGCCAAAGGCGATCTCGTCCGCGCGGTGACAGCGGTGGAGGAGGCGGAGCGGCGGACCTCCGACGAGACGCAGCGCGCGGAGATCGAGATGCGGAAGGCGCTCATCCACTACCGGCAGGGCGAGTGGCTGCTGGCGGCGAATTCCTTTCACCGCGCCGCCGAACGCTCGGTGCGGCTGCGGCCCAATGCGACCTTTGACGCGGCGCTCGCCGCGCTCGCACTGAAAAATTACGACCGCTTTTTCGCCGACTACCAGGCGCTCAGCACCGAGGCTCCCGAGAACCCCCAACGCAGTGCGCTGCTGCTCGAACAGGGGCTCGCGCAAGCCCGCGCCGACGATGCCCGCGCGGCGGAAACGCTCGATCTTTTCCTCCACCATTTCCCGCGGCACCCGCGCCAGGGCGAGGCGCGGCTGGCGCTCGCGGAGCTGGCCTTTGCCGCGCAGGACCGCGCGGGCGCGGCGCGCTACCTCCGCGTGGCCACTGAATCCGCGCCCGCGCCCGAGACTGCCGAGCACGCCGCGTATCTCGCCATCTTCCTCGCCGACGGCACGACGCCACCCGCGGAAGACGCCGCGATCCCGCGCGCGACCGCTTTCGTCCGTGATTACCCGCGCTCGGCGTTGCTCGCGGAGGTGCGGATGAAGCTCGGCCAGCTCTACGTGCGCGCGGGCGATCATGCGGACGCGGAGACGCAGTTCACGCTGCTCGCGCAGGAGCAGCCGGCGGGGCCGTACGCGGAGGCGGCGCTGTTCCTCGCCGGGCAGTCCGCGATGCGCGAGATCAATGCCGGCGCGGTGGATCGGGCGCTCGCCCTTTTCGACCAGGTGGTGAAGCGCGACGGCCCGCTGAAACTCTACGCGCGGCAGCAGCAGGCCATCGTGCAAAGCAAGCTCGGCAAGGAAGGCGAAGCCGTGGTGCTCTACGACGCCATCCTCAGCGCCACGCCCGCGCCCGAGGCCGAGCTGCGTTCCGCGGCGCTCTGCGGGAAAGGCGACAACCTGCTGCTGCTCGGACGCCGCGAGGCGAAGCAGCTCGACGCGGCCATTGCCGCCTTTGACCAGCTCGCCGCGCTGCCGGGCGTGGCGCCGGTGTGGCGGAATCAGGCGCTCTACAAAAAGGGCCAGGGCTTGAAAAATCTCGGGCGCCCCGAGGAGGCGCTGGCCGCCTGGTACGACGTGCTCGACAAGACTGCGCCGGACGGGCGCGACTTCTTTTGGTACTACAAGGCGGGCTTCGATGCGGCCGATCTTTTCCGCATCCAGCAGCAGTGGAAAAGCGCCGTGGGCATCTACGAAAAGCTGGCGAAAATCCCCGGCCCGCGCGCCGCCGAGGCCAAGGAGCGCGCGGCGCAGTTGAAGCTGGAAAAGTTTCTGCCCTGGGACTGAGCGCAGGGCGGGCGCGCGCTCAGTAGCGCGGGATGGCGGGGTCGATTTCCTGCGACCAGGCGTCGATGCCGCCGGCGACGTTCGTCACGTCGGTGAAGCCCTGCTGCAAAAGGAACGCGGTCGCCTGGCCGGAGCGTCCGCCGTGGTGGCAGTGGATGAGGAGCGGCTGCGCGGGGTCGGTGAGTTTTTCCGTGGCGAGCGCAGGCCATTGCGAAAGTGGGAGCAGTTCGGCGCCGGGGATGCGGGCCAGGTCAAATTCAGCGGCTTCGCGCACGTCGATGAGGCGCGGCGGGAGCGGCGCCGTGAGGCGCTGGCGGGCTTCGGTGACGGAGATTTCGGGCAGGGCCACGCGCGGGTCAGCGGGTGACCGTGACGGGCGTGCCGAGGGACACGTTATTGAAAAAGATCTCCGCCATGCGGCCGGGCATGCGGATGCAGCCGTGCGAGGCGGCGTAGCCGGGGAGAAAGCCCTCGTGCATGCCGGTGCCGCCGACGATGCGCATGAAAAAGGGCATGCGCGCGCCGTCGTAGATGGCGCCTTTGGGCATGGGGTCAGTGTCGCGGTCGATCTCTTTTTGGATGATGTTGCCGTCGCGGTCGACATAGTCGCCGAAACGCGAGGAGACGTGGTCTTTGTCTTTCTGGATGACCTTGAAGCTGCCGGTCGTGGTGTCGAGCCCCTCGCGCCCGCTCGAGATGGCGGAGATGCCGACGAGTTCGCCGCCTTTGTAGAAATAGGCGCGCTGCTCGCTGAGGCTGATGCGGACGGCGGGTGCGCCGGGGGTGCCGTCGCCGTCCCAGTAGGAGACATTGTCGGTGGTGCGTTCCGGGGCGCGGGTGTGGGCGCGGTGAAAGCCGCCGAGATAGACGGTGTCGTCGGCGAAACGCGGGTCGCGCGGGGCGCAGCCGGTGGCAAAAAGGACTGCGAGGGCGACGAGGCCGAGGGTGCGGAGCAGCGGATGGTCGGTTTTCAAGAGGCGGGACTTTATCGGCGAAGCCGGGAGCGTCAAGAGGTGGAACTAACGTTTGCGGCCCAGCATCCGCTCTGCTATTTCACCGCCTGCTTTTCCCAGAGGAAGCGCCCCAAATCACCCCGATGCCGACCTACGATTACCAGTGCGAGAAGTGCAAAAAATCCTTTGAGGTTTACCAGTCGATGAAGGACGCGGCGCTGAGCACCTGCCCGAAGGAGCTGTGCCGGCAAAAGACCTGGGGCAAAGGCAAGGTCAAGCGCGCCATCGGCACGGGGGCCGGGCTGATTTTCAAAGGGTCGGGCTTTTACATCACCGACTACCGCAGCGCCGGCTACAAGGCCGCGGCCAAGAGTGACTCCACCTCCGGCGAAACGAAGGCCGCCGACCCCAAGAAGGCCGAGACCAAACCGGCCGCGGAAAAAGCCAAGCCGACCCCGAAAAAGAAAACCGAATAACCATGGCCAAGAAATCCGATCCCGCCGCCCCAGCCAATCTGCCCTGCGGCCAATGCGGCTACGAGAACGAGGCTGAGCGCGTGTACTGCCACAGCTGCGGCGCGAAACTCGACCGCTCGCTGCTGCCGAAGCCGGGTGAGGTGGACGACAAAACGGAGACGCCGGGGGAGGCGCGCAAACGCATCGCAAGGATGACCAACCCGAAGGCGGGCGGCGGTCTGCGCGAGATCAAGGCGGCGGTCAATGTGCTGATTTATTCGGCGCTCCTCGCCGCGCTTTTTCTCATCACCCGAAAGCCCGACGGCGTGCCTGAGGTGAGCAAGGAACTGCCCCAGCGTTTCCTCAGCGATGAGATGATGGAGGTGGTCAACGCCCCGCAGCCGAAGCGCGTGGACTTCAGCGAGGGCGATGTGAACGGCTATCTGCAGCAGCGTCTCAAAGCGAAGGACGGCGGGTCGGCGGGCATGGAGTTCAAGCGCGCCTACGTGAACCTGTTGCCGGGCGTCATGCACATCGGCTCGGAGCAGGCGCTCTTCGGAATGCCGTTTTATTCGGGCGTGCTTTACCGGCTCGAGGTCAAGGACGGCAAATTCACCCCGGTCATTGCCGGCGGAAATTTCGGACGCCTCGCCGTGCATCCGTTCGCCATGCAGTACCTCGATTTCTTTTTCCAAAAGCTCTGGAGTCTGCTGCCCAATGAACGCAAGCAGATGGACAGGATGCAGACCGTGGTGCTGCAAAAAGGGACGATCACGCTCGTCTCCAAGGGCGGGGCACAATGAACCGGCGGGCGCTGGCCGTGGCGGCGGCGCTCCTGCTGGCGCCGGGGCTCGGGCGCGCGGTCGATCCGCGCCAGCACAGCGACGCGAAACAGTTCAGCGTCTATTGCGAGGACGTGCCGCTGCGCATGCGCGTGGTCAGCTTTGCCGGCGAAGTGCGGCGCGACGTGATGCAACTGCTCGGCGAGGGCGAAGCGTGGACGGCGCCCATCGTCATCGTCATCGAGCGCGCCACGGCCGCGCAGCCCGGCGAGCCGGCGGCGAAAGTGCGACTCATCGAATCGCTGCCCGGTTTCAAAGTGCAGATCGACGTGCGGATCGGCGCCGACCCGGCGGCGGTGAACCTGCAAAGGCAGATCGTCCGCGCGGTGCTGCTCGAGTACGCGTACCGCGAGAGCGGCGTGCAGGGCGGCGCGGCGTTCCGCGAGTCGCCGTGGTGGGTGATCGAGGGCGCGATCCAGCTCGTCCGGCAGCGTGAGACTGGGACGAACAGCGACCTTTTCAAGCGCCTCATCGAGACCAACAAGCTGCCGCCGCTGGCGGATTTTCTGGCCGACCATCCCGACGACCTCGGCGCGACTGCGCGGGCCATGGATCAGGCGCTGGCGGCTTCGCTCCTCCAGCTCCTGGCCACCCAGCCGAATGGCCGCACCTGCCTCGCGCGTTTGGTCCGCGCCTGGCCGCGCAGCAATGGCGACCCCGTGGCCCTGCTGCGGAAGCACTTCCCCGCGGTTGCCGCGGACGAGGCCACTTTGCAGAAATGGTGGACGCTGAATCTGGCGCGCTTTGCCGCCGCGGACCGTTACCGTGGGCTGAGCGTGGACGAGACGGAAAAGGAACTCGCGCCGCTGCTGGCGATCGAGATTCCCGCGGCCAAGGGCGGCGAGAAAAAGACCTTCGTGATCGACGACTTCGCGCAGTACTTCAAGCTGCCCGCGAGCCGCGCGGTGCTCGCCGAGCGGCACACTTTGGTCGTCGCGCTGAGCGCCCGCGCCAATGCGCTCTACCGCCCGGTGCTCGCGGATTACGAGCAGGCCCTGGCGCTGCTGGCGCGCGGCAAGACCGGCGGCGTCCGCGAACGTCTCGCGCACATCGAGCAGTACCGCGGCTCGGTGCTGCGCCGCACCGCGGAAATCGCGGACTATCTCAACTGGTACGAGGGCACGCAGCTCGGCGGGCACAGCAACGCCTTTGACAGCTACCTCAAGACGGCCAACGAAATGTCCGAGCAGGAGCAAAAGCGCCGCGACCCAATCGGCCGCTACCTCGACGACTTCGAGCAGGAATACTGACGGGTTGCCCGCGCCGTCTTTTCCGCTTTGCGCGCGGGCGGAATTTTCGTTTCGTCAGCGGCCACGTTCCTGATGAAAGTTTCTGACCTCCGCGGCATCCTCCAATACGTCCCTCGCTTCCGCGAAAAAATCTTCGTGGTCGCGCTCGACGGCGAGATCGTGGCTTCGCCGAATTTCGCGAACATCTTGCTCGATCTCGCGGTGCTGCGCTCGCTGAGCATCAAGGTCATCCTCGTCCATGGCGCAGCCCGGCAGATCGCGCAGCTCGCGGATGAGCGCGCGGTCGCGCTTTCCAATGCGGATGGCACCGGCATCACCGACGACGCCACGCTCAAAGTCAGCATCGAAGCGGCGACCAACGTGATGACGGAGATCATGCAGGGGCTCACATCCGTCGATCTGCGGGCGGCGTATGCGAACGCGATCATCGCGCATCCGGCGGGCATCCTCGGCGGCGTGGATCATCTCAACACCGGCCGCGTCGAGCGCGTGGACACGAAGTCGCTGCATCTGTTTTTGAACGAAGGCATCATCCCGGTGATCCCGCCGATGGGCTACGACGGCGAGGGCAAAACCTTTCGCGTGAACTCCGACGGCATCGCCCTCGAAGTGGCCGAGGCCATGCAGGCGATGAAGATTCTTTTTCTCTCCGCGAGCGAAGGCGTGCTCGTGAACGGCGAAGTCGTCGGCCAGCTTTCCATCGCCGAAGCCGAGGACTTTTTGAAAAAGAAACGCGCCGGCGTCGAGGCAAACCTGCTCTCCAAACTCGAGCATGCCGCACGCGCCTGCCGGCTCGGCGTGGCGCGCGTCCATCTGCTGAACGGGCAGCACGACGAGGCGCTGCTCAGCGAAATCTTCAGCCACGAAGGCATCGGCACGATGGTCTATTCCAACGAGTACCAGCAGATCCGCCGCGTCTTCAAAAAGGACGTGCGTGCGGTCATGGCGCTCATCCGGCAGTCGGTCGATAACGAGGAGCTGGTGAAAAGGACGCGCGCGGACATCGTGGCGCACCTCGAAGACTATTGGGTGCTCGAGCTCGACCGGACCCTCGTCGGCTGCGTGGCCGTGCATATGTATCCCGAGCAGCAGATGGCGGAACTCGCGTGCCTTTACGTGAGCAAAATCCACGAGGGCGCAGGCCACGGCCGCAAGCTCATGGCCTTTGCCGACCAGCTCGCGGCGGAAAAGGGCGCGAAGCAGATGTTCGCGCTCTCGACGCAGGCGTTTAATTTTTTCCAGCAGAAAGGCGGCTACGCCGAGGCCACGCCCGACCTCCTGCCGCCGGAGCGCCGGAAAAAGTACGACACCGGCGCGCGCAAATCGAAAGTCATGGTGAAAACCCCCGTGCCGGGGAGCGCTGTGGAAACTTCCCGCGCGTAGTCGGGGCGTGTGGCTGCGGAGGGCGAAAGCGGTGCGCGCGGGCCGGGACGATTTGGTGGGCTTGGGTGGGTGATGAGTGCGCGGAGAAATATTAAATCTCCGCGCACGCGGGCGGGCGGTAAGTGCGGATTTCGCGTCTCGCGTGAAGGGGTGGGCTCATTTTGCGCGGCGCGCTGCCGGAGGTGAGAGTCTTGCGAAATGAATCTCGACTCGGCGGCGGGCGGTCATTACCTCAGCCGTCATGCGCCTCCCAGTTGCCGCGTTCCTTTTTCTCGTCGGCGCGCGGCTGGCCGTGGCGCAGCTCGCGGTGAGCACGGAGGCCGCGGTGCAGACTGTTTTTTCCGGCGAGCCCGTGGCGGTGACTCTGTTCGTGGACAATGGCGATTTGAAATCGCACCAGGCCGCAGTTTCCACGCGGATTTTTCAACTCGCGGCCACGACCAAAATGCCGCTCGGGAACGAGCAGCCGTGGAAAGAAATCGAGGTGCTCGCGGGCCAGACCGTGCGCGAGAAAATCACGCTGACTTTTCCCGCGCTCACGGAACCGGTGCTGTATCGCGTCGAGTTGACCGAGGCCAAAGGCCGACAGCTCGGCGGCGTGACCGTGCGGGCCTGCCCGCGCACGCTGCTGCAAACGCTCGCGCGCCTAAGCGGCGGCCAGCCGGTGGGCGTGGGCGATGCCGGCGGGCAGTTGGGTGCGGTGTTGAAAAAGAGCGACGTGCCGGTGGCCGAACTCGCCGGTGAGGCGGCGGCGGATTTTCACGGCAGCCTCGCCCTCCTCCGCAGCGCCGACGCCACCCCGGCGGAAAGCGCCCGCGTTCGCGCCTTGGGTGCGGCCCTCGCGAAACGCGGCGTGGCCGTGCTCTGGCTGCAACCCGCGCCCGGCGGCACCGAGCGCGAGACCCGCACGGTGGGCCGCGGCGGCACCGTCTGCGAGCTGGCGCTACGCGCTTTCGACCGGCTGGAAAACTCCGCTGCGGCGCAACTGCGCGTCGTGGAAAGCGCCCGCTACTTGCTCACTCCCGCCCATGAACCCGCCGGCCAACCCGAGCCCTAAATCCGGCCTCGCCGCCGCCCTCGCGCTGGCGCTCGCCCTCCTCCTGCTCGCGCCCGCCCGGCTCGCCGCCGATCCCGCGGAAGACCTCATCGCCGCGGCGGTGCGTCGCGACGCGACCGCAGCGCGGGCGGCGCTGAAAGCGGGCGCTCCGACGAAAGGAGTCCCCCCGGCGCGGGCGATGAACGTCGCGAGCGAAAACGGAGACTTCGCCATGATTGACCTGCTGCTCTCGGCCGGTGTGCCTGTGGATGAGGTGAATAGTCACGGCACGGACGCGCTTGATATGGCCTCTTTCAAAGGCAATGAAAAAATGGTGGCGCACCTCCTCGAGCGCGGCGCGGATGCGACGCGCATCGGTCACGATCCGGATGGCAAGCCGCTCCTCGCGATCTACGGCGCGATCAAGTCGGGTTCGCTGGCTGTCGCCAAAATGCTGCTCGATCACGGAGCCGATCCGAACGCCCTCGACAGCCGCCCCACACAGCGGGTGAATTTTACCGGCGACGTGGAGTTTTACCGGGTGATGAAAGCGGCGGGCGGGCGCGACCGGCAGCACCCGGTCATGGACGTGCCCGGCGCGCGGGAGGCGCTGGAAAAATTTCGCACTCAGACCGCCAGGGACGCCGCCGCCAATGCCGGACTCATCACGCTCCTTGCCGCCAAACCCGCCGCGGACGCACCCCGCGCCGCGGCGGGCAAATGCCGGCTGGCGATCATCGCCGACGAGCCCAACGCCGCCGCCGCGGACTTGCTGACCGAGCGGCTTTCCGCCGTGCCCACGCTCGCCCTCGTCGAGCGCACGGAACTCGACCACATGCTCGCCGAACAACAGCTCACCCGCGACCTCGGCACCGAAACCGAAGCCCGCCTCGGCAGCCTGCTCGGGGCCGATGCGCTGCTGTTCGTCCGCGCGCGCGACGCCGCCGCCGGGCGCGTGGTGGAGACGCGGCTCGTGAACGTCCATCCCGGCCTGATCCTCGCCAGTTTTTTCCAACCCGCGCCGATGGCCGACGCCAAAGACTGGGCCGAGCAAATGGCCGACCGCGTGCCCGCGCTCGCCCAGCGCGCCGCCGCGCGCGACGGCTTCGCGCTCTCGCTGCTGAACGTGCGCGCCGCCGTCGAAACCGCCTCGGCCCGCGAGATGGAAAAGACCGCGAATCTGCTCATCGGCCAGCGCCTGCTCCGCGAGCCCGGCTTCTACGTCCTCGAGCGCTCCGCCTTTGACCAGGTCGCGCAGGAAATCGCGCTCGGGAAAAAAGCCGCCGACAGTTTTTGGACCGGCAGCTACCTCGTCGATGGCACGCTCGACACCCCGCTCACCGCGGGCGATGCGCTCGTCCTCACCCTCCGCTTTCGTCCCGGCACCGGCCCCGCCATCGAGGTGCAGGCGCGCGGCCCGCGCGAAAAACTCCCCGCTGTGCTCGATGAAGCCGTTACCCGCATGCACGCCGCCCTCACCCACGCGCCCGTGGCCGCGTCGCCTGCCGAGGAGGAGGCGCATTTCATAAAAGAAGCGCACTGGCAGGTGCGAACCGGGCAGTACCGGCAGGCACGGCAATCCATGGACACCGCCTGGGCGCTCGGCGCGCGGGATTTCGAGACCCGCCACTACCGCCTGCTCTGCCACACTTGGGCGCTGCAAATCCCGATATGCGAAGCGACCATGCGATTGACGATTTTGTTTCCGTCAATGGCCGGCAACGACTGGTCGCGGCGGGACTATTTCAACCAGCCATTCCGTGGGGATGATTTTCCGTCCGTGGACGCCGCGTTCGAGGCTGCCCAAGAAATCCTGCGGCAGTATGAGGAAGTTGGGAAGGAAATGGCCGCCGTGCGAGATGATGAGCACTTTGCCGAATGGCTCGCTATGAGCCGGGATGCGCTGCAAGCCGCCTGCTTTGTCCCCATGATCCTCGACACCGCGGCGATGAAAATTCAATACGCCGACAAGCTGGCGCAAATGCGTGCGGTCATTGACCGCATGTTTCGAGCGGCGGCAGCGGTGCAGCCGCCGGGACCGGCTTCGGTTCGCGCCCAAGGGGAACTCATGGCCGAATATGCCCGATACCTTCCCATCTGGCCGACCAGCTTTGAGCGGGCGAGGGAAGCGCACCAGGAAATAATGAGGCTGCATTTTCCGGGAAAGGACGACCTGTATCTCCGGGCGACCATTCGCAAGATGTTGTTTCGAGCCTATGGAACCTTCCAAGCCTACTACGCCAATCCCAAAAACCCGCGTGGGGAAATGGCTTTTACACCATTTTCCAACGAGCAGTTCCTTTCACAACGCGCAATGACGCCCGCTCAGCGTCTGACTTTGACCGAAGATTACAAGAACTCGACCGCCGCGGATGACCGGCTGTACGCGTGGGCGGAAATCAGCCGTCTCTCGCACAAGGACATCAAGGCCGACAAGACGGCCATGCAAATGATCATGTCTGTTGTCTGGGAACTTGCTCCTGATCTAGCTAGCGATATTAGGCTGTTCAACCTCTGGAATGACTCATGCGAGCCATTAAGTTCTTCGCCGTTTTCCGATGCGGCCAAGGGCGAAATTCAAGCTAACGAAAGCGGTCATTTCAGCGCCGAGCTTCGTAATTTCCGACTGAAGTTGCTTTGTTATCTTCTAGCGCAGGACGCGCCTATCGATACCTATAAAGGACTAGGGGAAAGCAATAATTTTTCTCAGGCGGAAGCGGAGAAAATCCGGCCAGCTCTAGCTGGATATTTTGCCGACAAAGGCCCCGTTGTTGAGGGGATCACTTATTTCACGGGTCGTTTTGGACTGCCTGAGCCCGCCATAGGTTCTGGATTGCCAGCCAAGCCTGCGGCACTGACTATCAAAAAATTCTGGGAGCCAACTGAGCTTCGGCTGGAATCAGGGCCGGATTTCGACACGAATACGCGGCGTATGATATGGGCGGAAGACCGACTCTGGCTCGTTGGAGATATTTACGATCAGCGGCAATACCTGTGGCAACCTGAGACGCAGAGTATGCCCTATGTTTTTTCCATCGAGTTTCCGTCCATGCGAGCGACGACGATCCCGCTGCCATCCACGGCCAATGGGCGCACGCTGGGACACGGGGCGCTGGTAGTTACTCCGAGCCGCTTGATTGTCATAGAGACAGGCATGGCGTTGCTAATTTATGATCGCCAAAAGACGGCATGGGAAACGGTACCGGAGATTCTTCCACTTGGCCCGCCACTGATCCTCGATAATGACCTGTATGTCATCATTAAAGGCGGATTGCTGCGCTATGACATGGTTGGAAAAACTACTGAAGTGCTTTTCAGCAATCGCCGCAATCCGCCGCAAAACCCCATGGATGAGTTGGCGAACGAAGTCTCGGCCATGCACTGGAATGACAACCAGGAGTTGGAGATTCTATGCGTGGCAGCCGATCGAAAGCGGACTTGGTGCAGCTATTCGCCGACAACCCGCGGCTGGCGCAAGAACGAACAGCCGGTGAATTGGGGGCAAGCCGAACGCACCCGAAGGCAGTTTCCCGGATACCTGGGCATGATGCCAATCCGCCGGATTGATTCTTCACGCGGGCGCGGAGCCTTTTATCTTTCGTTTGATGAAACAGACAATCCAGCCACCGGAATCGAATTGAAATGTGCCATCGACCCAGAGATCGAAAGCGGGCGGAGATGGAGCTTAGGTGTTCACCAGAGAGAGCTGCTCGTCACCAAGCATGGCTGGATTGTCCCTGAAGACGATAGCGAAAAGGGTAGATACGTGTGGTTTCTGCCGTTGGCTGATCTTAAAAAATATCTGCGCGAGAATCCGGCTGCGTTGCCGATGATCGAGGCGTATGAGAAGAAGAACGGCACCATCCTTTTACCCAAAGACCCTCCATGAAAACCTACCTAACTATCCTGCTCACGGTCCTCGGACTTGGCCTAGCCCAAGCCGCTCCTGCGCCGCTCGCGCTGGCGGTGTTTGATTTCCAGTCGCCGGAGGAGGGCATCCGCGAACTGGGGCCGAAGGTTTCGGCCCTGGTGGGCGCGAACCTTTCCACCGACATCCGCCTGCTCACCGTCGAGCGCGCGGAACTGGACAAGGCGCTGAGCGAAATGGAGCTGGGCTTGTCCGGCACGGTGGCCGCGGACACGGCGGCGAAAGTGGGGCACCTGACGGGGGCCAAGGTGCTCGTCACGGGCCGGGTGATGAAGTCCGAGCGCGAGACCATCGTCGTCGCCAAAATCATCGGGACGGAAACCGGCCGGGTCTTTGGGGCCAAGGTTGTGCTGCCGCCCGCGGGTTCGCTGGATGCGGCGGCGACGGAACTCGCCAAGACCATCGCGGACACGACGGCGAAGAACGCGGACGAACTCGTAGCGAAGCTGGTGAAAGCGGAGGACGTGGGCGCGGCCATCAAGGCCGGGCTCAAGGGCGAGAAGCGTCCGGCGGTGGCGGTGCATATTCCCGAGCAGCACTTCGGCCAGTCGGTGATCGACCCCGCGGCGCAGACCGAGCTGTTGCTGCTTTTGAAGCAATGCGGATTCACGCTCGTGGACCAAAAATCCACCGCGCACCCGGACTACACGATTGAAGGCGAGGCGTTCAGCGAGCGTGGGCTGCAAAAGGGCGGCCTGGTGGTTTGCAAGGCGCGCGTGGAGTTGAAAGTCCGCCGCATCGCCAATGGGGAGATTGTTTTCGCCGACAGCCAGGTCAGTCGAGCGGGCGATCTGTCCGAGCACATCGCCGCTAAAACCGCGCTGCAAAACGCGGCGCGCGAACTTGCGCAGCGCGTCATTCCAAAAATCGCGGAGTGATTCGGGGTTCGGATTCGGGTTGGGAGAGAAGCACCACGGGGAGCGGATACACGGGCGTGCCGTGACGAGTGTGGCCTGCAAGAAAAGCGTCACCGTCGCGGAGTGGCGGGGTGGCTAGTGGCTGTGTGGGTTTTTCCGTCGCGGTGAAAGCGCGGGATTGCGGTAGGGGAAGCAGTCTGCTTCCCCTACCGCTATGCAATCTTCCTGGCTTCTCGACGGTCTCGTCATCCTCGCCTATTTCGTCGTCGTCATTTCCATCGGGCTCTACAAAGGGCGCGGGGAGAAAACGATGGAAGGTTTCGCCGTCGGCGACCGCAACATCCCGTGGTGGGCCGTGCTCGCGTCGATCCTCGCGGCGGAAGTCAGCGCGGGGACTTTTCTCGGCACCCCGGGGGAGGGTTACGGGCTGCGCAATTTCACCTACGGCCAGCTCGCCATCGGCACGGTGCTCGCGCGCATCGTGGTCGCGTACCTTTTCATCGGCACCTTTTACAAACTGCGCGTCGTCTCGATTTATGAGTTCCTCGAAACCCGCTTCGGTCGCTCGACGAAGCTCACCTCGTCCGCGGTCTTCCTGCTCACCCGCATCCTCGCCAGCGGCTCGCGCATGTTTGTGCCCGCCATCCTGCTCGTGGGCGCGTGGGAGCTGATCAAGGACGTGCATCCGAACCGCGCGGAGACGCTCTGGCTCTATGTCGGCGCGGTCGGCTTCCTCGTGCTGATCACGGCGGTCTATACGACTTTCGGCGGGATCAAGGCGGTCGTGTGGACTGATCTGCTGCAGGTCTTCCTGATGTTTGGCGCGATGTTTTACGCCATGTTCACGCTCTGGCACGCGGTCGGCGGCTGGGACGTGGTGAAGAAAATGGCGGTCACCGCACCGGTCGATGCGGAGGTCGTGACGGCGCGGGCGCGCGGGCTTTTGCAGCGGCCTGGCAATCAACTGACGGCGGAGGAAGCGACCCAGCAGGCGCAAGAAACGGTCGCGAAAGATTCCGCCGAGATCGCGGAGACGGCGCTGAATTTCTGGGACACGGGCATCGAGAAAGATCCGCAGAAGCGCGCGGCGCTGGGCTTTTGGGGCAACGTGAAAAAGGTGCTCGAAACGGAATACACCGTCTTTACCGCGTTCCTCGCCTCGGTCTTTGTGACCATGGCCACGCACGGCACGGATCAGGACATGGTGCAGCGCATGCTCACCGCGCCGGACATCCGCCGCAGCCGGCGCAGCCTGATTCTATCAGGTTTGGCGGACATCCCGGTGGCGCTCAGCTTCACCTTCATCGGCGTGCTGCTGTGGGTGTACTACCATCTGCCGGCCAACGAGGCGCGCCGGCCCGAGGGCGATTATTTTGTGAACTACATCCTGCGCGAACTCCCCACCGGCCTCCGCGGCGTCATGGCCGCCGGCCTTTTCGCCACGGCGATGGGCTCGCTCAGTACCGCGCTCAACGCGCTCGCCACCAGCTTCACACGCGACTTTTACATGGGCCTCTTCCGGCCCGCGGCCACGCAGCGCGAGCAGATGGTCGCGGCGCGCTGGAGCACCGCGGTTTTCGCCGTCGTGCTGGCGGCGGTGGGCGTGGGCACGGCGTGGGTGAAGCTCACGCATCCCGAGATTCGCATCATCCCGATCGTGCTCGGCTCGTTCGGCTACACCTACGGCTCGCTGCTTGGGATTTTCCTCGTAGGCATGACCACGAAAGGGCGCGGCTCCTGCACCGGCAATCTGCTCGCGATGCTCGCGGGCTTCATCGCTGTGGCTGTGCTGAGCAATCTGCCGAACGACCTCGCGAAGATGTTTGGCGGCCGGCTCTACGAGTCGCCGCCGTGGCTGCCGGTCATCGAGTTTCCGTGGCGCATCGCGTTCGGCACGGTTGTCACCTACGCGGTGGCGGTGTGCTTCCGGACGTCACCGGCGCAGATCGAAACGATGCGCGCGGGCCTGGCAAAGCACGCGTAGAAACCGCCAATCGGCTGGCAAGGCCCGCGCCGCCTAGGCTCGCGGGCCGGTCAACCAAAAAGGCGGTTTGGTAAAAAATAAATGTCGGTCGCGCAGCGGAAATTTTCTTGGCGGCTGGAGGGTCGGAAAATAGTCTCACGCCGCACGGCGGGACGGAACCCGAACCGCTGTGAACAACTTGTGAACAAGAATAAAAAACTTCGGACAACTGAACTAAACCCCGCGTCCCCACAGGGATGGGCGGCGGCATGCGATGGCGATCCCGATAAAATCTGTGTTCCACATTTCCCTCTTGGCCAAGCGGCTGTCCAGCAGCGATTTATGTACTCCATTGGCGCCGCGGGCGGCGGTTTTTTTTCCACCGCCGGGTTACGCTGACGCCGAGCGCCAGGTTTTAATGCCCGTTTTTTCCCAACTCCGGAACGCCGCCAATCACTGTGGATAAACCTCTGAAAAACGCCGATTTGAAACCGATCTGGGCCGCCATTACCAAGGCCCTGAAAGCCGATGTCAGCGGAGACACTTACAACCGCTGGTTCAAGGACATCGCACTTGTGGAACTCGACGCCACCCAGCTCACGCTGCGCGTGCCAAACAACATCTATCAGCTCTGGATCGAGACGAATTACATCAGCCTCTTGCGCGCCGCCGTGCTGCTCGTCCTGCAGGACATGCGCGAGATTCGCTTTGTCCTCGCGGACGCTGCTGAGCATGTGCCGGACGAACCCGCCGCGCCGCTGCCGCCCAAGTCGCTCGAAGTCGTGCCCGAGACGGCCGAACCTCCGGCCAACGGGATGAATCCGCGCAACACGTTCGACGCCTTCGTCGTCGGCACGAACAATCAGTTTGCCCAGGCCGCGTGCAAGGCGGTCGCGGATTCGCCGGCGAAAACCTACAATCCGCTCTTCATCTACGGTGGCGTGGGGCTGGGCAAAACGCACCTTTTGCACGCGATCGGCTACGCCATCGCGGCGAAGAAAAAATCGAAGGTCGTGTACATCACCAGCGAGACCTTCACCAACGAGTTCATCGACGCGATCCAAAACAACTCGCTGGTCAAATTCCGCAAACGCTACCGGCAGGCGGACGTGCTGCTGATCGACGACATCCAGTTTCTCGCCGACAAAGGCCGCACGCAGGAGGAGTTTTTCCATACCTTCAACACGCTCTTCGACGGCCACAAACAGATCGTCCTTTCCAGCGACCGGCCGCCGGCGGAGATCGCGAATCTCGAAACACGGCTGGTTTCTCGTTTCGAGTGGGGTCTCACCGCCGAACTGCAGGCACCCGACATCGAGACGCGCACCGCCATTCTCCGCAAAAAAGCGCAGGGCATGGGCATCAAGGTCTCGCCGGAGACGATCGTGTTTCTCGCCGAGCGCATCCGCTCGAATGTGCGCCGGCTCGAAGGGGCGCTGATGCGCGTGGGCTCGTATGTTTCGCTCAATGAGGGCCGCGCGCCGACGCCGGAGCGGATCGAGCATTTGCTGCGCGACATCCTCCACGAGGAAGCGCGCCGCGCCATCACCATTGACCAGATCCAGCGGCGCGTGGCCGAGCATTTCGATGTGCGCCTGGCCGACATGACAAGCAAGCGCCGCCCGGCGAACATCGCCTTTCCGCGGCAGATCGCGATGTACCTCGCCCGCGAGCTGACCAAGACTTCGCTGAGCGAAATCGGCGACGCCTTTGGCGGCCGCGACCACGGCACCGTGCTGCACGCGCACCGCCTCGTGAAAGACCGCATGCAAAAGGACGACAAGACCCGCAGCGTCGTCTCCTTCCTCGACAACCAACTCACGCGCTGACCGCGGGGCGGACACATTTCGCGTCGCGCGCTGGAAAATGATTGCGCCTCCGCAGGCAATCATTCATCTACACCGCACTCCACTCCCTATGAAATTTAGCGTCAGCAAAGAGAAGTTCCTCGCGGGTCTGCAGACCGTGCAAAACGTCGTCAGCACCCGCACCACGCTCCCCATCCTTTCCAATGTCCTGCTCCGCGCCGAAGACGGCAAAGTGCGCCTCACCACCACGGACCTCGATGTCGGCGTGAGCGGCGGCATCGACGCGCAGATCGAAAAACCCGGCGCGACCACACTGCCCGCGCGCCGGCTTGCCAACATCGTGCGCGAGCTGCCGGCCGCCGAGGTCGAGATCGAGATTGACTCGAAAAACGTCGCCTCCATCCGCTGCGGCCAGAGCTTCTTCAAAATACTCGGCCTGCCCGAGGAAGAGTTTCCGCCGCTGCCGAAATTCGAGGACGCCAAGACCTTTACGCTCAATCAGCAGGCGCTGCGCGACGCGCTAAAAAAAACCAGCTACGCCATCTCGACCGACGAGACGCGCTATGTGCTCAATGGGATCCTGTTTTCGTTCAAGGAGAACAAACTCACCATGGTCGCGACCGACGGACGCCGCCTCGCGCTCGTCGATCTCGAAGTGGAGTTTCCGCGCAGCCAAGAGGTCGAGATTATCGTTCCGACGAAGTGCGTAACCGAACTGGGCCGGCTGCTCGGCGACGAAGGGGACGTGAAAATGAGTGTCGGCGAAAACCAGGTCGCGTTTGAAATCGGCGGGACACTGCTCGTCTCCAAGCTGATCGAAGGCAACTACCCGAACTACCGCCAGGTCATTCCCGGCGAGGCCAAAGAGCGCATCACTTTGGAGCGCGAAATGTTTCTCAACGCCGTGCATCGCGTCTCCCTTCTTTCGAGCGAGAAATCGAACTCGGTGAAGCTCGTCTTTTCCAAAAACAACATCGAGATCGCCGCCAACACGCCCGATGTCGGCGAAGCCCGCGAGTCGCTGGCCGTCGCCTATAAGGGCCGGGATTTTTCCATCGCCTTCAATCCTGAATTCCTCCAAGCCCCGCTCCGCGCCCTCCCAAATGACGAGGTTTTCCTCGACCTCATCGACGAGATGAGCCCCGGCGTGATCAAGATTCAGAGCCCTTTTCTTTATGTGTTGATGCCAATGCGCATCAGCTAGCGCATTTAGGGATTGCGCTAATTACTTTGCGGCCTACCGTGCCGCTCCCGTCGCCGGAAAACCGGCGGCCCAGCATTGCAAAGCTCACGTGGCGGAATGGCAGACGCGTACGGCTCAGGACCGTATGGGGAAACCCGTGGAGGTTCGACTCCTCTCGTGAGCAGCAGTTCCCCCAAGCCACCCGGCTTGAGGTTTTGCGTTCTAAAAACGGGACGACCGCCGCTTAGGCGACGCTGGCAAGCGGCTGGGGCTTCTCCATCGCCTGGGAGATCGCCCGCCGCAGATCGGCCTGACTCACTGGTTTGCCGAGCACGAGATCGATGCCGGGAGGGCAGCCCCCAAGGGCCAGCATCTCGTCGCCGAAGCCGGTGAGCAGCACGACCGGCGTCTCAGGGGAAAGGTTCTTGATGGCGCTGCCAAGCTGGAGGCCGTTCATCAGCGGCATGGACTGATCGGTGATGACCAGGTCGAAGGGCTCGCGGCGGAAGGTTTCGAGGGCCGCATGGCCGTGGGCGGCGGAGGCGGTGGTGTGGCCGTCGCTGGAAAGGTGTTCGGCGATGAGTTCGCAGATGATTTCTTGGTCATCGACGATCAGCACGCGGAGCGCGCGCCCGAGCCGTTCGACCACCGGGGCGTCCGGAATTTTTTCGTCGGTGGTACTTGGAAGACGGATGGCGAAGGTGGTGCCGACGCCCTTTTCACTCGCAATCTCAATGGTGCCGCCGTGGCGCTGGATGATGCCGTACACCACGGCCAATCCGAGCCCGGTGCCGCCTTCGCCCTTGGTGGTGAAAAAGGGTTCGAGGCAGCGTTCACGCTCGCTTTCGGTCATGCCGATGCCGGTGTCCGTGACGGTCAGCACCACGCCGTCCTCCAGCGCCGTCGTGCCAATGGTGACCGTGCCGCCCGCGGGCATGGCGTCCACGGCGTTGAAGATAAGGTTCGTCAGAACTTCGCGCAGCTCGGCGGCATTGGCGGAGACGAGCGGGATGTCGCGCAGTTCCGTCTGCACATCGATTTGCACGCCTTGGGCGAGACCACGGCCTTTCCACCGTGGCGCAGTCAGCGAGACGACCTGCGTGGCGATTTCGCCGAGCTCGACCGGCACGCGGATTTCGTTATTTTCCGCCGGGCGGTAAAAGTCGCGCAACCGGCTGACGACGTGGGTGGCGTCCTGCGCGGCGGCCACGATGTGGTTGAGATAGGTCTGCTCGCGCGGCGAGCCGTGCTGCTGGAGCCAGGGCTGGAGGAGCTCGCCATAGCCGAGCATCATGGTCAGCGAATTATTGAAATCGTGGGCGATGCCGCCGGCCATCATGCCGAGCGCGCGGAGGCGCTCCTGTTTCACATTCTCCTCTTGGGTGGAGCGGATTTCATCCAGCGCTGCCTCGAGCCGCGCGGTGCGCTCGCGCACCTGGTCTTCGAGGAGCGCGTTCTGCCGCTGCATTTCAAGGTGGAGAAAACGGGTTTCAAGCAGGTTGCGGATGCGCAGGACGACTTCGGTATGGTCGAGCGGCTTGGTTACAAAATCCTTGGCGCCGTTGGCGAGCGCGCGGCGTTTGGTGTCGGCGGTGATGTCGGCGGTCAGGACGAGGATGGGCAGGTAGTCTTCGGCGGCAACGGCCGCTTTCAACTGCTGCATGATCGCGAAACCGTCGAAGTGCGGCATGTTCAAATCAAGCAGGACCACGTCCGGCGCGAAGTCGAAATACTCGGCCAGTGTCTGGCGCGAATCCGTGATGCCGCGGACGCCCGAGCAGCCGGAGATTTCCAGAATGCGCTCGAGCAGGCGGACGTTCGACGGTTCGTCGTCCACGATTAGGATTTTCGCTTGGCTGAGATGGTCTTTGGTCATAGACGACGGCCGTGGAGCTGGCGGTTTTTTGCCACTAGCATCAGGTTACATTCGACAGGTCCTACTGAGCACATGGTATGCCTTTGGGGATGAGTTTATCACTGTTGATAGCTGCTTTACGATGACTACGCAGGAAACCAAGGGGCCGTTCGTACGCGCCATGTTTGCGGCCATCGCCGCGCGCTACGGTTTTGCGAATCATTTTCTCAGCTTTGGCTTGGATTTCCTGTGGCGGCGGCGGGCCGCGCGGATCGTCCGCGCGTGGCAACCGGAGCGCATGCTCGATCTCGCCACGGGCAGTGGCGACCTGGCGCTGGCGCTGCGCGCCGCGTGCCCGGCGGCGCGGATAGTCGGGGCGGATTTCTGCCTGCCGATGCTGCTGGTCGCGCAGCGCAAAAATCTCGGTCATCTGGTGGTCGCCGACGGGCTGCGGCTGCCGTTTGCTGACGCCGCGTTCGACGTGCTGACCGTGGCCTTTGGCCTGCGCAACATGGAGTCGTGGCCCGGCGCGCTAGCGGAAATGGCCCGCGTGCTCCGGCCCGGCGGGCATCTGCTGGTGCTGGACTTTGCCGTGCCGCCCGCGCCGTTGCGCTGGGCCTACCGCCCGTACCTGCACTATGTCCTGCCGCGGCTCGCGGCGCTGCTCACGGGGGAGAAATCGGCTTATGATTACCTCGGCGATTCCATCGAAAAATTCCCCTGCGGCCCGGCCATGTGCGCGCTCATTGGCGAGGCGGGTTTTGCCGAGGCGAAAGGCGAGCGGCTCAGCGGTGGGATCGTTTCGCTCTACACAGCGCGGCGGATTTAGTTCGGAGCCGCGGGTTCTGGCGTCGTCGGTGGGGCGGGGACGGCCGGCGGTGCCGTGGCGGCGGGTGGGGGCGTGGCGGGGGCCGGAGCGGCGGCGGGCTTGTCGATCAGCGGCAGCTCAAAAGCGGTGAAATCGGGATGGCTGACCGCGAAGCAGCCCGCCAAGCCCTCGGCACTGGCGGGGTGCAGGCCGTCGGCGGTCGTCGCGCCGGTAAGGAGCTTCCCGCCGGTACCGCCGCTCGATTTGAAAGCCACGCTCAGCGCCGGTTTGTCGAGCCCGTGCGCGGGTTGCACGGCGCCGAGCCAGCGCACGGCGCGCAAGGTGGCGAGCGTGTTCACCAGCGATTGCGCGTTGGTCTGGTTGACCTTGCCGTCGCCTTTGGCGAGCGCCCATTTTTTGTCCTTGTCGCGCTCCATGGTGAGTGTGGGCTGGCCTTCGCGGGCTACTTCTACGCTGGTGATGTCGTCCGCCTTGTTTTTGTAAATCGCGAGATCCTGCCACTGGAGCGGGTCGGTCATGGCGAAATCGAGCAGGCCCTTCGGCACATTTACTACGAACGGTTCGTCGTCGAGTTTCGCGGCCACGTTTTCGTCCTCAGTTTTGCCAAAGAGCACGCTCACGATGGGTCGTTCGCCGGCCTTGGTCTCGGCGGTGTTTTCCGAGGCGTAGGAGCTGAGCGTCACTTTCACCGCCGGCTGTTCGAGCCCGTATTTCGGCAGCTCCGTGGCCACGTCGGCGACGAAGCCGGCGACCTGCTGCGCGCGCAGTTCGACGAGAAGGCGCGTCGCGGCGGCGGCGTTGACCGGCTGGTCCTTGCCGTCCACTTTCCGCACCCATGATTCACCGCTGCGGGCGAGCACGATCCGGTTCTTGTCCGCGCCTTCGATGGTGATGCGGTCCACGATGTCCGCCTCGACGCGCACGAGGTTCCGGTCGCGCAGATCGTTGGGCTTAGTGTCGAGCAAAGCGGCGATGGTTTTCGGCACCACACACACCGCGTCGCGCGCGGAAAACTTCACGTAAATCTTTTCCTTGTCCTTCTCCACCGGCCCGCCGATTTGCAGCACCGTGGGCTGGTCGCTGCCCTCGGTAAAAAGGGTCACGCTGCCCCGCGGCTCCTGCAGGCCGAAGGCGCTGAGGTTGGCCGCGTCGGCGGCAAAGGCGCTGACCTGCGCATTGGCGACCTTTGCGATGAGGTCGCCGATTTTCTGGTCGTCGCCGCGCGCTTTGAGCGGCTTGGCGAGCGACCAGTGCTGGCCGGCATTTTTGCCGAGTTCGATCTCCCCCGCCGGCGTCTTCACCGCGACTTTGCTGACCTGCGTCGTGACGATGCTCGTGAGCCGGTGGTCGCGGAATTCGTCGGTCTTTTTCGTCACCTGCGTTTTCAAATCGTGCCCGATGACGTGGACGACATTCGAGCCTTCCAGCCGCGCGTAGAGTTTGCCCTCGACCGCTGCGTCCTTGCCAAAGAGCACCTCGACCGGCTTGGCCCCGCCGGCGAAAGTCACGCGCGTTTCCGGGCCAATGAGGCCGAATTCCTTGAGCTGGTCTTTGGTCGCGCCTTTTTCATCGCTGGCCAGCGCCTCCGAGCGCAGCGCCTCGGCAGTGGTGAAAAGCTGGCTCACGGCCAGCGCATCGGCGTGATCCTTGAGCGGCTTTTCCATCAGCCAGGCACCGTCCTTGGCCTTGTGGAGCTCAATGGTCGTCTCAGGGTTCTTGATCGTGATCGCGTCGATTTTGTCGCGCTCAAACTGCATGACGCGTCCGGCCAAGTCGGCGGCTTCCTGCGACGAGGGCCGGCTTTTCTCAAAGAACTGGATGTAGCCGACGATGCCGAGCGCGACGGCGAGGAGGATGAGGGTGTTTTTCAGTTTCATGGGCGGAAAGGTGCAAGCGGTCTAACTCCGGCGCTGCCACCAGTTCAGCAGGCCAAACAGCGCGACGATGCCGGGGATGATCGCCATGACGGCGAGGCCGATGCTGCGGAGCTGCCGGTCTTCGAGGGTAAGGGTGACGTTCTTCTTCTCCTTCGCCGGGATGCCGATGAGCTCCTCGCGGTCGAGCAGCCAGTTGAGCGCATTCACGGCCAGGTCGATGCTGACGCCTTCGGACAGGCGGTTGGCATTGGCGCTGAGCAGCTCGGCGTTGCCGACGGCGATGAGGCGTGATGTTTCCACCTTCACCCGTTCATCGGTGACGCCGCCTTTCTCCACGGCGAGGGCGAGATGGAGCGGCCCTAGGTGGTCTTTCTTCGGGTCGAAGCCCGCCTGCGTTTCGTCGCCCGTGAGATCAGTCTCGCCCCAAAAGTCCTTAACCGACTCGAGCAACGGCGTGATCCGCAGCTTGGCGGTCTGCTCCTTGGCCCGGTCGATTTGCAGGGACTGCGTGGTTCCGAGCAGCCGCTTGCTGACGTTTTCGAGGTCCTTGGTCATCTTGGTGTGGCTGTTCTGCACGACAAAGCCGGCGTCCTTGATCGTGCGTTTGGTAATCTGCGGATTGCCGTTTTCGTCCATGCCCATGAAAGTCCCCAGCCCGATCACGCGATCGTCCTGCGGCACGATGCCCTGCTCATTCAGCCAGGCGGTCAGGCGCGGGGTGCGGGCAAAGGGATTGAGCAGCAGGAAAACGCGACCCTTCTTTTCCCAGTAGCCAGCGAGCAGCTTTATCTCGACCTCGGAGAAATCATACTTAGGCCCGCATATAATAAGACTGCGCGTGTCTTCGGGGATGGCGTTGACGTTAAGCAGATTGAGCGTGGCGGCCTGGATGTTTTGGCGCTGGAGGCTTTCGGCGAAAACTTTTAAGTCGGCGCCCTTGAAGTCGGGTTCGCCATGGCCGCCGGTGAGATAGACTTTGTTGGGCTTGCCCTCGGTAAGTTCGAGCAGTGCGGTGGTGATGGCCTGCTCGCCTTTGAAGGCCTTGATCCGTGGCTGGGTCTGGCCGGCCATCATGGACATCTGATCGGGCTGCTCGACATCCACCATGTCGGCGGCATTCACGAATTTGCTGCGGCTGTCGTAGTCGAGGATGAGGATGCTTTCGTTGGCGCCGAACTTGTATTTCGTCTGAAGTTCCTGCGCACGGGTGAGGCTGCGGTAGGGATCGAGGTATTCGACGGTGAACTTCTTTTTCGAGGCAATCTCATACTCCCGCAGCAGGGCCTGCAAGTCGGGCACAATCTCTACCGCGCCGGAAAAAAAGATGACCGCATGCACGGGTTTTTTGAGGTGAATTAGCAGGTTGCTGGTCTGCGAACTGAGGGCAAACTTGCGGTCGCGGGAATAGTCCCAGCGTTTGAAATGGCGGAAGCTGAGGTAATTCAGCAGCACGATGATGACGGTGACGACCATGAGCTGGATCAGGACATTGAGCCCGATCTGGAGGCGGCGGATTTTCACAGTCTTCGGAGCGGAGGAAGGGGATTCGGTAGCCATAGGGGTAAGGTGCGGGCGGTTAGCTATGGGTCAGGCTTTCCACTTCCGATACTGGAAGACTTGGAGGGTAAAGAAGAGCACCAGCGCGGTCATGGACACATACCAGACGATGGCGCGGGAATCGATGATGCCTTTCGAGAAGTCCTGCATGTGCTGGATGGTGGAGACATATGAAAACAGGTCTTTGATCGCGGGGACGGTGATGTTCAGGACTTCGGGGAGGAAGCCGACAAACAGCAGCATGGTAATGGTGGTGAAGGAGATGGTGGCGGCGTTGATCTGATCCTTGGTCAAAGCCGAGGCGAGACAGCCTACGGAGGTGTAGAAGCTGCCGATAAGCAGGAGCAGGAGATAGGTGCCCCAGTAGGCTCCGGCGGCGTTCGCGGCGTTCTTGCCGGTAATGTACTGGAAGGCGGCGAAGGAGCAGAGGGTGGGGGACCAGAGGATGCAGTAGAAGATGAGGACCCCGATGAACTTGGTGAACACGACTTGGAAGTCGGTGACCGGGGCGGTGGTGAGGGTTTCAAAGGTGCCCATGCGAAACTCCTCGGAGTAACTCCGCATGGTGATGAGCGGGAAGCTCAAGATGAAGGGGAACCAGAAGATCGCGGGGGCGAAGAAGGCTTCGACGATGGTGATCTCGGTCGGATAGCCGTTCATCACGTTGATTTGCATGTAGAAATTGTAGCCTGAGAGAAAGAGGAAGTAGAACAGGACGACGTAGGCGATCGGCGAGTAGAAGAAGGACTTCACCTCGCGGCCGAGGAGGGTGAGGAAGGTTTTCATGGATAAAGGGAAGATGGATGGAAGGCGGCTGGCCGGCGGAGGACGTTAGCCGCAGCGGGAGGTGAGTTTTTTTAACGCAGAGACGCAGAGACGCAGGGGACGCAGGGTCAAGTGAGCCAAGTTACTTCCGAATCTCTGAGCCCTCTGCGTCTCTGCGTCTCTGCGTCTCTGCGTTTGAAAATAAGACCGTCGCATGTCATTAGCTGTCCGAGTGGGTCAGTTCGACAAAGACATCCTCCAAGGTGGGCCGCCGGCGGGTGAGTTCGCGGACTTGCCAGCGGTGCTCGGTGGCGAGGCGCATGGCTTCTTCGGTGGGGTCGGCGTTGGCGTCGAGTTTGAGCTGGAAGGCGGTGTAGTCGCCGTCCTTTTCCTCGGTCACGTCTTTGACGCCGGGTAACTTGCCGAGTAACTCGCGGCCGTTGGCTGCGCCTTTGGCTTCGAGGCGCATGCTGCCAGCGGCACGGTGGTTCTTCAGCAGGTTCTCAGCGGTGTCGTCGGCGCGGATGGTGCCTTTGTGGATGACGATGACGCGAGAGCACATGATCTCGACCTCGGGCAGGATGTGTGTGGAGATGAGCACGGTGCGTTTGCCGCCGAGGTTCTTGATGAGTTCGCGCACCTGGCGGATTTGGTTGGGGTCGAGGCCGATGGTGGGTTCGTCGAGGATGAGCAGCTCGGGGTCGTGGACGAGCGCATCGGCGAGGCCCACGCGCTGGCGGTAGCCTTTGGAGAGCGCGCCGATGATGCTGCGCTCGCGGTCGCGCAGGCTGCACAGTTCCAGGGCGTCGCCGACGGCCTGCTTTACTTTGCGGCCGGGCACGCCTTTTAGGCTGGCGCGGTAGCGGAGGTATTCGCCCACGCGCATGTCGGTGTAGAGCGGGGTGTTTTCCGGCAGGTAGCCGAGTCGGCGGCGGGCCTCGAGGGACTGCTCAAAGACATCGAAGCCCGCGATGCGCGCGGTGCCGGAGGTGGCCGGGAGGTAGCTGGTGAGGATCTTCATCGTCGTGCTTTTGCCCGCGCCGTTCGGCCCGAGGAAACCGACGATCTCACCCTTCGCGACGCTGAAGTTGAGCTGATTGACCGCGGTGAAGCCCGCGTAGCGTTTGGTCAGGTTTTCGACTTGGATCATGGGAAAATGTTACTTCGCGATGAGCTGCACGGTCTCGCTTTGGCGGACGTTCCGCCCATTGGCGCGGCGCACGATGCCGACGGTGAAATCGACTTGCGAACCGCTGTCCACCGCCTTGAGCAGCTCTTCGATTTGCTGGACGGACGCGACTTCGTACCTGCCGACCTGCGTGATGACAAGCCCCTGCTTCAGCCCCGCCCTTTCCGCCACCCCGCGCGCATCCACATCGGCGATGAGCACGCCGGTGCCGGGGTCAAAGCCGAGCGATTCCGCGAGCTTCGGGGTGAGGTCCTGGAGGGTGAGGCCAAAAAATCTGCGCGCCCGCGGCTTCGCGTCCTCGGCTTCCTTCGCGGCCTTGGGATTGGCGGCGATCTTTTTGAAATCGGTCACGCGCTCGCGCACGATCTCGCCGGGAATGGCGAAGCCCAGGCCCTGCGTCGGCACGCCCTGCGGGGTGTAGGCCATCTTTACCGAGCTGACGCCCACGAGTTTGCCGCTGAGGTCCACGACCGGCCCGCCGCTGTTGCCGGGATTGATCGCGGCATCGGTTTGGACGAGGCCCTTGTACTCCGCTTCGCCCAGCGCCACGGTGCGGTTTTTCGCGCTGAGGATGCCGCGGGCGACGGAGCTGCCGTAGCCGAGCGGGTTGCCGAGTACGAGCACGGTTTCGCCGAGGAGATTGGGCGAAAGGTCGGCGAGATTGATGAAGGGCAGCGGCTCCTTGGCGTCGATTTTGAGGAAGGCGAGGTCGGCGTCCGTCGAGCCGGCGATGTATTTGGCGGTGTAGGTTTTGCCGTCGTTGGTGGTCACGGAAATCTTCAGTTCGGCGGCGCGCTCGACGACGTGCTCGTTGGTGACGATGTAGCCCGCCGCATCCACGATGAAGCCCGAGCCGAGGCTCTGCACCTTTTGCGAAAGCACGCGCGGCCGGCGCATGGGGCCGCCGAAGAACTGGTTGAACAGCTCGTCGCGCGGATCGCGCACGGTGCGCTGGACGATGCGCTCGGTGTTGATGTTCACCACGGCGGGCATGGCCTTGGCCACGGCCTGCACCGATGGCTCGGTGGCAGGGTCGGTTTGCGCGTGCAGGGTGGCGACGGCGAGGAGCAGGAGGAGCGGGCGGTATTTCATCGTTCGTGTGGGGCCGCGTCTGACAGGCGGGACGCGGCGGCGTTGGAAAAAAATCTCACCCGCGCCCGCAACGCACGCGCAAAAATCCATCGCCTTTTCCCCAAAGGCCCGCACCCTCCGCCGGTTCACACTCCACCCATGAAACTCCGCCATCTCCTCCTCCCGTTAGCCCTCAGCACCAGCGCCGCCTTGGCCCAGGAAAAGCCCGCCGCGCCGCCCGCGCCCGTTTTCGCCACCGTCCTCGATCACCTCGATCTCAAGGACGGCGACACCTTCGTCTTCCTCGGCGATTCCATCACCCACCAGTGCCTTTACACGCAGTACGTGGAGGACTTTTTCTACACCCGCTATCCGAAGACACGCATCCACTTTCACAATGCCGGCGTCGGCGGCGACCGGGCGAAGGATGCGCTCGACCGTTTCGACGAAGACGTGGCCGTGTACAAGCCGAAGTACGTCACCATCCTCCTCGGCATGAACGACGGCGGCTACAAGGGTTTCGACCAGCCGACCTTCGACACCTACTCCGCGGGCATGACCACGATTTTGGAAAAGATCGCTGCCCTCGGCGCGACCGCCATCCCGATGACGCCAACGATGTTTGACGCGCGGGCGAAGCGCGCCAAAAACGACAACGCCGAGCCGCGCAACTCGCTCTACAACGGCGTGCTCGCCTTTTACGGCGCATGGCTGCGCGACCAGGCGGAGCAGCGCGGCCTCGGCTACGTGAACATGTGGACGCCGCTCAATGACCTCACCCTCGCCGAGCGCAAAAAGGACGCCGCGTTCACCATGATTGGCGACGGCGTGCATCCGGGCGCCGCGGGCCAGTGCGTCATGGCCGTGGCGGTGCTCAATGACCTCGCGCCGAAGAGCAGCGTCTCGGCCATCATGATTGAGGAAAAAGACGGCGCGCTCGCAGCCAATGCGAATGGCGGCGTGATCGAAGGCTTCACCGCGGGCGAAAAGATCGCCTTCACTTTCACCGCCGGACGCCTCCCGTGGGTGCTCCCGCCCGACGCCGCGCTGGGTTACAAACTCACCTCTGCCGGCCACAAGCTGAGCAACGAAAAGATCAGCGCCCGCGGCCTCAAGGCCGGCCAGTGGCAGCTCGCCATCGACGGCGCACCCGTGGGCACCTACACCGCCAGCCAGCTCGCCTACGGCGTCGAGCTCGAGGAAAACGACAAGACTCCCGAGTACCAGCAGGCGCTGAAAGTGGCCATGCTCAACAAGCAGCGCAACGACACCGCCTACGGGCCGCTCCGCAACGAATACGCCCAGCTCAAAGGCAAACGCAACGCGCTCAAAAAAGCCACCGACGCCACCGCTCCCGACCTCGACGCCAAGAAGGCCGAGTTTGACACCTATTACACCGCGCAGAAAGCCAAGGTCGCTGAACTGCTCGCCAAAGCCCGCGCGATGGAGGACGAGATTTACAAGATCAACCAGCCCGTGCCGCACAAGTACGAGCTGACGCGGCTCCCCTGAGCGGTTGTTGTTGGAAAAAACCACCCGCCAGCCGGGGTGGGGATGGTCTTAAAACCGCAGCGGCGCAGAGGAGGATGAGAGATTCGCAGAGGGTTTTTGCTGAGCCTTTCTCCCCGCGTCCCTCTGCGTCCCTCTCACTTCCCTCTGCGCCTCTGCGGTAAAGGAAAACCCACGCACCCGTCTCGACACGCGACCTTCCACCCGCTACATCCGCCCCCCATGCTCAGACTCCTCTTTCTCGGCGACATCGTCGGCGAACCCGGCCGCCGCGCCGTCATCGACGTGCTGCCACGGTGGAAAGACGAGCGCGCCATCGACTTCATCGTCGTCAATGGCGAGAACTCCGCCAACGGGCGCGGCATCACCCCGAAGATCGCCATCGACCTCCTGCGCGCCGGGGCCGCCGTCATCACCACCGGCGACCACATCTGGGACCAAAAGGAAATCCTCCCCTTTCTGGACCAAGAACCGCGGCTCCTGCGCCCGCTGAATTACCCGCCCGGCACCCCCGGCGGCGGCTCCATCGTCCTCGAAACCGCCAAGAGCAAAGTCGCGGTCGTCAACGTCCAGTGCCGCACCTTTATGAACCCGCCGCTGGAGAATCCCTTCCTCGCCATGCGCGACGAAGTGAACCGCCTGCGGCAAGAAACGCCCGTCATCCTCGTCGATGTCCACGGCGAAACGACCAGCGAGAAAATCGCCATGGGCCGCTACCTCGACGGCCACGTCAGCGCCGTGCTCGGCACCCACACCCACTGCCAGACCGCCGACGAGCAGATCTTCCCCGGCGGCACCGCCTACCTCACCGACGCCGGCTTCTGCGGCCCCAGCGAAAGCTGCCTCGGGCGCGAGCTTCAGCCCATCATCCAGCGCTTCCTCACCGGGCGGCCCATCCTCTTCCCCATCGCCGGCGGCCCGGAGAAACTGCCCCGCGCCCTCGTGGAGATCGACGAAACCACGGGTCTGTCATAGAAAATCACCCCCATCTCATATCTATGGGCTACCCCAGAAGCCACTGTCCGGACCTGACCCATAGCCTTATCAACCAGCGAGGTTCAC
>JANPHJ010000207.1:0-10936 GCA_031424395.1 Chthoniobacter sp.
TCGCCGCCCAAAAACCGGAACTCGTGCACGAACTGAATGCGCTCATCACCAAGTTTCTCGCCGACACGGAGGCCGTCGTGCCGATCCGCAATCCGAGTGCCGGTAGCGCCATCGGTCCATAGGTTCCAATTGACGAGATAGAAATCAAAGCCGCGCGAATGCGCGTAGGCCATGGCCTTTCGCCAGAACTCAATCTTCTCATCAATGGACAGGGGCTTTTTCTTGCCGTCGAAATCAGTCACATCCTGGATCGCCACATCGGGATAATCCGGCAGCTTGATCATCGAGGTGAAAGGATGGTTGTTCCAGACTGAAACAACGTTGTAGCGATTCCGCACCATCCCGGGTAACTCCGTGCCGAAATCGAGGACGATGCCCGCGGGCTTTCCGCCTGTCGAAGTGAGCACGCACGGCGGCTGCGGTTCCTTCAGCACGGCCTGTCCGGACTCGGACTGCAAAAGATTCGCGGCGTTTGCGACGCCCGCTTCTCTCTGCCAGACGACGCGCGTCGGCGCGATGAACCACGCACGAATCGGCGAGGGCTCGGCGGCAATGGGACTGCCAGCGACGGCTGCGAGGAGGATGGCTAATGTTTTCATAGGCGTTTCGATAGGACTGCTTTTTCGTAGCCATGCACTTCGTCGAGCCACGCGGTGCCGATCGGCACACCGGAGCGGCGGCAATGTTCGTCCCACACCGCGCCGAAGGGCAGCGACTTCAGCTCTTCGAGCATCGCGAGCCGCGCGGTGAAATCACCCGCCGCCTCGGCGTCGCGCAGCTTCGCGGTAGGTTCGAGCAGCGGGAGGAGCAGTGCTTTGATGGCATTGCGTGTGCCGATGACCCATGCGGCGATGCGGTTGACGCTGGCGTCGAAGAAATCGAGCCCAATCGAAGTGCGGTCGAGGAAGTCGCCGCGCACCACTTCCTCCATGATGGCGCGGGTCGCGTCGTCGAGCAGCACGACGTGATCGCTATCCCAGCGCACGCCGCGCGAGACATGGAGGAGCAGGGCCGGGACGTATTGCAGCACGGACGAGATCTTGTCCGCGATCGACTCGGTGGGATGAAAATGGCCCGCGTCCAGGCAGTAAAGCTTCTGCCGCGTGATCGCGTAGCCGAGGTAAAACTCATGCGAGCCGACGACGTAGCTTTCGCTGCCGATGCCGAAGAGCTTCGACTCCACCGCATCGAGATTGAGCTTTTGATCGATCGGCGGGGCGAAGATCGCGTCCAGCGCGGCGGCGAGTCGCTCGCGGGGAGCTTTGCGATCGGCGGGCTGATCCTTGCTGCCATCGGGAATCCAGAAGTTCGTTACGACCGTCTTGCCGAGCTGGCGGCCGGCTTCCGCCGCGATGCGCCGGCAGGCGATGCCGTGCTCGATCCAGTATTGGCGCACGCCTTTGTCCTGATGCGAAAGCGTGAGTCCATCCGCCGCCAGCGGATGGGCGAAATACGACGGATTGAAATCGAACCCGAGCCCCTGCGCTTTGCACCAATCCACCCAGCCTTGGAACTGCTCGATCGTATAATCGCTGCGCTCGACTTTCTTCCCGCCGAGTTCCGCGTAGCACGCGTGCAAATTCAGCCGATGTCTGCCGGGAATCAGCGACAGCGCCTTTTCCAAATCGCCGCGCAGTTCATCGGCGGTGCGCGCTTTGCCGGGATAGTTGCCCGTTACCGCGAGACCGCCGCCAAGTTCGCCGCCGGCCTTTTCAAAACCACCGACATCATCGCCCTGCCAGCAGTGCAGCGAGATGGGGATCCTCGCCAGTCCGACGAGCGCGGCTTCGGTATCGACGCCGAGTTCGGCGTAACGCTCGCGGGCAAGTTGATAAGTGATTTCGATTTTGTTGCTCATGGGAGTTTAGGGAGTGGCGGCGGCGCCGAGGTAGTTGCCGTAGCCGATGATGATGGTGGACAGGATCAGCAGCGCCAAGCCTCCGGTGAGTAGCGATCCCGTGCGGACGCTGGAACCTTTCCATTCCTGGAAGCAGATGCCCACAGCGCCAACCCGCATCATAGCGCCAATGCTCCGCAAGTTGCGCACCAGTGATTGGTTTCAACCTGATGGCTTCCCGCTCGCGATGGAACGCCGCGACCCGCAGGAACCGTTCGGACCGCATACGCCCAAGTGATCGCGACGGTGGGCACGCAGTCCACGTGACCGGTCGCGAGTCGTGGCCTATCGCCACCGGCGACGTCTTTTTCATCAGCGGTCCGCGCGCGCACGAGTATCGCGACATGCAAAAACGGCGGCTCATTAACATCCTCTTCCGGCCCGAAAATCTGCAGCTCGATCTCTGGGATCTGCCGGCGCTGCCCGGCTAGCACGCACTCTCCACGATCGCCCCTGCCATGAGGCAGCAGCGCAAATTCAACAGCCTCCTTCGTCCCGATCCAAAAGAACTCGGCATCGTCACCGGCCACGTGGAGGCGCTCGAGCACGAACTCCAGTCGCGCACTCCGGGCTTCGCCTTCGCACCGAAGGCCACATTCACGCAGAGTGTCGGTGTCGCATTTCTCTCGCGCTGCTACAGGCGCAGCCGCATTGAGGACGGTTGCGAAATTCGTTGAATGCGATTTTCTACTATCTCTGGAAAAGCAGGCCGTGCTGACGGGCGCAGGCAGTTTGTTTCATGCAGAAATTATGCAGACGGCCCGTAAAGTCTGCGACACCATGCGAAACCCTTGGCACCAGTGGCCCGGGCTGATATACGGCAGTCCGGCTATGAGAATAACGCACGTTATCCCAATTCCGAACCCGACTTCGCAGCGAAGACCTCAGTGCGTCACGGCACCTGCTTCCACCGCCGCCTTTCCACCCCCCGTGCAGGTGGCCGTGCCCCGTGGTTCGCTGGGCTTGGGGTCGTTAGGGCGCACACCATGAGTCTAACTTCACTCGCCTACGTCAGCACCGCCTCGTGGAAGTTGAGGGCCGCTGAACTTGAAGCGCTGCTGCTGGATGCTCGCGAAGTTAACCAGCGCGAGCGCGTTACCGGAGCTCTTTTGTATCATGATGGTTCTATTTTCCAGTACATAGAAGGGCCTGCTGAAGGCTTGAATCTGGTCTATGAGCGGATAAAGCGCTCAAGCAAACATAAGGACATCGTTACGTTCATGCATCATCCCATCGAGCGCCGCGTGTTCTCCGGCTGGCACATGGGCTTCGCCGAGGCTCCCGGAACCCTGATACAACAGCTTGCCAACTCAGAGTGGAAAGAAACTGTTTCGTCGCTTCCAGAATGTGAATCACCATCCAAGGGACTCGCTCTGCTGCTTAGCTTTTGGTCGCGAACTCAAATCGGGCGAAATCGCCATGCGCCCTAACCATGAATTATCGCCAAGGCCTCTGCAGGATTCCAGCTCCAGTGTAGCAAGGGGGCGCCAGCGCGTTAAGGGACGGAAAAGGACGGTTTGCGCGTCACTTAAACGTCACTCGCACCTAGCCTTGGTCCCCTCTCCCGCCTGCCCATCGATTTGGTGCGTGTTGAATCAGGGATGGGTTGAAGGCCGCGGGGGTAGATCCCATGCAGGCGGTGTCCCAACCGGAGGTCCCACGCTTTCCGGAACGCGCAGGCGGACGCTCAAGCGTGGGCCGATGAGCGCGGCGGTCGCGGTGCCGCCGCAGGGGCGAGACAGCGGCGGACGTTGGCGAGGCCGAACCCGCTCGCCGGTGGTGCGCTGGCGGGCAGCTTCAGGGCGGTAGTAAGGCTCGAATATTTTCTCCAGGGCGCGCACAATTACCGTTTGCTGACAAATCTCCGCCGCGCCCCGGACGATCTGCCGACCAGCGCGGATGGCGGGTTGATGCTGCCACCCTCAACCTTTCCTTATCCCAAAATCGCACACGCTTATTTTTGCTGCACCGCCGTCTGCGCGTCTGTCCCGCCGATCTCACGGACACTGCCCAGGCGTCACAGCCACCACGGTAAAGGAAGGCGCGGCTAAGCTGGCCGATGAGCGTGATTGCAAGCTCGCGGTTTGAGCGCGGGGGTGATGGCGGACCGCGCTTATTTGTCCCCGTGGCCAGCAGGGACGCGCTGGGTTTCCCAATCGGTTTTGCCTTCCAGGAAAAGGAGCCACTGGGCGGCGGCGCTGATGAGGTGGGCGTAGCCGCCGGTGTCGGAAATATCGTCCCACCCAAAGCCGGCGCCGGTGCCTTGGGCTCCGAGGCCGGTCGGAATGTAACCTTTGGCTTTGAAGAGAGCCTGCCAGGTCCGAAGGCCTGCGCCGAGTTCGCGCTCGAGCCCGGCGGTGACTTCGGCGGCGGTCTCAGGTGGGAAAAAATTGGGTTTCGTGATCTGCTGGCGGGCGGCGTCCCAGAGGCCGGGGTTCAACTTCAGCGCCTGGAGGGCCCAGCCGGTGACGACCATGTTCTGCGGACCAAAGCGGGAGCCGATGGGGCGCGGCCGGTTGGCGGGACCTTTGCGCTCGGAGCGGTAGTCGGCTGGTTTGCCCTCCACAAAGAAGTAGGGGTATTCGAAGACGCCGATCCCGGGCGGGACTTCGCTGTCATCGGAGTAGAGGCGGTAGAGCTTCGGCAGGGTGAAGGCGTCGTAGGCGAGGCGGAAGGCGAGCGGGGCGGAGAGCGCTCCTGCGCGAGCGACGCCGGCGTAGTAGCTAAACTCTTGGTCGTCGCAGAAGGTGGGGACACGCACTTGTTCGCCGGGTTTGTAGTCGAAGAGGGCGTGGCGGTAGTCGCTTCGCCCGGTCTCCACCGATTTCCAAGTGGTATCGGGCAGGCGTGTGCGCACGGCGGGATCGCCGGTGGTGACGGCGACGGCAGCCATGACGGCAGGGATGTTGGGAGAGCCGTGCCGGGCGCGGCATTCGGCGAGATTGCGGGCGGCCTCGGCGAGTTCGCCGCTCAGTTTGCGGTCGGCGGACTCGGCGCTTTCGTGGAGTAGGAGCCACGCCTGCTCAATGAGGATGCCGAGGTCCTGCGCGAGGTGGTTCGAGGAACCAAGCGAGTAGCCGACGAGCCGCTTGCCGGGGTTCGCCTGGCCGCTCAGATCATTGCGGCCGGGGAAGTTCAGGTGCTCGGTTTTGCGGACGACCATTTCGAGGCTGATGCTGGCGCCGTCGTCCCACCAGTAAGGGACGAAGCCTTTCTCGCGGCCTTGGAGGAGCCATTCGCGGCCTTGGTTCCAGCCAACGTCGATCCCGTCATCGCGCTCAGCGGTGAAGATCTCATCGGAGTGGTTCAGCATTTTGAGGTAAAATGGGAGCTGCCACTCGGTGAGCACTTCCTTGTAAAAAGGATCACCCGTCGTGCGGAAGGCGTGGACCATGGCGATGCCGAACCAAGCCGCATCGTGCATGCTGTCGAGCGCCTCGCCCTCGATGAACTGATCCGGTTGGCCGGCCTTCGCGACGTGAAGATATTCGTAGATATGGCCGCGCTGTGGAGAGTTGGTCCGCTTCATGTGATGCGCGACGACATACTCGGCGAGCTGCTTCATGAAGGCTTTCGTCTCGTCGGCTTTGAGGGGCCCCGTTTTGAACGCCCCGGCCCACGCGGGGTCGCGGTCGAGCTCGGCGGCGGCGACCGAGGCGACGAGGGCGAGCGGCAGGACGAGGGCAGCGGTGAGGCGCCGCCAGCGGGGGCTGGGAGTAGGAGTCATGGGAATCATGAATCGCTTGGGTGGGGACTCGCGGATTTGTAAGGATTAACCAGGCCGCGGTTCTCTTTTACGCTGTTTTACAGATTTCCGGCGTGTGATCGAGGAGCTGCTCCCAGCAGGCGCACATCCACGCCCGGAAGTGGCGGAGTGGAGGGCGGCCGCTGTGCTGAGATTCATGCGGACGGGCATTTCCGGGTCAAGACGGAGCAATGCGCGGAAGCTAGGTTCCGTGCAGAACTGGTCAACTCGCCGCCGTGCCCCTTCCATGAAAATCACCTCGCTGGTTCGCTCTGGCCGACGTTGCCTTGGCGGCGGGAGTGGCGTGCCGGGAACTCGATGTCGCCGCGCAGTTCACGGGGCCCGACGCATGGCTGCAAGGTCGCGCGCTGTGGCACGTCCTGACCGCACCTTGCCTCGGCTGCATGTACCTTTACTATCGCTCTGAGAATATGCCGAGTCAGGGCGAGTAAATCGAAAAACCGCACGAGTAACCTATCGTCCCACTTCCCTATGAAACGCATCATCACTCTCCTCGCGGCACTGCTCCTAGTGCGGCTCTTCGGGCCACCGGCCGCCGCAGCCGCGCCGGCGCCGGCGCCGTATGCGGGGTGGCCGCAGTCGGGCTCCATTTTCGTGCTCACCACGCCGGAAGGCGCGGACTTGCAGGCTCCGGCGATGGTCGAGGGATTCCCTCTGCTCGTGCGGTTGCGCAAGGAGGGGTTCGACTTCACAAAGGCGCAGGCCCACGGGGAGGATGTGCGTTTTGCGACGAGCGACGGCATCGCGCTGGCGTATGAAATCGAGGAGTGGGATGCGGCGCGCGGCGAGGCGAGCGTGTGGGTGCGGGTGCCGAAGATCGCAGGGAATGCGCGGCAGGAGTTGCGCGTTTTTTGGGGGAAGACGGACGCCGCGAGCGAGTCGAATGGGAAGGCTGTATTCAATGAGGCGAATGGATTTGCGAGTGTGTGGCATCTCGGCGCTGCGGTGGTGGATGAGGTGGGGACGCTGGAATCCAAAGACGTGGGGACGACGGCAGTGCGCGGGATGATCGGGCAGGCGCGGCATCTCGCCGGGAAGCAGGGCATATTCGGCGGAGACAAGATCGCGAACTATCCGTCAGGCGGGAGTGCGCACACAACGGAACTGTGGTTCCGCGCGAGTCAGGCGAACGGGACGATCGTCGGCTGGGGTAATGAGGGCGGCGGGCGCGGAAGCAAGGTGCGGATGCAGTTCGCCAGCCCGCCGCATGTGAATGTGGACAGCGACTTTTCCAATGTGAAAGGCGACAGCAGGCTGCCGATGAATGAGTGGATTCACGTCGTCCATACGTATGGCGACGGGCCGCGGCGCATCTACATCAATGGCAAGGTGGACGGCGAAGCGACGACGCAGCTCGACATTAAAAGTCCGGCGCGGCTGTGGCTCGGCGGGTGGTATAACAACTATGACTTCGTGGGCGACCTCGATGAGGTGCGCGTGTCGCGCGTGGCGCGCTCGGCGGCCTGGGTGCGGCTGACTTACGAGAACCAAAAGCCGATGCAGACGCTCGTCGGGCCGGTGGTGCCGCCGGGTGCGACGTTTGCGGTTGCGCCAGTCATGGCGACGATGCTGGAGGGCAAGAGCGCGACTTTCACCGCGCAGGCGGGGGGCGCGCAAAAGCTGTATTGGGTGCTCAAGCGCGACGGGCGAGAGAGCGTGGTGGCGGTGGATCGTTTTGCCTTCACGTTCGACGCGGGCCGTATCGTTGGCGATGCGAAGGCCACTCTGCAATTTCGAGCGGTGTTTCCCAGCGGCGTGAAGACGAAGGACATCGAGGTCACGGTAAAGGAGGACATCGCCGAACCGGTATTCACGTTGAAAGCGCCAGCGGCGTGGGATGGACGCGCGCCCATTGAAGTCGTGCCGGTCGTCAGCAATCTCGCGGCGATGCAGGCGAAGGGCGCGGGAGATTTGAAGATTGATTGGAAGGTCGCGGGCATCGCGACCATCCACGAAGTCGCGCCGGGGAAATTGCTGCTCCAGCGCGCGCAGAACAGTGGCGCGATGACGGTGTCGGCGACGGTGAGCAATGGCGGCGCTCCGACGACGCACGAAGTCACCATCGCCGTGACCGAACCGCAGAGCGACCCGTGGATCGCGCGCTCGCCGGACAAGGACGAGAAGCCGGTGGAGGGACAGTTTTACGCCCGCGACGACAAGGGCGATGGCACGCTCTTTTACAACGGCACGCTGACCGATGCTGCCGACTCGGTTTTTCTGAAAGTCTATGCGGACGGCAAGCTGACGAAGACGGAGATGGCGAAGGTCGCGGCGGACAAGTCCTACGCCTTGTCGGCGAGGCTGAAGCCGGGGCTGATTAACTACCGCGTGGAGTTTGGCACCAAGAGCGGCACGGCGGAAACCGTGTTGCAAACCGTGGGCAATCTCGTCTGCGGCGATGCCTTCATCATCCAGGGCCAGTCGAACGCGCTCGCGACGGACACCGGCGAAAAATCTCCGCCGGAGACGAGCGAGTGGATTCGCAGCTACGGCCGCCCGCCGACGAATGCGAAGGACGCGACGGGCAATCGGTGGTGCCTGCCCGTGTGGAGAGCGCAGGCCGGCGAAAAGGCCGAGCTTGGGTGGTGGGGCATGGAGTTGGCGAAGCGGCTCGTCGCCAGCCAGAAGATTCCCATCTTCATCATCAACGGCGCAGTCGGCGGCACGCGGATCGATCAGCATCAGCGCAACGAAGGCAATCCCACCGACCTCACGACAATCTACGGACGGATGCTCTGGCGCGTGCAACAGGCGCGGCTCACGCACGGCATCCGCGGCATCATTTGGCATCAGGGCGAAAACAACCAGGGCACCGCGGGGCCAGGCGGCGACTATGATTGGAAGTCGTATGAGGATTACTTCGTCGAAATGTCCGCGGGTTGGAAACGCGACTTCCCGAACGTGCAGCACACCTACGTTTTCCAAATCTGGCCAAACTCGTGCAGCATGGCTGGGAACACCGGCGCTGGAGACATGATCCGCGAAATACAGCGCAGCCTGCCGCGCCTTTATTCAAACATGAGCGTCATGTCCACGCTCGGGATCAAACCGCCGGGCGGGTGCCATTTTCCGCTCGTTGGATGGGCGGAATTCGCGCGCCTCATCCAGCCGCTCATGGAGCGCGACAACTACGGCAGGAAAGTCATCGAATCCATCACTCCTCCGAATCTCCAGCGCGCCCATTTCACCACCGCAGCGAAGGACGCCATCGCGCTGGAGTTCGACCAACCCATCGTCTGGACAGACGCGCTCGCCGGTCAGTTTTACCTCGATGGAGAAAAGGACAAAGTCGTATCCGGCGCACTGAATGGAAACGTCCTCACGCTCACGCTTAAAGAGCCCACTGCCGCGACGAAGCTGACCTACCTCAAGGAAACCGCATGGAGTCAGGACAAACTCCTCCTCGGCACCAACGGCATTGCCGCGCTGACGTTCTGCGATGTTGGGATTTCAAAGTGACCCGGCTCGAAACTGAGTTGGCGTCGCGCTTGTCACGGCGCGGAAGGCGCGGGTGAAGGCGCTGTGATCGGTGAAGCCACATTCTTGGGCGATGTCGGCGATGGTGCGGTCGGTCTCGCGGAGGAGGCGGGATGCGGCGGCGATGCGGGTTTTTGTGATGAGTTGCGTCGGCGTGATGCCGAAGATGCGCCGGATGATGCGGGCGAATCTCGCGGTGGGCAGGCCCGCGATGCGGGCGAGTGTGGAGGGGGTGAGCGGGTCGGCGAAGGCGGATTCGAGCCGGCGGAGAGCGGCGGCGATTTCAGCGGGGATTTCTTTTGTCGGCATCGGCGCGCGCACGTCTTTCGACATGCCGATGATGCCGGTCACGGTGTCGGTGGCGTCGCGCATGGGGAGCTTCGTGGTGAGGCACCAGACGGGTTTGTGCGGAGCATACCAGTGGAGTTCGAGGCGCTCGATGATGGGGCGGCCTGTGCGCAGGACGGTGGCGTCCTGCTCGGCGGGGATGCGTCCGAAATCGCCGGGGCACACGTCACACGGGCGGCGACCGAGCATCTGCGATTTGCTGCGCAGGCCGTGGCGTTCGACCAGCGAGTCGTTCACGACGAGGTAGCGGCCAGCCGCGTCCTTGATGAAGAAGGCGATGTCCGGTGTGTTGTCGAAGAGCTGTTCCAGCAGGCGCATGTCCACGCCGGATGAGGCGGTGCGAAGGGCGGCGGTTGTGCTGATTTTCATGCTGGCGGACGCTTTCGGGTCAAGACGGGCGATGGGGGGCGGGTAGTGTTGCGTGCGAATCCGAGTCCGCCAAGCTCCGCATCCTTTGCATGAAAATCACCCGCATCCTCGCCTACCGCGTCGAACTCCCGCTCGTCGAAACTACCTACAAGTGGAGCGGCGGAAAATCCGTCACCGTCTTCGACAGCACCATCGTGCGCGTGGAGACGGACGCGGGTATCACCGGCCATGGAGAGGTGTGTCCGCTCGGGCCATTCTATCTTCCTGCCTACGCGGAGGGCGTGCGCGCGGGGCTGCGCGAGCTGGGGCCACATCTCCTCGGCGAAGACCCGCGCGAACTCGTGAAGCTCAACCGCACGATGGACGCGGCGCTCAAGGGACATCCGTATGTGAAGAGCGGCGTGGACATCGCGTGCTGGGACATCCTCGGCCAGGAGTGCGGGATGCCTGTGTGCGAGCTGCTCGGCGGGCGATACGGCGAGGATGTGACCCTTTATCGCGCCATCTCTCAGGAGTCGCCGGAGGAAATGGCGGCGAAGGTCGCGGGCTATCGCGCGGAGGGCTACCGGCGCTTTCAGCTCAAAGTCGGCGGCGATTCCGATGTGGACATCGCGCGCATTTTCGCCGTCGCGGAAAAGCTCCAGCCCGGCGACCGGCTCGTGGCCGATGCGAACACCGGCTGGGTGCAGCATGAAGCCGTTCGCGTGGCAAAGGCGGTGCGCGACGTGGATGTGTATATCGAGCAGCCGTGCCTCACGTATGAGGAGTGTCTCGCGGTGCGCCGGCAGACGCCGCATCCCTTCGTGCTCGATGAAAACATCGACGACCTCGCCATGCTCCTGCGCGCGAAGGCCGACCTCGCGATGGACGTGGTGAATTTGAAAATCAGCAAGCTCGGCGGCCTGACGAAAATCCGGCAGGCGCGCGACCTCTGCGTAAGCATGGGCATCGCGATGACGCTGGAAGATTCTTGGGGCGGCGACATCGCCACCGCTGCCATCGCCCACCTCGCGCACAGCACGCCCACGGAATTCCTTTTCTCCAGCACGGACTTCAACAGTTACGTCACCGTCAGCACC
>JANPHJ010000208.1:0-3902 GCA_031424395.1 Chthoniobacter sp.
TTCGCGGATGCCCTTCAGCCGCTTCAGTAGATAGGCGAGCTGGCCGACGTGAAATTGATTGATCGCCCGCACCTTGCGGATTTTTTCCGGGTCGTGCCCATGGTGCGAAAGCTCGTGATGGCCCTCGTTCACGCCGAGATCGGGATAGCTGCGGTTGCTCGCCTCATTCGCGAAAACGAACGTGCAGACGCGGGTCACGTCGGCTTGGAAAGCGAGGACCAGCATGTCGCTCAGCAGGCGCAGATGCTCGGCGTAATTGTCCGGCTGTCCCGCGGGCGCGGTCACGCCGGCGGGCGCGTTGGCGGCGGGGAGTTTCGCCGCGCGCTCCATGCGCAGCTCGATCTCGCGGATGGAGGTGAAATACTCGTCGAGCTTCTGCTGGTCGCCGCTCCCCATCGTCGCCACCAGCGAGCGCGAATCATCGCGAATGAAATCCAGCACGCTCTTCCGCGCGAGATCGCGCCGCACTTTTTCCGGCCCGCCGGGCTGGCCGAAAAGCCGCTCGAAAACAAGCTTCGGATTCACCTCCTTCGGCAGCGGCTGCGTGGACGATTTCCACGAAACCGTGGAGCTGTACACACACGAGTAGCCGCTGTCGCAATTCCCCGCCATGCCGCCCGCCTCGCCGCCGATCTCCAGCGACGCCAGCCGCGTCAGCTCGCCGACGCGCTGCGCCGCGAGCTGATCCACCGACGTGCCCGCGCGGATGTCCGCCCCGTCTGTCTTGCGCGGATGCGCGCCGGTGAGAAAAGCCGCCATCGCCCGCGCATGATCGCCACCGCCGTCGCCGTACGCCCGCGCCTTGTCCGCGGCGAGACCGGACAGCACGAGCAGGTCGTCCTTCACCGGCACAAGCGCGGCGAGGATTGGCGGCAACTCGCCCAGCCGGCCCTCCGCGCGCGGCGTCCAGTTCGGCATATCCTTGCCATTCGGCACGTAAAGAAAGGCGAGGCGGTTCGGCGCTTTGCGGCCCGGCGTCTCGGCGGCGTAAGCGGTGAGCTGCCCCATCGCCTCCAGCCACGGGAGCGCGACGGCGGTGCCGATTCCGCGGAGGATGGTGCGACGGGATAAAAGCGGCGTTTTCATTTGGCTTCGGCCGGCAGGTTGGGCGCGGCACTTACGGTTTCCTGTCCCTTGCCACGGCGCAAGCGGAAGGGGTCGCTTTTCACGATCTCGGTGAGGAGGGTGGAGAACTTTGCGCCGTCGTGGGCGAGGGCGGACTGGATGCGGTCGAGGGTCGGCTCGTCGTAGTAGTCGAGCCCGCGGCCGAGCGCGTAGATGAGCAGTTTCTCGGTGAGGCAGCGGGTGAAAACATCGCGCCGCTCGCCGAGCGGGGCGCGGAGATCAGCCACGCCATTGAGCTGGCGGCCGGTGCCGAGTTTCGCGGAGGCATCTATGGGCGCGCCGGTTTCGTCGCGGTCACGCCATTGGCCGATGCCGTCGAAGTTTTCCAGCGCGAAGCCGAAGGCGTCCATCTTCGCGTGGCAGTTAGCGCATTTTGGGTCGGCGCGATGCTGCTCGAGCTTCTGGCGGAAGGTGCCGGTCAGCTCCTTGCGCCCGCGGTCGTCGAGCGACGGGACGTTGGGCGGCGCGGGCGGCGGCGGATTGCCGAGGAGCTGTTCGAGCACCCATTTGCCGCGCTTCACCGGCGAGGTGCGGGTGGGATTGGAGGTCACGGTGAGCACGCTGGCCTGGGTGAGCAGCCCGCCGCGCTGGGTACCGGCAAGCGAGACGCGCTGCCACTCCCCTTTTGCAAAACCGCCGGGAACCTTGAGGCCATAAAGGTTTGCGAGCCGCTGATCGACCCAGGTGAAATCGGCGTCGAGCAGGTCGAGCACGCTGCGGTCTTCGCGCAGCAGCTCGGCGCAAAAGCGGCGCGTCTCCTCGATCATCGCTCCCGCGAGCTTCGGCTCCCATTTCGCGAAGACCTTGGCATCCGCACTGTGCCCGGCGATGCGCCCGAGTTGCAGCCATTGCAGCGCGAAGTTGTCCACGAGCGCCACGGCGCGCGGGTCTTTGAGCATCCGGCGCACTTGCGCGTCGAGATTCGCGCTCAGCTTTTTCTCGAAGGCGAGCTGGAGCAGCGTGTCGTCGGCCGCAGAACTCCACAGGAAATACGCGAGCCTCGTGGCAAGCTGGTACTCGTCGAGCGGATGAGGCTCGGGGTTTTCCGCCTGCGCGTCGGGCTCTAGGCGGAAGATGAATTTCGGCGACGCCAGCACCGCCGTGACCGCGCGGCGCAGCCCGCCTTCCCAGCCCTCGTTGTGCCCCACAGCGTAATCGACCATCGCGCACAGCCGGGCTATTTCCTCCGCCGAGCCGGGCCGCCGCCACGCCCGCGCGACGAAACGCGTGAGCACCTCGCGCACCTGCTCGCGCTCGGGTTTGTCGCCGGTGAAAACCATCAGCGCCTTGTTCGACGGCGTGCGCGTGTCGAGCGGCCCCTCGGTTTCGAGATACTCCACGCGCAGCGTCGGCGGCTTGCCGGACGACGGCTTGAAGGCCGCCAGCGCGATGCGCTCCGTCCCCGGTGCGCCCGTGATTTTCACCTCGATGAGCTGCGCACTTTGCTCGTCGCGCGCCTTGATTTCCACCGTCTTCAAAATCACCGCCGGCGTCACCGCGCCAAGCGCCACGCCATCGAGTTTCGCCAGCTCCGCGGCGGGCGAGGGATTCGCGATCTTCGGCCCCGTGACCAACAGCGCCACGCGCACCGGCACGTCCGCCGGACCTTCGGCGTAAAGTTTCGCGCGCACCCAGAATTCCTCGCCCGCTGCGATCCGCACCGGCGTGTTCAGCGGCCCGGAAAGGATCGCCTCGGTCTGCGCCGCATTGACCGGGCGGAAGCGGTCGCCCGGCACATGCGCATTCGCGGGCTCGCAGTATTTCCCGGCCATCGTGCGCTTCGGCGGACGCGCCGGATTGAGCGGGATGGCCTCCTCCGCGATGCGCTCCGCCGCGTCGAGATACCGCTCCATGAGCACCGGCGAGACCGAGAGCACGTCGGCGATATTGTCGAAACCGAAGCCCACATCGTCGCGCGGGAAATCCTCCGCCGGCTTGAACTCCACCTTCAGCAAATCGCGGATGGTGTTGTTGTATTCCGTGCGGTTCAGCCGCCGCACCGTCGTGCGTCCGGGGTCTGGCTGCGCGCTGTTCGCCGCCGTGAAAACCGCCTGCACCGAGGCCACAAACGCGCGCCGCTCCTCCGCCGTCGGCTGCGGCTCATCCTCCGGCGGCATCTCGCCGGACTCGACCATCTTCACCACCTCCAGCCACTGCTTCCGCGCCCGCAGCAGCGCGAGGTCATCGCGCACCGCGTGCAACGCGAGATTCGCCTTCTGCTTTTTCTCCCCGTGGCACGACACGCAGTTTTTTTCCACAAACGCCACGCCCGCCTGCGCAAACGGCGCGACCTCCGCCGCCGCGCTGCGTGGCGCAAAAGCGGCGAGTCCGCACAGCGCCAGCGGGGTGGCGGCGCAACGGAGGAGTCGGGTGGAAATGGACGCGGTCATGCAAACGCCCGCACGGAACTCCGCGGGGCGCGGACGGCAAGGGAACTTTTCCACGCCAGCGGGCCGCGTTGGGGGTGGCTGGCTGCTTCCGCTAAAAGAGTGGTGAAATCAGCCGTCCCATCGGGACGAACGACCGTAGCCGTGGGCTTTAGCCCACGGGAATGAGCGCACGAGCCGCCGTCGCGTAGCGACGTCTGAAAAGGCTGTCGAGTATCGCTACGCGACAAGGCTTTTCCACCGCGAGAACCGCGGGCTGAAGCCCACGGCTTGTCTCTTGGCGTGATAGGTATCCTTGCCTCGCCCCCTTGAGGCAGGGGGCTGGGTAAACCGTCCCCCGGCTGGGCATCATCCAAGTCCGCATCGTAGATCGGCACCCGTTCCCGCCGC
>JANPHJ010000209.1:0-7257 GCA_031424395.1 Chthoniobacter sp.
GCGGTGGGTGATCGCAGGAGTGATGTCGAGGCCGCTCTGGATCATGACGGTCATCTTGTACCAGGTCTCATACATCTCGCGGCCGTAGATGCCTTTGAGGGTGAGCATGTTGAAAACCACTTTGTTCCAGTCGATGGCGATCTCCTCGCTGGGGATGCCGAGCATGGCGATTTTGCCGCCGTGGCACATGGCGTCGATCATGGAGCGGAAAGCGGCGGGGTTGCCGGACATTTCGAGCCCCACGTCGAAGCCTTCGCTCATGCCGAGTTGCTTTTGCACGTCGGCGAGGGAGCCGGTGGTGACGTTGAGCGCGACATCGACGCCCATCTTTTGCGCGAGCGCGAGGCGGTGCTCGTTCACGTCGGTGATGACGACGTAGCGCGCGCCCGCATGGCGCACCACGGCGGCGGCCATGAGGCCGATGGGGCCGGCGCCGGTGATGAGCACGTCCTCGCCGAGGACGTCGAAGGAGAGGGCGGTGTGCACGGCGTTGCCGAGCGGGTCGAAGAGGGCGGCGACATCGAGGTCGATGCCGGGGCGGTGGTGCCAGACGTTGGTCATGGGCAGGGCAAGGTATTCGGCGAAAGCGCCGGGCCGGTTCACGCCGATGCCGCTGGTGTGGGCGCAAAGATGGCGGCGGCCCGCGAGGCAGTTGCGGCAGCGTCCGCAGACCACGTGGCCTTCGCCGCTAACCAGCTCGCCGGCAAAGAAGTCGTTCACGTTTTCGCCGGTGGCGATGACCTGGCCGACGAATTCATGGCCGACGACCATCGGCACGGGGATGGTCTTTTGCGCCCACGCGTCCCATTTGTAAATGTGCAGGTCGGTGCCGCAGATGCCGGTCTTGAGCACTTTGATGAGCACGTCGTTGAGCCCGCATTTCGGGTCGGGGACATCTTGCAGCCAGAGGCCGCGTTCGGATTTGGCTTTGACGAGGGCTTTCATGGGGTGGGGGAGGTATCAGCGGAAAGGTGGGGTTCGCAAATGGAATCGGGCTTTATGACAGGCGGGAAGAAAACCGCAGAGGCGCACAGGGGATGGAGAGGGACGCAGAGGGATTTTTTTGAAAAGCCGTCCCTCTGCGTCCCTCTCAAAAACCTCTGCGCCTCTGTGGTAAATCATGACGCTCACCGCTCGGTGCCGGTGACCGGCAGCGGCCCGCCTTCCTGCACGAGCTGGCGGTAGCTGCGCGGCGGGATGCCGTAGGCTTTGCGAAAGGCGCGCGAGAAGGCGTAGAGCGACTCGAAGCCGCAGCGCTCGCCGATGTCCGAGACCGTCAGCGCGCCGCTTTGCAAAAGCTGCGCGGCTTCCGAGAGGCGCGATTCGCGGATGTATTTGCCGAGGCTCACGCCGAGCCGGTCGCGGAAAACCGCGCGCAGATGGCTCACGCTGTAGCCGAGGTCCTCGGCGATGTCGGCGATGGTCACGGCCTGGCTGAGATGCGCGCGGACGTAGCGGTTGATGCTTTCCAAAATCACGTCGCGCACGTCGTCGCTCGAATGGATGTCGATGCGCTCCGCGGGCAGCGTGGGGCAGCTCGCGAGATGCCGGAGCAGGCGCGAGAGGACGAAGGAAATCTCCAGCGTGTCGGGCTGCGTGGCGCGCGGCTGCTCGGCCTCGCGGACGAGCGTGTGGAGCAGCTCCATGGCCGGCTGATCGAGCACGCGCGGGCTGTCGTGCAGCGCCCGGAGCGCGTCCGCCGTGCGCAGTTCGAAGGTGATGAAAAGCCATTCGAGCCGCCCCGCCGACACGTCCATGTAATGATGAAACTGGTTCGGAAAAATGAGCGCGCACTCGCCGGGATGCAGGAGATAGGTGCTGCGTCCGATGCGCACCGGCCCGGCCTTTTCCAGCACGATGGTCAGCTCGAAACGGTGGTGGTAGTTCGCCGTCACGCCCTCCGGTTTCAGCGCCGCGGCGTCGCTGCGCTGAAAGAGAATGATGTTGTCCGGCGCGAGCGACTGCTCGATTTTCAGCCCCGAAAAAAGGCTCGCCGGCAGCGCGATATCGCGGACGAGGCGGCGGACGTTCTGGATGGTTTTGCTGTCGGGTTTGTTCACGTTCCGTTTTTGAAAATGGGGGCGATGAGAGCGCCGCCGGATGGCCCGCGTTTGTAGTGCGCACGGGGCAGAAGGGCATCAACAATCGCCGCCCGCACGCTGGGAAAACACCGCTTGCCATAGGTGGAGGGCCTGCCTACTTTCCCGCCCTCGTTTCGAGAAACGCGCGGTTAGCTCAGTGGTAGAGCACCTCCCTGACACGGAGGGGGTCACAGGTTCGAACCCTGTATCGCGCACCATTCCTGTTTCGCACTGGAGTGAGCCTTATGCCTGCCCGCCCCATCCGCGGACGGGCTAAACACCATCCGCATTTCTACACTTATCAAAGCCTCTCCTCCCGCTCCCGAGCGGAACTCCACCAGTTTTTCACGCGCCGAATTCGACGGCTGGCTCGCGCAGCGCCGGGCCGATGAAGGTCTCCCACCCGTCCCGCCGCGCGGCGGACGCCCCGTTTTCAAATCGTGGCTGCGCGATGTTTGGGAGCATCTGCGCGAGTTGCCGGAGGCGCGCGGGCTGGGGCTGTTTTGTGAAAGGGACGTGACCATGGTGGTGGCGGAGGTGGAGGAAAATGTGTTCATCGCCGACCGGGCGTGCGCGCTGCGTGTCTTCGAGATTTTGCCGCTGAACCGCCCGAAACGCGCGGACGTTTTGACCGCGCGTTTCCGCCAGCTTTCCGCCGATGCGAGCCGTCGCGCGGTGGCCATTGTGGCGGAGATTCACGCGCAGATTCCGCGCATCGAGGAGGCCATCGCCGACCACCGGGACCGGCTGGCGGAGGTGGACATTCACGAGGAGCTGGCGCGGCTCGACGGGCAGTTGTCGGTGCGGCAGTTCATCGACCGCGCCTCGCGGATCATCCGCGATCTTTCGCTGCGCGCGGCCAACCGGCGCATGGCCGAAGGCATCGCGCTGCACCGCTTTCACGAGACATTTCCCGGCGCGCGGGCGCGCGAGCGGGAGCTGCTGCTGATCGCCGGGCCGACGAATTCCGGCAAGACCTACGCCGCTTTCCAAAAGCTCAAGGCGGCAAAGTCCGGCGTCTATCTCGCGCCGCTGCGGCTCATGGCCGCGGAGTTTTGGGACCGCATGCGCGCGGCGGGCGTGCCGTGCTCGCTCATCACCGGCGAGGAGCGTTTTCCCGACCCGGATGCGCGCCACATTTCCTCCACCATCGAAATGCTCGCGACCGATGCGGAGTACGACGTGGCCATCATCGACGAGGTGCAGATGATCGCCGACAAAGACCGCGGCTGGGCCTGGACGCAGGCCATCGTGGGCGTGAACGCGAAGCTGGTGATCTTCGTCGGTTCGCCCGACGCGGAGAATGTGCTGCGCGAAATCGCGGCCCGGCTCGGCGAAACCTTTTCCGTGCAGCGCACCGAGCGGCTCACCCCGCTCGCCGTGGCCGAGCACCCGCTCGCTTCCGATCAGAAACCGGAGGACGGCTCGGCCTTCATCTCGTTCTCGCGGCGCGATGTCCTCGCGTGGAAACAGACGCTCGGCGCTTCCGACTGCGCGGCGGTTTATGGCGCGCTCGCGCCGGAGGTACGGCGGGAGGAGGCCCGGCGCTTTGCCGCCGGCGAGGCGCGGCTCGTCTCCGCCACCGACGCCATCGGCATGGGCCTGAACCTCCCGGTGAAAACGATCGTCTTCACCACGCTCACCAAATGGGATGGCGAAAAAGAGATCACCCTCGCCGATGCCTCCATCCGTCAGATCGCGGGCCGCGCGGGGCGCTACGGCATGCACGAGACCGGCCTCGTGACCGCGCTGAACCGCCGCGACCTCGCCCACATCCGCGCCGCCATGGCCGCCCCCGAGGAGCCGCTCCCGACCATCGCGCCCATCGCGCCGCACATCAAAATGCTCGAGTTTCTCGCGCAGGAAACCGGGCGCAACGACCTGCCCTCGCTGCTCGACTGCTTCGCCGCGCTCCCCGGCGACACCGATCTTTTTTGCAAAGCCGACGTCTCCTCCATGCGCGACCTCGCCGCGCAAATCCGCGACTTCAGCCTGCCGCTCAGCACGCAGTTCGCGCTCTGCGCCTGCCCCGTGGACACGCGCAGCGGCGACCACATGCGCACCTGGCGCCAGTGGGTCGCCGCCGTCGCCGAGGAAGTGCCCTCGCCCATGCCCCGCGGCCAGCGTTTCACCGCCGACGGCAGCACCGCCAACGCGACCGCGCTGCAAAACGCCGAAGGCCGCGTGCGCCTGCTCGCCGCCTACCGCTGGATGCACCACCGCATGCCGGAGCTTTTCCCCGACATCGACGAGGCGCTCGCCGTTTCTTCGGACACGAACCAGTTCATCTCCAACTCGCTCAAGAAAAAGAGCGTCCGCCGCTGCCGTCGCTGCGGCCACGGGCTGCCTGATCAGCACAAGCATCCAATTTGCGATCCGTGCTTCGCGATGCGCTACGAGCGAAACGACTAAAGCGGATCAGTGCGGCGAGGACCTCGTTTGGTGGACTGAAGCCACAAAGGCGGCATGCGGTGTGGAATCTCAAGGATGGGATTTGACTTTCGTTCGGTTCCTTACTATCAATGGCGCGTAGTGTTTGCCTGCTTACCATTATGCCCCTTTTGATGCTCAAAGACGTGCCGCGATACGAGTGCCTGCTGAAGGCGGCGGAGAAATATCCGACGCTCAATCCGGGCGCTTCGGCGGCGTTTTTGCATCTCCTGAGGACGGGCGATGCGGTGTTTTCGGCCGAGAGCGCTTTTCTCGCGGAGCATGAGATCAGCCAGGGGCGCTTCACGGTGCTGATGCTGCTGAACCGCTGCTCGGATGAGCCCTCGACGCCGGCGGAGCTGGCGGAGGAGGCGGGGGTGACGCGCGGGACGATGACGGGGCTGGTGGACACGCTGGAAAAGGACGGGCTGGTGACACGGAAGGGCGATGCGCAGGACCGGCGTGCGGTGCTGGTGCAACTCACGGCGGCGGGACGGAAGCGGCTCGGCAAGATGCTGCCGGGCTACTTTGCCGCGGTGACGAAAATGATGCAGCCGTTGAATGATATGGAGCGAAAACAACTGGTGCGCCTGCTTCAGAAAATCCAAGGCGGGCTGTCCGCCGACCAAATCGCTGGCCAACTGGAGCCCGCCATCGCGGCGCGCTAACCGGACTTTTTGCTTATGCTGAAACGAATGATTCTCATGCTGGTGCTGGTAGTTGTGTTCATCGCCGCCATCGCCTTTCTCAAATACACCGCGATCCGCAAAGGGATGGCGATGGGCGCGAAATTTGCGCCGCCGCCGACCGCCGTCACGACGGTCAAGGTGAAGGCGCAGACGTGGCAGCCGGTGCTGAGCGCGGTGGGATCGCTGAAGGCGGTGCATGGCGTGACGGTGAGCACCGATCTCGCGGGCATTGTGTCGGAGATCGCGTTTGAATCCGGCACGGCGGTGAAGAAAGGCGACCTGCTCGTAAAGCTCGACACGCAGCAGGAGGACGCGCAACTGCGCTCGGCGGAAGCGAAGCTGACGCTCGCGAAATCGGACATTGAAAGGAAGCGCGACCTGATCCTGAAAAAGGCTATCGCCGAGTCGGACCTCGACATGGCGCAGAGCCAGCTCGCGCAGGGGCAGGCCGCGGTGTCGGAGATGAAAGCCCTTGTCGCGCGCAAACGGCTGACCGCGCCGTTCGACGGGATCGCGGGCATCCGGCAGGTGAATGTCGGGCAGTATCTGAACCCCGGTTCGGCCATCGTGCCGCTGCAGTCGCTCGATCCGATTTACGTCGAGTTTTCGATGCCGCAGCAGCATTTCGATTTGCTGGTCGTCGGCAAAAAACTGCGCGTCGGAGTGAGCGGACCGGCGGGCGAAAGATTCGACGCGGAGATCACGGCGGTTGATTCGCTGGTGGATGCGAACACGCGCAACGTCATGGTCCAGGGCACGGTGAAAAATCCCGATCACAAGCTGCGGCCCGGCATGTTTGCCGACGTGGAAGTGCTGCTCCCAGACAGGGAAGGCGTGCTCGCCATTCCCACCTCCTCGATCGCCTACGCGCCCTACGGCGACTCGGTCTATGTGGTGCGGGACAAGACGGGGCCGGACGGGAAGCCGGCGAAGGAAGTGGAGCAGCATTTTGTGACGCTCGGGCCGAAGCGCGGCGATCAGGTTTCCGTGGTGAAGGGATTGAAGGACGGCGATGAAGTCGTCTCCGCCGGCGTCTTCCGGCTGCGGCCCGGCGCGGCCGTGCAGGTGGACAACAGCGTGCAGCCGGGGAATGAATTGCAGCCGAAGCCGGCGGACACCTGAGCGCCGCGCGAGGAGAAAACGCACCTATGAAATTCACCGATTTTTTCATCCGGCGGCCCGTGTTTGCGAGCGTGGTGAGCCTCATCATTTTGCTGGCGGGCTTGCAGTCCATCCGCTCGCTGAATGTGCGGCAGTATCCGCGGAGCGACATCGCGGTGGTGAACGTGAAGACGCGCTACATCGGCGCGAACGCGGACCTCGTGCGCGGCTTTGTCACCACGCCGCTGGAGCGGGTCATCGCGAGCGCGGACGGGATTGATTACATCGACTCCAGCAGTTCGCAGGGCCTGAGCATCATCACCGTCCACCTCAAGCTGAACTACGACACCACCGCCGCGCTGACGCAGGTGCAGGCCAAAGTCGCGCAGGTGCGCAACGAGCTGCCGCCTGAGGCCGAGGCCCCGATCATCGAGCTGACGCTGAGCGACACGCAGTTCGCGCAGATGTACATTTCGTTTTCTTCGCCCGAGCTGTCAGCGAACCAAATCACCGACTACCTCACGCGAGTGGTGCAGCCCAAGCTGACCGCGGTGAGCGGCGTGCAAAAGGCCGACATCCTCGGCGCGCGCACCTTTGCCATGCGCATCTGGCTGAAACCCGAGCGCATGGCCGCGCTCAACATTTCGCCCACGCAGGTGCGGCAGGCGCTGGCGGCAAACAACTACCTCTCCGCCGTCGGCATGACCAAAGGCTCGATGACCACGATCAATCTTGTGGCCAACACCGACCTGCGAAACTCGGACGAATTCCGTGAGCTGGTGCTGCGCGAGCAGGACGGCGCGATCATCCGGTTGAAAGACGTGGCCGACATCGATCTCGGCGCTGAGGATTACAACACCGACGTGCGTTTCAGCGGCCAGCGCGCGACCTTCATGGGCATTTGGGTGCTGCCCACGGCGAACTCGCTCGACGTCATCAAAGCCGTGCGCGCGGAG
>JANPHJ010000210.1:0-22675 GCA_031424395.1 Chthoniobacter sp.
TACTCGCCCATGCTGTGTCCGACGATGGCCTGCGGCACGATGCCGAGGTCGATCCACAGCCGGGCGAGCGCGTATTCGATGGTGAAAAGCGCGGGCTGCAGGTGCCCGGCTTGATTGAGCCGCAGCGAATCCCCGTCCTCCGGGGGCTGGGTGTTGCCCGCGAGCATTTTTTTTAGGTCGAGGCCGCGATCCGTTGACGCTCTCTGCCAGTCGCGGTTTTTGGGCCAAAGAATGTCGCGGATGTCGAGGCCGAGGTGCGGGTGGAGGAGTTCCGCGCAGCGGTCCACCGCGGCGCGAAAGGCGGGAAACGCGGCGTAAAGTTCACGGCCCATGCCGACGTAGTGATCGCCCACTCCAGGCAGCAGCAGGACGAGCGGGCGCCTGGCACCGTCTTCCACGCACGAGACGGACAGACGCGCAGGTTTCGCGGTGAGGGCGGCGCTAGCTCCGGCGCGATCGGCTGCGACGACGAAGCGGCGGTGCAGCCTGGCGCGACGGCCGGTCTGCAAGGTGAAGGCCGCGTCGTCCAGATGGACGGATGGATTTGCATCGAGAAAGGCGCGGAGATTTTCCGCGGATGCGGCAAGTGCCGGCTCGGTGCGCGCCGAGAGGACGAAAAGGTTTGGCTGCGGCGATTCGGTCGCGGGCACGACCGCCCGCGCTTCCTCGACGACGATGTGCGCATTGGTCCCGCCCATGCCGGTGGCCATGATGCCGGCGCGGCGCGGGCCATTGGCAGCGGGCCACGGTGTGAGTTGCGTGCTGACGAAGAACGGAGTCGCCGGGAAATCAATTTCCGGATTGGGCCGCGAATAATTGAGGCTCGGCGGAATCTGCCGGTGTTGCAGCGCGAGCACGGTCTTGATCAGACCGGCCATGCCCGCGGCGGCGTCGAGATGCCCGATATTGGTTTTCACCGAGCCGATGGCGCAAAAGCCCGTCCGTTGGGTAAAGGTGCGGAACGCCTTGGTCAGGGCGCGGATTTCAATCGGATCGCCCACCGGCGTCCCGGAGCCGTGTGTCTCGATGTAGCTGATGCTGTCGGCGTGCACGTCGGCGTTGGCCAGCGCCTCGACTATGGCGTCGGCCTGGCTGCTGACGCTCGGGGCGGTGTAGCCGGCCTTCTGCGCGCCGTCATTGTTGATAGCGGAGCCTTTGATAATCGCGCGGATGGTGTCGCCGTCGGCGAGCGCGTCGCGCAGCCGCTTCAGCACGACCATGCCGCCACCGCTGCCGAAGACCGTGCCTTTCGCATCCGCGTCGAAGGCGCGCACCTGTCCGTCGGGCGAGGCCACGCCGCCGGGGTCGGAAAAGTATCCGGCGCGGTGCGGGACGCGGATGGAGATGGCACCGGCCAGAGCGATGTCACTTTCCTCGCTGAGCAGGCTCTGCCGCGCGAGATGCACGGCGACGAGCGACGTGGAACAGGCGGTTTGCACGGTGATGCTCGGGCCTTTGAGGTCGAGCTTGTAGGAGATGCGCGTGCTGAGAAAATCCTTGTCGTTGGAGATGAGCGTCGGGATGTAATCCTCGGCGAAATTCCGGCTGAGACCGGCGTGCATGAAGTAGGTGTTCATCGCCGCCCCCGCGAACACGCCGACCCGTGCGGGCAGGCGCGTCGTGTCGCAGCCCGCGTCCTCGAGCGCCTCGTGCGCGAGCTCCAGCAGGATGCGGTGCTGCGGGTCTATGGTGCGCGCCTCGCCGGCGGTGTAGCCGAAAAATGCCGCGTCAAATGCGCCGGGTTCGTCGAGGACGGGCGCGGCTTTGACGTAGTTGGGCGAGGTCAGATGGGACTTGGGCGCGCCGGACTGCAGGATGTCGTCGTCGGAAAGCTGCGTGATGGATTCGACGCCGGCGGCAAGGTTGCGCCAGAATTCCTCCGCGTTCCGCGCGCCGGGAAAGCGGCAGGCGAGACCGACAATGGCGATGTCGAAACGGTCGTCCATCACCGCATTCCTCCGCTGGTTTTTTTTGGCGCGCTCATTTTTTGACAAGCTCCGGTTCTGGGAGCGCGTTGCGGTTCGCTTTTCCGGTCGCGGTCAGCGGGATTTCTTTGAGGCGCTCGAAATGACTCGGCACCATATACTCCGGCAGCCGCCCCTTGAGGTGATCCTTCAGGCAGCCAAGGTCCACGGCAGCCCGCTCGACCACATAGGCGACGATGAGGATGATGCTTTCCGAGTATCGCCGTACGGTGACGACGCAATCGGTCACGTCCGGAAATTCGCGGATGGCGTTTTCGATTTCGCCGAGCTCGATCCGCAGGCCGCGAATTTTCACCTGCTGATCCTCGCGGCCAAGGTACTCGACGTTGCCGTCCGGCAGCCAGCGCGCGATGTCGCCCGTGCGGTAAATCCGTTCGCCCGGATGCAGCGGGTGGTCGGTGAATTTCTCCGCCGTGAGCGCGGGGTTGTTGAGGTAGCCGCGGGCGAGTCCTGCACCGGCGATGCACAGCTCCCCGGGTTCGCCGATCGGCGCGGCCAATCCGTCCTTGATGACATGGAGCCGGGTGTTGTGGATCGGACGGCCGATGGGAATGCGGTCAAAGTCGTGGTCAGTCGGGCAATCGAACCACGTGACATCCACGGTCGCTTCGGTGGGGCCGTAGAGGTTCGTCAATTTCGCGCCGCACTTGCTGCCGGGCAGCGCGTTGAACTTCCGCACATGCGCCGGCATGAGCGCCTCGCCGCTGGCGAAGACGCGACGCAGCGATGCGAGGCCCGCCAACGTCTCGGCATCGCGCCCGTCAAGATATTCGAGGAAGACATTTAGCATCGAGGGCACGAAATGCAGGACGGTGACATGCTGCCGACGGATTGCGTCGAGGATGACCATCGGGATTTTTTCCCCGCCCGGCCGGAGGAAGCAGAGCTTCGCGCCGGTCATGGCCCACCAGAAAAACTCCCACACGGACACGTCAAAATAGTACGGGGTTTTTTGCAGGATGACATCGTCCGGGCCGATGGGATAGGCCGCCTGCATCCAGTGGAGGCGGTTCACCACCGAGCGGTGTTCAATCATCACCCCCTTGGGCCGCCCGGTGGAGCCGGAGGTGTAGATGACGTAGGCGAGATCCTCGGGCCGCGCGAGGGAGCGCGGATTTTCGCCCGGCCCAGCGTAGGTGTCCGGATTTTCGAGACTGACGATTTTTCCGTCGAACGAAACGAGGCCCGAGGTTTTCTGCTGCGTGAGGATAATGCGGACCCCGGCATCTTGCAGGAGGTAGCGGATGCGGTCGGGCGGGTTGTCCATCGCTATGGGGAGGTAGGCGCCGCCGGCTTTAAGGATGCCAAGCAGGCCGATCATCATGGAAAACGATCGCTCGACGAGCAGGCCGACGATGCTGCCGGGGCCGACGCCGGATGCCCGCAGGAGATGCGCGACCTGGTTGGCCTTCGCATTGAGCTGTGCGTACGTCAGCGCGGGCGTGCCAAAGGTTTTGTCGTGCTCGCAGATCAGCGCAATCGCGGAGCCGTCCCGGACGACTTGCGCCTCGAACAACTCGTGGAGCGTGGAGCGATCCGGAAACGGGTGTCCGGTCCGATTGAACCGCGCAATGCGGTCCTGATCGGTTTCTTCCGTGACGATGTTCCGGGTTGCTTCCATGGATTCAGATCGATGGTTGCGGTGCGGTTTCGATGAAGGCCCGACCGAGGAGTTCCTCGTGGATTTGGGAAGTGCCCTCGATGATTTCGAGAATCTTCGCGTCGCGATAGTAGCGGGCCACGGGCGCATCCTCGTGGCAGCCCACGGCGCCCCAGATTTGCACGGCGTCGGCGGCGGCGCGGACGGCGGCGCGCGAAGAAAAGTATTTTGCCATGAGCGTCTTGGTGAAGGCGTCGGGCAGATGCTCGTCCGTCGCCCGGCACGCGGCGAGGCAGAGCAGCGCGGCGGCGTGCAGGTCCGTGCCCATGCGTGCGAGCATCGAGCGGATGATCCCGAAGTCACCGGCGGCGCCGCTGCCGACTTGGCGCGTAGCGGCGCGCGCGGTGGCTTCCTCAAAGCACCCGCGCAGCAAGCCCAGCGCGGAGCACGCGGTGCTGATGCGCCCGTGGTGCAGCCCGACCGGGGCGATGTAGTGCAACGCGACGCCGGGTTTTCCGAGCACGTCGCCGGCGGGAATCGCGACATCGGCGAAGGTGATCCGCGCGAGGCCGGCGGCGCGGTAGCCAAGCATCCCGTTGATGGGTTCGACTTTCACTCCGGCGGAATTCCGCGGCACGAGGCAGGCCATCGGCAAAGCTCCTGCGTGGCCGATGACGAGGAGCAAGCCCGCGTCTTGCCCATAGGAAATCCAGGTCTTCTGGCCGTTCAGCCGGAAGGCTCCGGCGCCGGATTCCGTGAAGCGCGTCTGAAGGGATTGCAGGTCACTGCCGCAGCCGGGTTCGGTCAGGGCGAAAGCCCCGATGATTTCACCGCGGGCGAGCGGCGGCAGCCAGCGGGACTTTTGCTCCGCGCTGCCCCATTTGAGGAGGGTCATGGAAACCATCGCCTGCACGGTGAGCAGATCGGTCAGCGCGGCGCTGGCGCGTCCGAAGGCCTCGTTGAGCAGGCCGAAGGTGACCGTGTCCCAGCCCTGGCCGCCAAAGGTCACGGGCAGGGTGCTGCCCAGATAGCCTGCGCCCGCGATGCGGGTGATGGCGGCCTCGGGGATTTTTTCCGCGCGATCCCAAGCCGCCGCAAAGGGCGCGATGTGGTGCCCCGCAAATTCCCGAAACTCGCGCTGGCGGGCCTGCTGGGCGGCGGTGAGGAAGCTCTGCATCGCTCCGGGGTCAGGCGGCGGTGGGCTGCGCTTGCTTGGCGGCGACGAAGCCCGCGGCGGCGTCGATGGATTTAAAATTCGCGATTTCGAGATCGTCCGCGGTGACTTCGATTGAGAAGGTTTTCTCAATGAAGACCATGAGTTGGACGGCGAAGAGCGAGTTGACGATGCCGCTCTCGAAAAGGTTGTCGTCGTCCGCGAGATCGGGGACATGGATTGAGGCGAGGATGTAGCCGCGGATTTTTTCGCGGATGGTTTTTTCGTCGGTGGTGTTCATGCGTTGCGTCTTGGCGGTCTAGGCTTCGGGGTAGGGGTGAAATCCGCGCCCGGTTTTGCGGCCGAGGTGGCCGGCTTCCACGAGTTTCCGCAGCAGCGGGCAGCAGCGGTACTTGGGATCGTGGAAGCTGTCGAAAAGCACGTCGAGCGAGTTGGCCACGGTGTCGAGGCCGATGAGGTCGGCCGTTTCGAGCGGCCCCATTTTGTGCCCGAAGCACTGCTTGAAAATGCGGTCGATCTGCTCCGCCGTGGAGACCTGGTCCTGCAGCACGAACGCCGCCTCGTTCATGAAGACGTGGGAGATGCGGTTCGAGACAAAGCCCGGCGAATCTTCCACGATGATGGCCTGCTTGTGCAGTTGATCAAAGAGCGCCTGCAGCTTTGCGACCGTGTCGTCGGAAGTGTGAAAGCCGCGGATGACCTCGACGGTGGGCTTGAGGTGGACCGGGTTCATCACATGCAGGCCGATGACCTGCGCGGGCCGGTGCGTGGCGGCGGCGATCTTGGTGATGGAAAGGCACGAGGTGTTCGCGCCGAAGCAAACGCCAGCGGGGAGGAGCGCATCGAGCAGCTCGTAAATGGGGCGCTTGATCTCCCAGCGTTCGGGCACGTTCTCGATGATCATTTCGCAGGCCGCGAGATCTTCGAGTTTGCGGGTGAAAGTCATCCGCCGCAGGGCCTCCTCCGGCGAGACGCGCGGCAGAGTCTTGGAGAACATCGGCGCGAAGCGGATGCTTTTCAGCACGTCGGCTTCCGCCCTGCGCAACGCCGCATCCGAGATGTCCACGACGACGGCCTGCAGCCCGTGCAGGACGAGGTCGGTGACCACACCGGTCCCGATATTTCCTGCCCCGACGACTCCGATGGTTGAAAATTTCATGTCAGACAGCCCTCCGCTGGATGAGTTTGCCCCGCCTTTGCCGGCCACGGGACTCGGCGCTGGCCGCCGCCGCGGCCCCGCCATCCGCCGGGCTCTGTGAGCCGTCGAGGCGTGCGGCGAGAAGCCGGATGGTCGGACATTCGAAGAGGCTGATGACCGAGGCGTTTCTTTTCAATTCCTTGCGGATCATGGCGACGACCACCACGGCCTTGAGCGAAGTGCCGCCGGCGTCGAAAAAATTCTCGTTGAATCCGACGCGCGTCCGGCCGAGCGCTTTTTTCCAAATTGCGGCGAGCGAGCGTTCGAGGGCGCTCGCGTCTTCCATCATCTCCGGTCCGTCCGGAACGCCCGCTGGCTGGGCGCGCAATCGGGAGGATTCCAGCGCGGCCACGATGGCTTCGACCGTGGCGAGTCGGTCGCCGAGTCCCTGCATCGCCGCGGAAAGATTCGCGCGGCCAAAGCTGCCCCCCCGGCTGGCCGTGCTGCTCTCCGGCGCGCCGGATTCTTTGCTGCGCGCGCCTGCGGTTTGATCTTCCGGCTCGTAGCGCAGTGCCGCCAACGCCGCCGCCGGGAGTTCGAGCGTGCAGTCGGAACCCGTCGGGGCCGAGCCGAGCCGGGCCACGAATTCCCTCGCCGGTGCATTGCGATCCGTGCGGCGATACGGCACCTCGATGATGGATTTCCCATCGCGCAGTGCGCGGCCCGCAAGTTCCGCGAGCATGCGGTGCTCGATGCCTTTGCCGAGTGCGCGGCAGCTCAGCAGCAGGGTGTCCACGCGGCACCGAGCCGCGTCGGCGGTGCAGAGGGTCACGCCGACCAGACCGTAGTCCCCGAAGCGGTCGCTCACCGATGTCACGAGGCACTTCGCGCCGGACTTCAGCAGGTCGCGGATTTCCCCTTCCGAGCGGCGGATCGAGGTGAGGTTGAACTGGTTTGTGCGCAGGGTCAGTTGCGCCACGCGTGCGAGTTGATCGTCGGTGGCCTCGGTCACTTCGATGCGCAATTGCAGCCCGCCGAGAAAAGCGCGCAGCGTGGGCGCCGCGCTCCGCAATTCCGCCCGCTCCGAGTCGGCCTGATACCAGTGGCTACGGGCGCGATCCTCCCGGGTCGCGGTGGCACGGTCGAAAATCCACAGGCTGTCGAGAAATGCGGGGATCCGTTCGGATGCTTGCGGGAGTTGCAGGACGAGCACCTCCGGACACCCGGCGCGCACGGCTGCGCACTCGACCGGGTTGTCGTCGATGAACACGAAACTCTCGAGGCCCAAGTTGAGCTGCGCGGCGAGGGCGCGGAGGTTGTCGGGCTTTGGCTCCCAATTGATCCGCCAGCCGGCGAGGTGCTCGCGGCCGAGCGGCATGTCCGCGCGCTCCGCGAACACGGCGAGCACGTCAGCCTCCTGGTTCTTGCTGCACAGTGCGAGGAGGACGCCCGCCTGCATCTGCCCGATCATGAATTCCTGCAGGTGCCGGAAAGGCGGGGTCACGGCCACGCCGGCTGGCCCATCCTCGGCGCAGAGCCCCTGCCAGAGCGTGTTGTCGCAATCGAGCACGATAACCTTTACCGGCGGGGCGCTGACGTTGAAGACGGCGCGGGCGAGAGCGGTGCCAATGGCGGCGTAGCCATCCTGGGTGAATGGCACGTGCCCGAGCTGGCGGCTGTGCGCGTCGTGCAGGTCGCGCACCGGATAGCGGGCGAGCATCGACGGCGAACTGATGGAGCGAATCTGCGGATGGCGGGCCGCGCGGGCGATCACCTGATCCTCGGCTGCGTTGAGGGCCGCCAAACGGGTGGCATCTCCGACGCTGGGGGAACGCGGGGCGATAGCCAGAATCAGCGGGGCAGGGGAAGATTCGGCGAACGTGTCGAAGGCGGCGCAAAATTCCCCCACCTTTCGGGACAACCCGTCGTCGGCAGGGCCGACGGCGGCGGCTGGTGCGCGGCGCGTGGCGTAGATGTTGAAAAGCCCGGAATCCTCCAGAAGCTTTTCCTCGATCACGGCGCAGCGGAAACCGCGCTGAAGCAGCAGTGTCTCCATGGCCAGCACGGTCGTGCGGGTGCGGTCGTGGATTTCCATCACGATCTGATCGATCAGCGGCCAATGCTCATCGGCGATCCCGCGGATGATGCCCAGTTCGCTTTTCTCCGCATCGATTTTCAGCAGGTGGATCCGTTCGAGGCCGTTGTCGCGGATGATGTCGGAAACCGACGTCAGCGGACATTCGAGCGTCTCCGCGCGGAGGCGGTTGGTGGTCAGATCCTGCACATCGCGGTCGCGCACACCGCCGGCGTCGGACAATTCGTTTTGCAAAACATTGCGGACCACGGCCTGGACGGCGGCCCGGTCTTCGTGCTCGTCGGGATGGAAACCCGAGAACACCGACGAATTCTCGTAAAAAGTAAACCGGTCACGGCCCATTTTTTCAGCGACTCCGCAGTTGAATGGGTGGATGCGGGCGGGATCGCCGTAGGCGGCGCAGTTGGCCTGCAGAAGATCGAACACCCGAGGCGACGGCTCGTAGGCATAGATCGCCGGATTCCGGCACCGGCTCAGGACGAAAAGCGAAAAAAGCCCGATGTTCGCGCCGATATCTACCACGGTGTCGCCGTCCGCGAGCCGGATGTCGTGACGGAGGTAAGACAGGTCCCCGAAAATTTCCTGCCAGACGTAATCGGTTTCGTAGCGGTTGAGGTGGACGATTTCGAGTCCGTTCGGGAGGACGCACCGCGGCTTGGAGCCAAAGCAGGCAGCCAGGCGCGCCGGGTCAGCCGGCTGGAGCGCGGGCCTTTCCTCGTGCAGCCAGTCCTCCAGGCCGAGGACGATCAGGTTGAGGCCGTCGCGATTTTTGTGAAAAGGGCTGAGCGGATCAAGCAACTGCTGGAAGACCTGGTTGTAGGGTGCAAAATCAACCCGCACGTTTCGCCCGAAATACTCTCCCCAAAAGCGGAGCGATTCCTCCAGCGGTTCGGCTGTGAAGGTCGAGGCCACGCACAGCCGGGTTGCAGTCAACGCGGTCGATTCGCCCGGCGCCGGCCGGTCGATGAAGGCCAGCGTCATGCCGGAGAGTTCCCAAAGGCGCGTGCCATTTGCGTCCACTACCAGGACGCTGCCAGCCAGTGCTGCCGGGTCGGAGCCCGCGGAATCCGTCCGGGAGGCGTGCGCCCAGCAGGGCGCCGGCCCGCCCGATGAGGCCACCAGCAGGCGGTCGATGGACTTCAGAATGAAGGTGCGGCCGCAATCGAGGGTGAGCGCTGAGAGAAGCTGCGCGGCGGCGTCGAGCAGCGGCGGCGAGAGCCGTCCAGCGCTGTGCTGCGCGACATCCGCGAACCGGCCTGCCACCTGCGAGCCGGCGAGCGAGAGGGCGGCCAGGGTCTGGAAACTTGGGCCGTACTGATTCCCGTTGCGGCGCAAAGCCTGGTAGAATTCCTCGCCTGGTCCGAGCGGGCCGGAACGCTGAAGAAATTCGTCCGCATCGAAGCGCAGCGCGGCGGCGTCCGCGGGCCCCTGGGCCAGTTCCACATCCACCTCCAGTCGCGCGCAGGGCTGGGGCGCAGGCGCCTGCCGGAGATCGTCGGTGGTCCCCTCGAACAATTCGTAAGCGATGGGCCCGCCGTCGTGCTGCTCGACCCGGACGGTGATGGCAATGTCGGCGCCTGTCAGGATCACCGGACGTGCGAATTCAATGTGGCGCAGACTGACGGCGTCCCGGTGGAAAAGATCCCGGTGAATTTGCCGGGCCAGCTGGATGTAAAAGGATCCCGGCACGATCATCATGTCATGGAAGCCATGCTCGGCGAGGTAGGGCAGGGACTGCGGGCCGACGCGAAACTCAACCAGCCAAGCCGTTGCCATGCCAGGCATGCGGGCGGCGACGGCGGCTATGGGGCTCGACGGCGAGTCCGGCAGCCAGCGCGCGGGTGGGTCTTCGGCTGGCCAGCTCATGCCTCCCGATCCGCAGTCCATCTGCACACCGTCTCTCCGCCAGCCGGCCTCGCGGGGAGGAGCCGGGGCGATTTTGGCGCCCGTTGGTAGTTGCAGATCATGAATTTGGTTGCTTGCGTCGTATGGCACGCGAATGCTCGCCGGTCGATGTCCAAAACACCGGCCGGCAGCACCAGGCCTTACTTTATGACAGTGGTCTCGCAAAAGCAGAATAGCAGAGTCTGTGCCGGGGCTGGTGCAGCGCTTTAACCAGCTCCGGTGCGCGTCCTTTTTCTCAACCAATACTTTCCCCCCGACGCCGCGCCGACGGGCGTGCTGCTGCGCGAGCTGGCGGATGAACTGGAGCGCGCGGGGCACACGGTCGATTTTGTGGCGGCGCGGCAGGACTATCGCGCTGGGCAGCGCAAGGGCGGACGGATGTTGCGCGAGGCGCGGGCGCTCGGGCGGATGCTGCTCGATGGGCTGCGCAAGCCGCGCGCGGCGGTGGTGGTGTCGGCGAGTTCGCCGCCGTGCCTGCTGGTGGTGGCGACGCTGGTGGCGGCGTGGCACCGGGCGCGGTCAGTGCATTGGATCATGGATCTGTATCCCGAAATCGCGGTGGCGCTGGGCGAAGTGCGCGCGGGTTTCGCCGCGCGAATGATCGGAAAAATAATGGGCTGGGGCTACCGGCACGCGGCGCGGGTGGTGGTGCTGGACGAGGACATGGCGGCGCGCGTGCGGCGTTACGGCGTGGAGAGCGCGGTGATCCGTCCGTGGGTTTTCGCGTCCGTTTTGCCACAGCTCGCGGCCGCGCGCGACGAGCGGGCAGGGGAGTGGACGTGGATCTATTCCGGCAATCTCGGCCGCGCACACGAGTGGGAGACGCTGCTCGCGGCGCAGGCGATTTTGGAAACGCGCGGCGCGGGCGTGCGGCTGCTTTTCCAAGGCGGCGGGCCGGCGCGCGCGGCGGCGCAGGCGCGGGCGGCGGAACTGGGGCTGCGGCAATGCGACTGGACGGGCTACGTGGAGGAGGCCGACTTGCCGTCGTCGCTGCGGCGCTGCCAGGTGCTGGCGGTCACGCAGGTTCCCGCCACGCAGGGTCTGCTGTGGCCGAGCAAGCTGGGGCTGGTGATGAGTCTGCCGCGCCCGATTTTGTGGGTCGGCCCGGTGGACGGCGCGATCGCGCAAATGCTGCACGCCTTGCCGCACGCAGGCCTTTTCGCGCCGGGCGAAGCGGAGAAAATTGCCGACTGGATCACCGCGCAAAACGCCGGCGGTGGCAACGTGCCCGCGGCGCACGTCTTCGATCCCGCGGCCCATCGCACCGCGGCGCTCGCGGTCTGGCTGGAGCTTTTCCACGCGCTGCGATGAGCGGACGGCGCGGGCTTGTCGGACAAAAAGCGGCATGGCACCCTTCCTGCGAAGTGTGCGGCCAATCCATGCAACATCACCATCATCGGCAGGACCCAGCCCGCGCGGCTGAGACCCGGCGCGCGCGCCGTCCCGCCGCGGAGGCGGGCGGCCGATGATCTACGCGCTGCTCTTTTTCGGCTTCGGCTTTCTTGTGGCGCTGCTGAGTACGCCGTGGGCCATCCGGCTCGGCCAGCACGGCATCGGGCTCGATCATGCCTATGAGACGCGCAAGCGGCAGGCGACACCGATTCCGCGCCTCGGCGGGCTGCCCATCATGCTGGCCGTTTTCCTCGGCCTCGCCATCATCATCGGCGTGCATCCCGGGCATGCGGCCAAGTGGATGCCCCTGCTCGTGGGCAGCGCGCTGATGTACGGCCTCGGTCTGTGGGACGACCTCCGCCCGCTCGGCGCGCGGCGCAAACTCCTCGGCCAGCTCGCCACCGCTGGCCTGGTGTTTCACCTCGGCCTGCGGATCGACAAATTTTCGTGGCCCGGCGCCGCGGGCAGCATTGATCTCGGCGCCTGGAGCCTGCTTGTGACCGTGCTCTGGCTCATCGCGGTGCCGAATATCGTGAACCTCATCGACGGTTTCGACGGGCTTGCCGGCGGGCTCGGCATCTGCATGTCCGCTACGCTCGGCGTGGTGGCGCTGCACAATGAACAGGGCGGCGTGGCCTGCTACGCCTTCACCATGACGGGCGCGCTGCTCGGCTTTCTGGTCTTCAATTTTCCGCCGGCGAAAATCTACCTCGGCGACGGCGGCGCGTATCTCATTGGCTTCACCATCGCCGCGCTCTCGCTGACCAGCGCCAACAAGGGCTCGGTCGCCAAGGTGCTCCTGGTCACCTTCATCGCGCTCGGCGTGCCGATCCTCGACACCACTTTCGCCATCGTGCGGCGCGGCCTGCGCGGCTATCCGCTTTTTCACGCGGACGACGAGCACTTTCACCACCGGCTGGAAAAACTCGGCTTTTCCAAAACGCGCATCCTCCTCGGCATCTACGGCGTGTGCCTCGTGCTGAGCCTCGCCGGGCTGAGCATCATCTGGAGCTCCGGCAATACGCTGCCCGTCGGCATCGGCGTGCTTTTCCTGCTCGCCCTGGTGGTGCTGCGCTACTTCCACCTTTTGAAAAGCTGGGCCGATGTGCGGCGCAAAATGGACCGGCTGCTCGGGCGGCGCCGCGTGGTGGCCTACGCGCTCGCCCAGGCCCAGGTGCTGGAGCTGGAGGTGGAACGGTGCGCGAGCGCGCAGGAGTTTTGGACGGTCTTTGAGCACACCATCCGGCGCGTCGGCTTTGTGGAAAAGGGCGAGGTGGACAACGAAATCATCCTCGAGGTCCGCTACAACGGCAGCACCCCGTGGCTGCTGCACGCGCCGCGCGCGAAAGGCACGACCGTCGAGTGGCAGCGCATCGCGGAGTGCTTTCGCCCGGTGTACGCCAAAGCCAAAATGCGATGGCCCGGGTAAAGCCGCCCGCCGCCCCCCGCCCCCGGCCGGACGCCCCCGCGCTGCCGGCGGGCACGCGCGCCGCGCTCGCGATTTTCGCGCTCATCGTCGCCGCGGGGCCGCTGCTTTTCGGCGCGGTGGACCGGCTGGTGCAGCTCGCGCTGGTGGCGTTGCTCAGCGTCGGCGTGGCGCTGCTGCCGCCGGCCATCGTGCCGCTGAGCCGGTGGGGAAACCGCCTCGTCATCGCCCTCCTCGCACTGCTCGTGGCGAAGGAACTCGCGCCGGCGGAATGGTTCGGCACGACCGCGTGGCGCACGCTGCTCACGGGAAATCTTGCGCTCGCCCTGCCGCCCACCCACCACCCCGAGCCGGCGCGCGCGCTCGATGCGTGGCTGGCTGCGGCCGTGGGCGCGGTGTGGTTCCTGTGGGTGCGGCGGCTGGCGGCGGACCGGGCGCACCGCGCGTTTCTGGCGTGGAGCCTTTTCGGCGCGGCGGGGCTGGTCGCCGCGGTGTCCTTTGCCACGCGCGGCTGGGACGCGCAGGCCATCTACGGCCTGCGCTTCACGCCGGGCTGGCGCGGGTTTGGCCCATTTCCAAACCGCAACCACACCGGCGACCTTTTGGCGATGGGCGCGGTGCTCGGCTGCGGCTGCGTGACGTGGGCGGGCACGCGCAAAAAATGGCCCGCGGTCATTGGCGGCGGGCTGCTGCTTGGGTTGGTGGTGGTGGCGCTGCTGACCACGGAATCGCGCGGCGGGCTGGTCGCTTTCGGCTTCGGCCTGCTCGTCTTTTTCGCGCTCGTGCAGCTCCGCTTGCGCAATCGCAAGGTGCTCGGCGCAGCCCTCGGCGCGGTGCTGGTATTCGGGGCGTTGGGCCTGGCCTTCGGCGGGCCGGTGCTCGCGCGCTTTCATTCGGTCGAAGGCGGCGCGGTTTCCAATGCGCTGCGTCTGCGCATCTGGCACGACGTCTTCACCATGTGGAAAGACGCGCCGCTGCTCGGGCATGGCGTCGATTCGTTCGCGCAGATTTTCCCGTTCTACCAGACCTTCGAGCTGGAAAACGGCGTCGTCTTGCACCCGGAAAGCAGTTGGCGGCAATGGCTCGTCGAACTCGGCCTCATACCCGTGCTGCTCGGCGCGGCCGGGCTCGCGGTCTTCGCCGCGGATCATCTGCGGGAGAGCATCCGTGGGCGCAGCTTCTTTTTCCGCGCCGGGGGTTTTGCCGCCGCCGCCGCGCTCCTCGGCCACGCGGTTTTCGATGTCCCGGCGCACCGCTGGGGCACCGCCGGCTTTGCCCTCGCCGCGCTCGCGCTGGCCTGCCCGATGCGCCTCGAAGGCGCGCGCTTTTTCGCCCCGCGCAAGACCGCGCTCGTGCCGCTCGCCGCCGTGCTTTTCTGGACGCTGCCCTTCGTCTGCGGCGGTCCCGCCTGGTCGCCGCTCACGCTCGCGCAGGTGCTCGCGCGCACCGCCGCGGCGCGCGACGTCACGCTCGCCGAACTCACCACGATGGCGCGCTGCTTTCCGCTCAGCGCCGACCTCAACCAGGCGCTGGGCATGCGCGAACTGGCCGTCCTCGGACGCAGCGCGCCGTCCGCGTGGCAGCGGCACTTTTCCATCGCCTCGGCGCTGCTGCCGGGCTCGTGGACGCTGCCCGCCGCGCAGGCGCGCGCCGTAGCGCGGTTCTCGCCGGGCCTCGCGCTGGGCTACTGGCAGCAGGCCGTCGAGCGCGGCGCGCAGCATCGCGACGAGGTCTTTCGCCTGGCCGTGCGCGAGACCACGGGCGCGCCCATGGCCGCGGCGGCGTGGGGCCAGTACGTGGAGGCGAACCCGCGCCTGCTGCTCGCCTACGCCGAGACAGTGCCCGCGGAGCAGGCGCGCTATTACTATGCGCGTTGGTGGAAAGACCGCGCGCTCACGGCGGATCTCGATCCGGGCGAGCTCGCCGCCTTTTACCGAAACGCCCCGCGCTGGAGCGGGCGCGCGCCCTTCGGCGAATGGATGCGCTGCCGTGCCGGCTGGCGCGCCCGCGACCACCGTGAGTGGGCGCGGCTGCTGCACGCGTGGAGCGACGAGCAGCCCGCGTGGCAGTTGCTCGCGGACTTCACGCCCGAGCAGGATTTCCCCGCGCTCCCCGCCGCGCTCCCGCGCGAACCGCTCGAAGCCAAATGGCGCAGCACGCCCGGAAATCTCGTCAACGCGCAGCAGCTCGCCGCCCTCCGCGCCCGCGCCGGTGAGCCCGAGGCCGCGGAGGAGATCGTCCTGGCCGTGGCCGCGCGTGAGGAGGCGCCGTGGTGGTTCGTGCAAAAGGCCGCGCACATCCTCGCGCGCCGCGGCCGCTTCGGCGAAGCCGTCGCCCTTTTGCTCAAAACCCCGCCGCCACCGCCGCGGGTTTGACGCTTCCGCGGGCGACTCCTATCGTCCCCGTATGCAGCCCGGCGTCCAAGACAGATTCAATGCGTTCATCGCCGCAAAAGGCCTGCGCCGCACTGTGCAGCGGGACGCCATCATTGCCGCGGCCTTCAGCACCACCGAGCACTACACCGCCGAGGAGCTGCTCGGCATGGCCCGAAAAATCGAGCCGTCGGTTTCGCGCGCCACGGTCTATCGCACGCTGCCGCTGCTGGTCGGCTGCGGCGTGCTAAAGGAAATGGACTTTGGCAAAGACCACAAAATCTACGACCCGAACTACAACGCGCATCCGCACCACAACCACCTCATCTGCGTGGACTGCAACAAGATCGTCGAATTCGAGGACCAGCACATTGAGCTGCTGGAGGACTGCATCAGCAAACGCCTCGGCTTTTCCCCGGCGTCGAAAAGCCTGCGCATCGAGGCGAACTGCGACGAGCTGCGGAAGCGGGGCGCGTGCGCGAGCCGGAAGCGGTGAATTTTCGATTCTCGATTTTTGATTTTCGATTAGAAGCAGCCGCCGCAATCTGCGGCGCAACGAATCGAAAATCCCGCAAATCGAGAATTAAAAATGCCCTATGTGGAAAGGCCGCTTTCAACAAGAAACCTCTGCGCTTTTGCAGCAGTACAGCGAATCCATCAGCTTCGACTGGCGGCTGTGGCGGCATGACCTCGCGGGCTCCATTGCACATTCGGCGGCTTTGGAAAATGCGGGGCTGCTGACGGCGGAGGAACGTGCGCAGATCGTCGCGGGGCTGCGGGAAATCGGCGCGGAGATCGAGGCGGGGACGTTCCATTTCAAGACGGAGCTGGAGGACATCCACATGAATATCGAGGCCGAGCTGACGCGGCGCATTGGCGCGGCGGGTGGTAAGCTGCACACCGCGCGCAGCCGCAACGATCAGGTCGCGCTCGACCTCCGGCTCTACTTGCGCGACGAGGCCGATGCCATCGCCGCCTCGCTCCGCGAAATGCAGGTCGCTCTGGTTGCGCTCGGCGCGCGGCATGCCGAGGTCATCATCCCCGGGTACACGCATCTCCAGCGCGCGCAGCCCGTCTATTTCGCGCACCATCTGCTCGCCTACGTGGAAATGTTCGACCGCGACCACGGCCGCATCCTCGACGCCCGCGCGCGCATGAACGTGATGCCCCTCGGCTCCGGTGCCCTCGCCGGCTCCACCATCTTGCTCGACCGCGAACTCATCGCGCGCGAACTCGGCTTCCCCGCCGTAACGCAAAACTCGATGGACGCCGTGAGCGACCGCGATTTCGCCGTCGAGTTGCTCGCCGCGCTCGCGCTCATCGCCGTGCATCTTTCGCGGCTCAGCGAGGACGTGATCCTGTGGGCGTCGAGCGAGTTCCGATTCGTCACCATCAGCGACGCCTTCACCACCGGCAGCTCGCTCATGCCGCAGAAAAAAAACCCCGATGTCGCCGAGCTGACCCGCGGCAAAACGGGCCGGGTCATCGGCCACCTCGTCTCGCTTTTGACGACGTTGAAAGGCCTGCCCATGACCTACAACCGCGACCTGCAGGAAGACAAAGAGCCCGTCTTCGACAGCGTCGATACAGTCAAAGCCGCGCTCACCGTTTTCGCCGCCATGCTCGACGGCATCAGCGCCAATGCCGCCGCCTGCGCCGCCGCCGTCGCCGACCCCATGCTCCTCGCCACCGACCTCGCCGACTACCTCGTGAATCGCGGCGTCCCCTTTCGCCAGGCGCACGAGGTCATCGGCAAAGCTGTGGCCCTCTGCGGGCAAAAAAGCTGCGAACTGACGCAGCTTACCCTCGCCGACTACCAGGCGCTCTCGCCCGCCTTTTCGGCGGATGTTTTCGCCCTGCTCACCGTCGAAAAGAGCATGGCCGCCCGCGAGGCCATCGGCGCGCCCAGCCCGCGAAACGTGGCCGCCCAGCTCGCCCGCTGGCAGACCGCGCTGGCGTAAATTAAATACTTCTTGAGCCCGCCCGCGCCCTCGCTACTTTCGCGCTCGCTTTCACCGCGTGAAGGCTTTGGACGAGTAGCTCAATTGGCAGAGCAAGCGACTCTTAATCGCTAGGTTCTGGGTTCGATTCCCAGCTCGTCCACCACTTTTCAGGGCTGGCCCGGCGTCATAACGGGGAGGGTTGCGGGCCGGGCTCGGCGGGCGCAGGCGGAAGCGGGGGAGGGGCTGGCGGTTGCGGCGGAGCCGGGGGCAGGGGCGGCGCTGGCGGCTCGGGTTCGGGAGGTTCGGGCGGTTTGGGCGGAAGTGGAGGCTTGGGAGGTTTGGGAGGTTTCGGCGGGGCGGGGGGGTTCGGGGGCGCGGGCGGTCTTGCGGTTGCGTGGGGCCTGCTGCCAAAACCGCGCTCAGGGGCGAGGTGGGCGCTCACCATCAGCGCCGGCCCGCACAGGATGGCAGCGGAGCCAACGACCAGAAAACAGTGATGGCTCTTCATACGAAGAGAATCGGGGCTGAGGGTCGGACCGGTCGTCCCCGCGGGACAGAAATAAGTAGGAACGCGTGGAGGCGCGTGGGATAGAGAGCGCATGACCGCCGACGCTCACGCTCATCTCCGCAAGCGTTGCAAAATCATGCGCCGGCTCATCCGCGAGCACGGGCCGTGCGGGCTCGTGCCGGCGCCGCGGCGCTCGCCTTTCGAGGCGCTGGTCAGCGCGGTCGCGCATCAGCAGCTTCATGGCAAAGCGGCGGAATCCATCCTCGGCCGGTTCCGCGCGCTGTTTGCGCCGGCGCGGTTTCCCACGGCGCGGCGGCTGGCGGAGGTGACGGACGATGAGCTGCGCGGCTGCGGCTTTTCGCGGGCGAAGACGGCGGCGCTGCGGGACATCGCGGCGAAGACGCTCTCGGGCGTGGTGCCGGCTTCCCGCGCGATCGCGGGGATGAGCGACGAGGAGATCATCGCGCGGCTCACCGCGGTGCGCGGCGTGGGGCGCTGGACGGTGGAGATGCTGCTCATCTTCAAACTCGGCCGGCCCGACGTGCTGCCCGCCGCCGACTTCGGCGTGCGCAACGGCCTGCGCATCGCCTTTGGCCTCCCGGCCATGCCGAGCCCAAAGGAAGTCCTCGCCCACGGCGAGCGCTGGCGTCCGCACGCGACCACTGCGGCGTGGTATCTCTGGCGCGCGGCGGATGCGGCGCAGGAGCGCCAAGCCCTCGCCGGGGTGAATGCGTGAGCCATTTTCCAAAATGAAAACCATCCTGCTCCTCACCCTCGCTCTCACCGCCACGCTCCGCGCCGACGACTGGCCGCAATGGCTCGGCCCGCAGCGCGACGGCATCTGGCGCGAGACCGGCATCATCGAGCGTTTCCCGGAGGGCGGCCCCGCGGTGCGCTGGCGTGTATCCATCGGCGGCGGCTACTCGGGGCCAGCCGTCGCGGACGGCCGCGTGTTCGTTTTGGACCGCCAGCTCGCCAAGGACGCGAGCAACCCAAAGAACGCCTTCACCCGCGGCAGCATCCCCGGCACCGAGCGCGTGCTCTGCCTGAATGAAGCCGACGGCCAGCAACTCTGGGCGCACGAGTACGACTGTCCTTACACGGTCAGCTACGCCGCCGGGCCGCGCGCCACGCCGCTCATCGGCGGGGGCAAAGTGTATGCGCTCGGCGCGGAGGGCAACCTCACCTGCCTCGACGCCGCGACCGGCAAAGAAGTCTGGGCGCGCGACTTCAAAAAGGACTTCGGCATCAAGACGCCGATGTGGGGCTTCGCCGGACATCCGCTGCTGGACGGGCAAAAGCTCATCTGCCTCGTCGGCGGCGAGGGGAGTGTCGCCGTCGCCTTTGACAAGGACACCGGCAAGGAAATCTGGCGCGCGCTCAGCGCCCCGGAGCCGGGCTACGCACCGCCCGTCATCTACGAGGCGGGGGGAAAGCGGCAGCTCGTCATCTGGCACCCGCAGGCGCTGTGCTCGCTCGATCCCGAGACGGGCGCGGTCTTTTGGACCGAGCCGGGCAAGGCCAACGCCGGCATGACCATCGCCACCCCGCGCCAGTCCGGCGACCTGCTTTACGTCAGCTCTTTCTACAATGGCTCGGTGATGCTGCGCCTCGCCGCTGACCAACCCGCCGCGACGAAAGTTTGGCAGAGCGCCAAAGCCAGCGAGCGCGACACCGATGCGCTGCACACCGTCATGTCCACGCCCTTCGTCGAAGACGGCTACATCTACGGCACCTGCAGCTACGGCCAGCTCCGCTGTCTGCGGGCGGATACCGGCGAGCGCGTGTGGGAGACCTTCGCCGCCACGACGGACAAGGCGGTGCGCTGGGGCAATGCCTTCCTGATTAAAAACGGCGCGCGCTTTTTCCTCTTCAATGAAAAGGGCGACCTCATCATCGCGAAGCTCACACCCGCCGGGTACGAGGAAATCAGCCGCGCGCATTTGCTCGACCCCGATAACACCGACCCTGGCCGCCCCGTCGTCTGGTCGCACCCTGCCTTTGCCCACCGCAGCGTCTATGCGCGCAATGACCGTGAAATAGTATGCGTCTCACTGGCGAAGTGATTGCTGCGGCAAACGTCCGGCTGGCCCTGTGCCTGCTCGCCGCGTGGGCTGCGCTTACGGGTGCCTTGCGGGCCGAGGAGCTGTCGCCGCTGACGGTGCCGGTGCGGGTGCATCTCATGCAGTCGGAGCAGGAGCCCGCCATGAATACGACGCTCACGGAGGCGGAGGTGACGCGGATTTTTGCCAAGGTAAACAAGGTCTGGGCGCAGGCCGGCATTTGCTTCGCCGTGGAATCGGCGGGCACCACGCACATGACGGCGGCGGGCGGGGCGATGCCGCGGGAGCGGCTGCTCCAAGGCGGGCTCAACGTGAGCTACATAAAGGACATGAAGGAAAACGGCTTCTGGTCAGGCAAGCTGGCGGTGGTGAAGGACACGGCGTGGCTGAAAAAGGTGCCGGGCGGGCTGGACGAGACGCTCCCGCGGGTCACGGCGCACGAGCTGGGTCACGCGCTCGGGCTGCCGCACCGCCAGGACGTGACGAACCTGATGGCTTCGGGGACGACGGGGTTTTCGCTGAACGACGGCGAGATCGCCACCGCGCGTGCCGAGGCGGCGAAGTTTGCAGCGGCGCGGTAGGGAGGATGACCTAGCTCACCCGCAGCCGCGGCAGCGCGCGCACGGCGCGGAGAAAAGCGGCGGGCGGTGGCGCGGTGGGCGCGTAGCGCAGGCGGGTGTAAAGGGCGGTGATCTCGCGGATGGCGGCGGCGTCCCGGGCAAAGCGGGCCGCGGCGCGTTCGCCGTAGCTGGCCGGGCCTTCGCACGGTGCGCGCGGCAGGCCGGCGGCGGCGAGCGCGCGGCAAAAGCGGGCGTAGGCGCGGGCGACGGCATCGCCCGGCGGAGGGCCGGGGCGGCGCTGCCACAGGCCGATGCTGCCGAGGATCAGGGCAATGACCGCGGCGAGCCAGAGGAAGATCTCCAGCCACGCGAAGCCGCCGAAGCCGAGCGTGGCGAAGGCGGCCTGCTGGTTGTCCTCGTCGAAGCCGAGGATGCGCAGGTCCCATTGGTAATTCACGTTGTCCCACGCGAGGCGGAGTTCGCGCCGGAGTTCGCGCCAGCCGGTGGCGGCGGCGCTGGGCGCGGTGGCGTCGGGCGCGGCGGCGGCGCGGCTTTCCAGGAAGCTGTCGAGGCCGGAGCTGAGGCGCTCGGGGGCGATCATCTCGGTGGGGTCCACGCGCTCCCAGCCCTCGCCTTTCAGCCACACCTCGCACCACGCGTGGGCGTCGCTTTGCCGCACGATGACGTAGCGCCCGCGCGCATTGTATTCGCCGCCGTGGTAGCCCAGCACCACGCGCGACGGCAGGCCGGCCACGCGCATGAGCGTGGCAAAGGCGGCGGCGTAGTGCTCGCAAAAGCCGGTGCGGCGCTCGAAGAGAAACTCATCCAGCGGATCGGCGGAGTCATAGGTGCCGGGCTGGAGGGTGTAGGTGAAACGCTCGTGCCGGAAATAGTGCAGCGCGGCCTCGACCAGCTCACGGTCGCCGCGATACGCGGCCCGCCAGTCGGTGACGAGTTTCTGTACGTGCGGGGAAATGCGCGCGGGTTGGCGCGTGGCGAGTTCGCGCTGCTCGGCGGGCAGGGTGGCCTGGCGGTTCTCGAGGCGGGAGATGACCTCGTATTGCAGGCGCTTGAGGATGGGGCTGTTGCTTTGCAAAATGCCCCCCGCCTGCCGGTGGCTGCCGCGCACGTCGGCGGCGTCCAGCTCGGGCCGGTCGAGGGCAAACAGCCAGCGCGCGCCGTGCGGTTCGAGCACGATGTGCTGGCGCACCCGCGGGCCGGCGAGCTGGCCGGCGAGGGGCTCGGGGCTCAGCGCCGGGCCGCGCACCCAGGTGAGGCCGTCGCCCGCCCAGAGCACGCCCGCGCGCCAGTACTGCGCGGTCATGGAGGGCATGTTGCCGTCCGGGAAATCCGCGTGAAACACCGTCGCCTTGCCGAGCGCGAGCGACGCGATGCTGCCGGGTGAAAGGCTGTCCGACATCCCGCTGCTGCCGAGCAAGGGCTGGTCAAAGGGATTGAAAAACTGCTGCCGCGAGCGCGGAAAAAAAACAAAGAGCAGCACCACGATCGGCAGCGCCTGCACGAGCAGCACCGCGCCGAGGCGCGCTGAGCGGCGGAAGCGATCTGCGCTTTTCCCCCGGTGAAAATGGACGAGCCCCGCGAGGAGCAGCGCAAAGATGGCGGCGACATAGAGCCAGGTGAGGAAGGACTGGCTGAAGAAGAGGTCGCACAGCGCGAGGAAGCAGCCGAGCAGGGTGATGACCTGAAAGTCGCGCACGGTATTGGTCTCGAGCAGCTTCAGCGACACGAGCAGCAGCAGGATGCTCAGCCCCGGCTGGATGCCGAGCGCGGTGCCGTAGGTCAGCGCGATGCCGCCGCTGCCGAGGCCGAAGAGCACCACCTTCACCGGCAGCGCGGGCAGCCGCGCGCCGCGCCGGTTCATGCGCAGGCGCGCGGCGCAGGCGGCGAAAAAAAGCGCGACGACCCACGGCGCAATGCGCGGAAAAAGGGGCGCGGCCGCGAGCGCGAGGCCCAGCTCGACGGTGCCGAGCGGGGCCGTGGCGATGGCGCTGAAGGGGCGGTGGAAGAGGTTCATCGCGGCGGATCTTTTTCCGCGCTCTCATACGCGGCAAGCGCGCGCAGGCAGGCGTGGTAGTGGGCCTCGCCGCGCGCGGCCGCCAGCGTCCGACCCGGCAGCCGCAGGCCGTAGGCCGCGCCGCCGTGCTCGGCCACCACCACCCACCGGGCGAGCTGGCTGAGCCGCGCCTCGTCGTCGAGCGGCGCGAGGTGCTGCCAGTCGAGGTCGAGAAGCTCGTCGGTCTCGCCGGTCCACTGCTTGATGAGCAGGGGCTGGCCGCGGGCCGCGGCTTTCCAGTCGATGTGGCGCTGGGATTCGCCGGTCTGCCACGCGCGCACGCCGCCGTAGTCGTCGCCCGCCACGCGCTGCCCGGCGCGCGGCTCGCGCACCGGCGCGTGCGCGCGCGGCAGCGGCAGCGCGCCCGCTGGCCGCGGGTAGATGCCGGGTGGCTGGCGCAGCGGGACGGCGCGGCGCGCGGGGAAAAAGCCGAGCGGGAA
>JANPHJ010000211.1:0-7113 GCA_031424395.1 Chthoniobacter sp.
CGACAAGGAAATGCTCGGGCGCCACGAGTATGGCGCGGCCATTTTGAAAATGATGGCGAACACGCCGAACACGCGCGCCATCCACTACGCGTATTGCCTGCGGCGCGTGCGCAGCGGATGGACGCTCGACGATCGGAAATATTTTTTCGGCTGGCTGAACGAGGCGCTCGCGAATGACGGCGGCAAGAGCTTTGCCGGCTACATTCGCGCCATCCGCACGGACGCCATCGCGCAGCTTGAGACCAAGGATGTCGAGCTGCTCGCTGGATTGCTGGCGGACTTTCCCTCCTTCGACCTAAGCAAACTCCCGAAGCCCAAAGGCCCCGCCGGAGCATGGACCGTCGAGACGGCGATGAAGCTGTTTGAAGCGGACCTTCGCGCTCGGGATTTCGAGAACGGCAAAAAGATGTTCTCCGCCGGAATGTGCATCGCCTGCCATCGCTTCGCTGGTGAAGGCGGTCACTCCGGCCCCGACCTCGGCTCGCTGGGAAATCGCTTCTCCATCCGCGACATCCTCGTGGCCATCTGCGAACCCAGCGCGTCCATTTCCGAGCAATACATGGCGAGCGTCGTGAAACTCAAAGATGGCAACACGATCTCGGGACGTCTCATTCTCCGAAACCACAAGGAAGTCGGCGTCGCGTCGAATCCATTTGACCTCAACCAGCTCACAAAGGCTCCGGCTGACAAAGTGGAGAGCATCGAGTTTTCCCAAGTATCCATCATGCCTCCGGGAATGATCTCGGGAATGAACAGCAATGAGTTGATGGACCTGATGGCCTATCTGCTCTCGGGCGGGGATTCGCAGCACCAAGCATTCAAAAAGAAATGAGTGCTGACTGGCTTCTTCTCTTCGTCGGCACCGGCAGCACGATCACACGCTCACTTCTAACCTCATGAAACTCTATCTCACCTGCATCGCTCTGCTTCTCACCACGCTCGCCCACTCGGTGGGTAACAACAATCAAGCCCCGCCGCCCGACTTCACCAAGGGCGATGTCATTCCCAAGAACGCACGGCACGACTGGAACCTCGGTGCCACGGGGCTGCGGGGTTGGATGCATTGCGACACGCTGGTGACAAGTGATGCGCGGCAGATCGCGATCACGAAGGTCGCAGCAAAGTCTCCGGCGGATGGGGTTATCGCGGTCGGAGATGTGATCCTCGGCGTCAGCGGCAAGCCCTTTTCTCTCGATCCGCGAACGGAACTGGGCGTGGCGCTCACGGTTGCGGAAACGGAGGCAGGCAGCGGCAAGTTGGTGATCATGCGCTGGCGGGCTGGCAAAACGGAGGATGTCGTGGTGACGCTTCCGGTGCTCGGCAGTTACTCGGCCACGGCTCCGTTTGATTGTGCGAAGTCGAAGCGCATTCTCGAACAAGGCTGCAAGTCCCTTGCGGCCCGCATGGCTGATCCGGGTTACCTCAAAGGGCCAAGTGCTGAGCCGATCACACGGTCGCTCAATGCACTGGCTCTTTTGGCGAGCGGTGATGTTTCCTACCTGCCGCTGGTGAAAAAGGAAGCCGAGTGGGCGGCTGCCTTTTCAGCCGCTGACATGCAATCATGGCGCTACGGCTATGTGATGATGCTGCTGGCCGAGTATGTGATGGCGACGGCTGATCAGTCGGTCGTGCCGGGCCTGCGGCGGCTCGCGATGGAGACCGCCAAGGGCCAGAGCGCCGTCGGCTCGTGGGGCCATAAGTTTGCGAAACCCGATGGCCGACTCTTCGGCTACGGGATGATGAATTCGCCTGGCATCCCGCTGTCGATCGGTCTGGTTATGGCTCGTGCCGCAGGCGTCAAAGATCCCGCGATTGACCTCGCCATCGAACGCAGTGCTCGCTTGCTGCGTTTCTACATAGGCAAGGGATGCATCCCGTATGGTGATCATCAGCCGTGGATCGAGAACCATGAGGACAATGGCAAATGCGGCATGGTCTCGGTCTTGTTCAGCCTGCTTGGCGAGCCAAAGGGCACGGAGTTCTTTTCCCGCATGAGCCTCGCGTCCCACGGCCCGGAGCGTGACACCGGACACACGGGCAATTTTTTCAACATGCTGTGGGCCATGCCCGGCGTCGCACACTCTGGCCCTCATGCCACCGGCGCGTGGATGCAGGAATTCGGGGCATGGTATTTCGACCTCGCCCGCCGTTGGGACGGCAGTTTTCTTCATCAGGGCGCACCGGAGCCCGGCTACGACAGCTACGCGGGTTGGGATTGCACCGGAGCCTACCTACTCGCCTACGCCATGCCTCTGAAGAAGATTCTTCTCACTGGCAAAAGCGCAGGCGCAGTGTCGCAACTCGATGCCGCTGCCGCCAAGGCCATCGTCTTCGATGGTCGCGGCTGGACCAACAAAGACCGCAACAGTTACTATGACGCGTTGAGCGACGAACAACTGCTCGAGCGCCTGTGCAACTGGTCGCCCATCGTGCGCGAGCGAGCCGCCATGGCCCTGGGCCGTCGCAAGTCCGCTCCTGTTGCGCCTTTGATCGAAAGGCTCGCCTCACCGAGTCTTGATGCTCGCTATGGTGCCTGCCAGGGCTTGATCTTCCTGCGAGGGCGCGGCGCACCTGCCGTGGAGGCCCTGCAAAAATGCTTGGCGGACAAGGACCTCTGGCTCCGCATCAAAGCCGCCGAAGCCCTCGCAGCCATCGGTGCCCCAGCCATGAAGGCCGTGCCTGAAATGCTCGAACTGCTGACCCAGGTGGATGAGAAAAATGACCCGCGTGCCATGCAGCAACGCTACCTCTCCTTCGCGCTATTTGATCGTGCAGGGCTCCTCGGTCGCTCACTGGAAGGCGTCGATCGTCCCGCGCTCTACAAGGCCGTGCAGGCTGGGCTCAAGAATCAGGACGGTCGTGCTCGCGGCAGCATTGGCTCTGTCTATCGCCAACTCTCGCTCGAAGAGATCAAACCTCTGCTGCCCGCCATCCACGAAGCCATCGTCCACCCTGCGCCCAGCGGAGAGATGTTCGCCGACGATATTCGCGTGGAGGGTCTGCGCTTGCTGGCCCAGCATCACATCCAAGAAGGCATGAGCGCCCTCGTAAAATACACCCGTGAGCAAAATCCCTGGTCGAGCCAAAACCGAACCCCGGTGATCATGAAGATCCTCCTCACCTACGCCACCCACGCGAAGGTAATCATTCCAGAGCTGACGAAGCTCGCCAATTACTTCGAGAAGGAGGAGCCAGACTTTCCACCGAATTTGATGATCCAAAAAGCCAAGTCCGTCCGCGATACCATCCGCGCCATTGAGGCGAGCACGGAGACGCCGACTTTGCTGAGTCTACGAAAGTAGTTTGGCGGAAAAAAGCGCACGCATCACCATGACACCGCGAGATATGAAGAGGCATTATTTAACCATGCTGCTGGTCGGCTTTACCGCATCAAACATTGCAAACCCCGTCAGAGCTGCGGAGAAACTGGAGCCAGGAAAGGATCGCATTGACACTCCCGCCATTGGCAGTGGCTTGTGTGTTCACAATCTGTTCCAGTCCAACATGGTGCTCCAACGAGACAAGCCGATCCGGGTTTGGGGCAGGGCTGCCGATCCTGCGTTCATTCATCTCAAAGCATTCGACCTTCGGCCGCACCAGGAGAAGCTGGTCATCACTGAGGCAGGCATTGTTCGATTGGGAGAGTTGCTGGCTCAGAGCTATCTCGCACCCAAGTAGCTGGGCCAGCTTCGCCGTCCAAACCCATTATATCCATGAAGCTAGCTCAAAGAATCCTGCGGTTCCTCGTCTCCGCGATCGCAAGCACCGCGTTCCTGACCACCCTCATCTCGGTTCCAGCGATGGCTGCAAACCTCGAACTGACAAACGACCCCACAACGAACCAACAGGGAAAGTTTGCCGTCGAAGAGATACGCCGTGAAGCCGTGGCCAACGGCATGACTTTGGGCGAAGACGCCACGGCTACACGCATTGCTCTCACCATCGCAAAGGAAGCCAATGCTATCGCGCAGAGCTACAGCATCCGCGTGCAGAATGACGCCGGACGCCGCACCATCACGGTGCGCGGGGCCGATGCCACGGGCGCGATGTATGGCGGGCTGGATGTCGCGGAGGCGATTCGCACGGGCACGCTCGATTCGCTGAAGGACTCCGACCGCACGCCGCACATCAACCAACGCGGCATTAAGCTCAATATCCCGCTCGATCTGCGGACACCGAGCTACACGGACTGCTCCGACGCCGCGCAGGCGAACATCCCGGAGATGTGGGAGCGCGAGTTCTGGACGGCGTTCCTCGATTCGATGGCGCGGCACCGCTACAATGTGCTCTCGCTTTGGAGCCTCCATCCCTTCCCCTCGCTGGTGAAGGTGCCGGAGTTTCCCGAGGTCGCGCTGGACGATGTCTGGCGCACTCGCGCGAGGCTCGATGACACTTACAGCTATGCAGGCACCGACATGGTCCGCCCCGAAATGCTCGCCGACCACGAGGTGGTGAAGCGCATGACGATCGACGAGAAGATCGAATTCTGGCGCTGGGTCATGCAGCAGGCCAGCGACCGTGGCATTCAGGTCTATGTTTTCACTTGGAACGTCTTCACCTTCGGCGCTGAGGGGAAGCACGGCATCACGAACGACATGGGCAACGACACCACCCAAAAGTATTTCCGCGCCAGCGTGCGGGAGATGGTGAAAACGTATCCGCTGCTCGCCGGCATGGGCATCACCGCAGGCGAGGGCATGCCGGAGAAAATGGATTCCAAGGCGAAGGAAGCCTGGCTTTGGGACACCTATGGGGAAGGCGTGCGCGATGCCTTGAAGGACGACCCCAAGCGCAAGTTCGATATGATTCATCGCTTCCACTGGACCGCGCAGAGCGACATCCTCGACGCGTTCAAAGACTACCCAGGGACATTCGAGTTCAGTTTCAAATACTCGGTGGCGCACATGTATTCGATCCCGAAGCCGGCCTTCATCCAGCCGCTGCTGGAGAACCTCGCGCCCGGCCGGAAGACCTGGCTCACCGTGCGCAATGACGACATCTACACCTTCCGCTTTGGCGATCCCGCCTACGCGCGCGAATACATCCTGAACATTCCCCCGGCGGACAAGATCGCGGGCTTTTACATGGGGCCGGATGGCTACGTCTGGGGACGCGATTTTCTGGAACGTAATCCCGCCCCCGGCCCGCGTCCGCTGGTGATGGAGAAGCAATGGTATTCCTTCATGCTCTGGGGTCGGCTGGCCTACGACCCCTCGCTGCCCGATTCGCACTTCGAGCGGTTGCTCGCCGCACGGCATCCCAAGGCATCGTCATCGCATGTCTTTCGTGCCCTGCAAGGTGCCTCGCAGGTCATGCCGCTCATCACGCGCTTTTTCTGGGGCGATATCGATCTCAAGTGGTATCCCGAGGCCTGCTGGAGCCATCGGAGGAGCAAAGGCAAGGGCTTCTACACCGTGCAGCACTTCATGGAAGGCAGCGCCATGCCGGGCGCGGAGGTGCTGTGCATCCGCGACTGGCGCGCGCGCCTCATCGCCCGCCAGCCGATGGAGCAGACCACACCGCTCGAAATCGCCGCAGCGCTCGACGGCTCGGCATCGGAAACTCTCTCCGCACTCGACACGCTCCGTGAACCCGCCAGGCAGGATGCCGAACTCCAAAAAAACGTGAATGACTGCGAGGCACTCGCCTGGCTCGGCCGCTACTTCGCCTCCAAGATTCGCGGCGCCTGTGCGCTGGCCCTGTTTGACGGGAACGCCGACAAGTTTGAGCAAGCTGCGGCGCTGCGCCACCTCGCCGATGCCCTGACCCACTGGAAGCGTTATGCTGCCATTCGCGACGCCCAGTATGTCCCGGCGCTCTACAACCGCGTGGGCTTCGTGGACGTGACTGCTTTGTCCGAAAAGGTAGCCGCCGATCTCGACATCGCCCGTAACTGGAAGCCCGGCACCCTCAAAGACGACGGCAAACGCTCCGGGGCGGAGAAAGGCTTCCGCAAGTAGCGGCCCGCAGCAGACAACTTTTTCATCTAACCGGCACTGACATACACCCCTGCCGCCCCAATGTGAAAACCTCCGACCCGTTTCAAGGGACCTTACGGAGTGACTGGCTTCGCCGGCGAAAGAACGCTGCGCTCCCACGGCGTGAGGCTGCGCCAGAACGCGGTCTGGGCGTGCGGAGTCTTGTGCGCAGCAAAACGAGCTGCGAGCGTGGCGGCTTCGTCTTCGACTGCTGGTGGTGGTGTCGCTGGCTGCCGCGCGACTTGCGCGAGCACACGCGCGCGAGCCTGCGCCATCTCGGCTTCAGTGGTGCAGCTCAATCCCTCAGTGCGAGCGAGCGCTCGCACGGCATCGACGAGGCGGCTGTCGGCGCTCTCACCCTTGGCAAACGGAGTGGCAAAACGCCGCTGCTCATGCTCGGGCAGGAGGCTGACTACGGTGGCGAGTCGATCCTCAATGGTCATCATGGTCGTGGTGTGGTGTCAAAAAAGTTCAGGCTCGTGCGCTGCCGATCAGCACGTCGGCCAGATCCAGCGGCGGCTTCTGACTCTTCCCACCGGACGCATCGAGCACATACATACTGATGCGGTCGCCGTATTCGACGGCGTGGCGCGTTTCGATCACGATTGGATTCCTGTGCTTGCTGCTCATCACTGGTTCGGCGGTCTCCAGCCGGCGCTCGTGTTCTGCATTCAAGACTTGGAGCGCGTGATGAATCACGGGACGCACGATGTCCGCCGCGTGGGCACTGATGCGCCCGCGCAAATCGGCAAACGCCCGGCGCAGCAACCCGTAGCGCGTGCCGGCGAGAGTCGTGTCGGCCAGCACCATGAGCCGCTGTTCGTTCTCCGCAGTTGGATTGTCGAGGAACGCGGCGTAGGCGGCGCGCTGCTCCTCCGCGATACGCAGCGGCATGTGCTGCTGCTCTCGGTGGTGCCAGTGCATCCATTCCTTTGCAGTAGGCGGAGTTTGGCAACCTCCGCCTCGGCGAGGAGCGGGACGCGGAGCTTTTTCAGTAGGGCGACGAATTGTTCGGGCATGACGTTAGAGCATTGGGTTGAGGTTGGGCGCCGCATTTCGCAGCGGCAGGCGTTTGAATTCATCGACGCGATGCCCAGCTCGATCTCGGTGCTCGCGCGCTCCCGCTCTTCGCCGC
>JANPHJ010000212.1:0-2471 GCA_031424395.1 Chthoniobacter sp.
CGTCGCGGGCTTCCTCATCGTCGGGAAATGGGTGGACAACATCTTCGCCCAGCTCCTCCTCGGCGCGCTCATGGGCATGGCGATCATGGCCGGAGTCGCGTGCGTGCTCATGGGAGTTGCTTTCGCGGGGTGTCTGCTGATGAATGGCGGTCGCATGGATTTCAAGTGACATGACCAGCTTTCGATATCCGCGTCGGTTGTGGGAGTGGCTTGCCTTTTTCTCACCGGCTGTCGTCATGCTTGCGAGCACGTTTTTCGCGCCCGGCCTCGTGCGGAACTTTGGGTTAGGTTCACCGAACTGGGTAAGCATCCAAGCTGTTTGCACGATGTTAGGCGGATGGCTCGCGCTGGCACTCTGTTTGGCTCTTTCACTTTGGCTTACCGATTCACAACTACCGCATCTAGCCCTGCTCGCGAACGGCTTGATCGCGTTCTTCCTGATTTCTTTTGTCAATTTCTCGATCGCATTCGCTGGCTCCGTCGCAGCGGAAGCGGGTGGCAACCTTTTTTCGCAGTGAACCTGAGAAAGCCGAGCAACGCCTGGCAATGGCTGGCTCTACTGTCTCCCGCAACCGTGATTGTGATTTTCGGAACCGCACTTCCCGGTTGGTTGAATGCGTTGTTGGGGCATGGTTACGATACTTTTGGGACTCAAACAGGCGTGGGAGTCGAAGGACTACTTGTCGGCACAGCGATGAGTTTCATTCTTGGATTTTGGTGGGCCCGCGATGGTGAGGAGTCTTTCATTGGACGGTGCGTAACCGCGTTGCGCTATGGGATCGTGATCGAATTTATCAATCTCTTCGTTGCGTTCGCTGGCTGCACCGGAGTGGCGGTACTTGGCAGGGCCATTTCGCGATGAACTGGAGAAAGCCAAGCACTGTCTGGCAGTGGATGTTGCTTTGCGCGCCAGCGGTCGGAGCACTTCTGGCATTGTGGGCGGCAGAGGTTTGGATGGAACCGGTGCCACGGTTCCATGTCCGGGAGGGTCTCGATGTTGTGAATGTCGGTGCTGTTTTGAATCGCGCCGCGAAGATTTCGATGAGCGTGATGACGGGAGTTTCGCTTCCGCTGGCTTTTATTCTCACGCGAAACCAGTCATGGCCCGGTCGCATCGCAAACACGCTCGGCGTGACGGTGGGTCTTGTCTTCGTTAACAGCTTTGTGGCCTTCGGAGGGTGCATGTTGGTTAGTGCGGGAATTAGCGTGGTATCCCGATGAAACTGGAACTCATTTCCGAACAACTCCTCAAGCGCACCCAATCGCGCTGCCCCGTCTGCCACGCGAGCGTTCCCGCCGAAGTGTGGCTCGTCGGCGCGAAGCAGAAGCGAGTGATGTTGCGGCGGACTTGCGCGGAGCATGGGGCGGCGGAGACATGCATCTCGTCGGATGCGCGCTTCTACTGGCTCGCGCAGGGCGATCCGCAGAATGCGTGTTGCGGGGGGAACGCGTGCTCGGCGGGCGATGGCGAAGTGCGCGGGACGCTGGGACGAAACGTGGAAAGCGGTAAGCAGAAAAGGGAAATTGGGAGCCCGGCCGAGCATCTGTCGACCTGCCTCGCCCTCATCGAAATCGTCAACTCCTGCAATCTCGCCTGCCCGACTTGCTACGCCGATTCGCCGACCGGGAAAGTCGATGCCGTGCCGCTCGCGGACTTGCAGCGGCGCATCCAGGGCGTGATCGACCGCAAGGGCGGCATCGAGATTCTCCAGCTCTCCGGCGGCGAACCCACGCTGCATCCGCAGTTCTTCGAGCTGCTCGCGTGGCTGCATGCGAACCCCGGCATCGACTACGTGCTGCTCAACACCAACGGCGTCCGCCTCGCCAACGACGACGCCTTTCTCGATGCGCTTGGGAAGACCTTCCGCTACGGGAAATTCCAGCTCTATCTCCAGTTCGACGGCGTGCAGGAAGCCGGCCAGCGCGAGCTGCGCGGTGGTGATTTTCGGAAGCTCCGCCAGCGCGCCATCGAACGCTGCCGCACGCTGAACATCCCCATCACGCTCGCGATGACCGTGACGCCCGACAACCTCCCGAACCTATGGGAAGCCGTGGAATTTGGCCTGCGTTTTCCGCATGTGCGCGGCGTCGCCTTCCAACCCGTCTTCAATTCCGGGCGACGGCTCTCAACTAACAACTCTCAACTTTCAACCAACTCTCCCCTCAACACTGCGGACATCATCTTAGCCAGCGTGGAGCAGAGCCAAGGCAAGCTGCGCTACGAAGATTTCACCCCGCTGCCCTGCGGCGATCCGAACTGCGCGACCATCGGCTACCTGCTGAAAGTCGGCGGCGTCACGCGCTCGGTGAGCGACTTCATCGACTTCGGAAAAGTGCAGGGCTTCCTCCGCGACAAAGTCCGCTACAGCCTCGAAGACCTGATGAAATGCGGCTGCGAATCCGAGCCGCTCGGCGCGCTGCTGAAGGAGTTCGAGCTGGACGAAACGAACACGTTCCGCCTCTTCATCAAA
>JANPHJ010000213.1:0-3336 GCA_031424395.1 Chthoniobacter sp.
ACCACGAGGGTCTTCACCCACGTCTCGACGGGCGCACGGTCGAAGCTCGTGTCGCGCCGCAGATACGCCTTCACGCACTCGGCCATGAGGAATTCACCGTGCGCGTTGAGATGCACGTTGTCGCGCAGCAGGGCCTTCGGCTCCAGCGCGAATTCGGCGAGATACTGCTTCCAAATCGCGCGCTGGTCGCACAGTTCCGCGCCGTATTTTTTCGCCACCGACGGGAGCCAGTTGTGATTCATAAAGGCGTCCCACTTCCCGCTCTGGATCGGCACTTTCGCGGGGTCGGTTTCCTCGGTGAGGTCGGCGGGTTTCACGACGTGGTCGGTCTGCATCAGGATTTCCGCGCACGTCCGCTCGCGGGTGCGGCGGATGATGTCCTCGTATTTGTCGTGCGCGCCATAGACGTGGAAAATGAGCAGATCCGGCTGGAACGGATATAGGTCCGTCTCCGCCGTTCGGACGAGCATTTGCGACGCGAAGCCGCCTAGCGCGCAGTTTTCAATCACTAGGTTCGCGTTGGGAAAACGCGCCCGCAAATCGTCGGCGACGATCTTCCACCAGCCCTGCTCGGTGATGCTCTGCCCGTAGAAAAGCACGCGCACGGTGTTGCGGTGGTCAGGCGTGCTCTCCGCGAGCAGCCGCATGGTGCGCTGGATATTCCGACCGTAGCCGGCGGTGTCGCCGAGCGATTTTGGCGGAGGAAAGTCCGCCGCGGACGCGAAGAGCTGCATGGCGAAGATGGCGAGGGCGAGTGGTGTTAGGTGCATGGGCGGGATGAGGGTTGGCGAATTCAGGTTAGAACGTGAGTTACGGCAGGCGGGTGATGGAGAGGCCGTCGAGGGTGAAGTTCGCCGCGTTGTTGTAGAGGCCCTGCGTCATGGGGACGAAGAGGAGTTCGTGACCGGTGCTGAGTTCGATTTCAGCCTCGAATGGGACGGGCGTGCCGTCGCGCGGGAGTTGGATGGTTTTGATTTCCGCGGCGCGTTGCGTGTCTTTTTTGCGAAGCGCGAAGGGGAAGGTTTTCGCGCCGCCTTCCCACGGTTTGGCGCTGGCGGCACCGGTTACTTTGTAGGTGCCGTTCCGCGGCGCGATGAAGGCGAGCACCGGGATTTTTGCGAAATTCAGGTCGCCGCCATTCCACGGCCCCATCGCTGCGAAGCTCAATTTTCCATTTTCCACCTGCGCGCTCGGATGACCCGCGTGCGTGTGGTCGGGCGCTGCCCAGCGCGTGCCGTCCCAGATGAGTGGCGCGTAGTTTGCGGCGATGATGGCGTCCTCGGGAAAGAGCCGGTCGAGCCGCCAGATCGGCTGCCCGTCCGCGGCGATGGGATTGCCGGCGGCACTGCCCTTTTCTTTGCCCTCCCACGCGGCCGGCAGCTTGTAGCCTTGATTTGCAGGCGATGCGTTTTTGCCGCCGAGGGAAATGGAAAAGTCCTTCAGCTTGCAATCGCCACCGGCAAACGCGCCGTCGATTTGCGGCAGCAGCGTGAGTTCTTCACCAGCGGCGAGCGGGACGGTTTGGCCTTCGAGCAAAGCTTCGCCGCCATTTTCGATGGTTAGTGCGCCGACTTTCTCGACGCTCTCCGCGGGCGCGAGCGGCCGCCGCCACGCGAGCCCTGCGAACTGCGCGACAAGTTTTCCCGCGGCTGCGCGATCCGCATCTTCCGGCACCTCGTTGAAAAACTTCACCCGCACCTTCTTCAGCTTTTCCTCCACCGGCTTCCGCTCCCAATCCGGCTTCGCATCCCATAGCGGATCGGCTTCACCGAAGAGCCGCGTCAGCGCGAGGTCGGCTGCCGCGAAATACTTCTCGAGCAGCGACGGCGGCAGATTCAGCGCCGCTGCCACGTTCTCCAAACTGCTCCCCGTCGAGTCCTCGGGGATTCCGACCAGTGCAGAAAAATCCAGCTCCACCCCCGTCAAGTCGCGCAACGCATAACTGTATTCCAACCTGCTCAGCCGCCGCGCAAGCGATGGCCCCGGATCGGTCAGCGACGGATGTCCGCTGTCGAGCAGCGCGAGAATGTTCTTCAGCCCGCCGACCACCACCTCGCCATGCTGCGGCGTAAATTTGTCATCGTCCGGGGGCATTTCTTCAGTCCGCACCGCCTCGATCACGCGTTCCCAGAGTTTGTATTTCTTGAGCACCGAACCCTCGCTATCGAACGGCGTAAGATCGATCCCGCCCTTGTGCTTATCAGCGTTGTGGCACTTGAAACAATGCTCCTCCAGCATCGGCCGCAACTTTTGCTGAAACTCGCCGCCCACCGCCATGGCGGAGCTTTTCTCACCCGCCACAGCCGCGCCCACCAAGGCGAGCGAAGCAATGGCGAGAGCACAGGCGGAATTTTGAAAACGGCGATTCATGGTTTGGCTGGCGGGAAATGGACGCGATGCACAAAGGCTTTCGTATTCCCCCCGGCACTCAATCCCGCGGTTCATTCTCCCAGTAGGGAAAATCTGCGACCGACGGGGCAAAATGAACGGGGTGCGCTGAAGCGCCGAGGCACAGGGCAGGCGCATCTGCTGAGGTCAGTTCCGTGCGGCGAAGGAAAGGACGATGGCTTCGTTTTGCCTCCAGCCGAGGGCGAACTCCCGCCCGTTGCCAAGTTCCTTGCCAGTGCGCTCGTCGCGCAGACCCTTGATTTCACCGCGGAACTGCAACGTCACCGGCACTTGGGCGCTCTTTAGTCCGTCCGCGTTTCCACCGCCCAGCGAGTTGCCGGTGATCTCGGGGTTGAAGCAGACAAAGAGCAGCGTCCGGCCCGCGCCGCTGGTTATGCCGGGCTTTGACCAATACGTAATCTCATACCCATGCTCCTTCTCACCTGCATCTTTGAGTCGCACCCACGGCACGACCCCGGCCTCCGCCATGTGGCGCAGGAAAACCACCCGCTTTTGCGCCGGGATCGCTCCGGCAACGCGGAAGGCGTTATACCACTGCGGCGAAAGATTCATCAGCGCCGCTTTCCCGCGTCCATAAGTCTGCACATGATCGACGGGCATCGCGCGCACCGCTTTGTTAAAGCCGCTCGCGTCGCGCACGGAGGTGTTCTTGTTCGTTAAAAACTCCTCGTAAGTCTTCCACGAGAAGTTTGCGTCCTGATCCACCTCGACCCACAGCTTTTCGCCAAAGACATCGCCGGCTCGCAGCTCGGGGCTGTGCGTGACGCCGAACATCTCATCCAGCACACCGCCACCTGTGCGGCCTTTGCCATGCTGGTCCCACAGGCCCGGCAGATAGTCGGCGATGACCGTGCCGCCGCGCTGGCAGAAGGCTTTGATCTGGCGGGCCTCCGCATCGGAAAGGCAAAGGCAGGCGGGAAGAATCAG
>JANPHJ010000214.1:0-5405 GCA_031424395.1 Chthoniobacter sp.
GCGGGCGTTGGCGAGCGCTTGCTCGGGCGTGTCGTAGCTGGCGAAGGGCAGGTCGGCGACGACGAGCGCGCGCTGCGTGCCGCGGGCGACGGCGGCGGTGTGGTGGAGCATGTGCTCCATGGTGACGTGGGTGGTGTCGGGAAAGCCGAGGACGACCATGCCTAGGGAATCGCCGACGAGGAGGATGTCGAGGCCGCTTTCGTCGAGCAGCCGCGCGGTGGGGTAGTCGTAGGCGGTGAGGACGGCGAGCTTTTCGCCGCGGCGTTTTAGGGCTGTGAGGTCGGCGATGGACATGCGGTGTGGTTAAAAAATACTGTAATCCTGAACGAAGCGGAGTCGAAGGACCTCCAACTTTTCGCGGGCGGAGGCGGCGCGGAGCGCAACTCACCCACCGCCTGCTCCCCGAAGAAATAGTTAGAGGTCCTTCGACTGCGTTCCCGGCCGCCTGCGCCCGCCGGGAACTTCGCTCAGGATGACATTTGGATTTTTTTGCGGCGAGCACGTTTAGAAAGTGTCGGCGAAGAGTTCCACGCGGGCGGGATCGTGCAAGCGTGCGAGCAGCGTGGCGACGTTTTCGTGATGACCGGGCAAAATCAAGTCGGGGCGGATGTCGGTGAGCGGGGTGAGGACGAAACGGCGGAGGTGGAGGCGCGGGTGGGGGATGATGACCTCGGTGTTGCTGAGGATGAGGTTGCCGGCGTAGAGGAGGTCGCGGTCGAGGATGCGGGGGGCGTTGCGCGGGCGTTTCGAGGGGCGGCCAAAGTCGGCTTCGATGCGCTGCAATCCGTCGAGCAACGTGATCGGCTGGCCGTCGTATTCGACTTCGAGGACGGCATTGAGATACGCGCCGGCGTCTGGCCCGGAGCCGACGGGTTCGGTCTCATAAATGCGCGAACTGAGCGCCGGTGCGGAGACGCCGGGCAGGGCGAGAATGCAGGTGCGGGCGCGGGAAAGCTGCGCGAGGCGGTCGCCGAGATTTGAGCCGAGGGCGAGGCCGGCTCTCATGGGAAAGTCGGAGGGCGGAGGGCGGAGGGCGGAAGAAAAACGCGCGTCGCCCGGTCGGCTCCGTCTTCCGCTCTCCGCTCTCCGCCCTCCGACTTCATTTCAGCCCCAGCACGTCCTGCATGTCGTAGAGTCCCGCTGCCCGGCCATGCGCCCAGACCGCCGCCCGCAAAGCCCCACGGGCGAAGGTTTCGCGGCTGGAGGCTTTGTGGGTCAGCTCCACGCGCTCGCCGGTGGCGGCGTAGATGACGGTGTGGTCGCCGACGACATCGCCGCCGCGGATGGCGTGCATGCCGATCTCGGCGTCGGTGCGCTCGCCGACGATGCCGTGGCGGCCGTGGCGCACGTCGTCGTTGTATTGCAGCGCACGCACTTCGGCCAAAATCTCGGCGAGTTTTTTCGCGGTGCCGCTGGGCGCGTCCTTTTTCAAGCGGTGGTGCATCTCGACGACTTCGAGATCGAAGCCGGGGCCGAGGATTTCCGCGGCTTTGCGGGTGAGCCAGAAAAGGGTGTTCACGCCGATGCTGTAGTTTGGCGCGAAGACGATCGGGATCTGCGCGGCGGAATGTTTGATGGCAGCAACCTGCGCGTCGGTGTGACCGGTGGTGCCGATGACGAGCGTCTTCTTTGCCTCGACGCAGCGGGCGAGCACGGGCTCGACGGTCGAGTGGTGGGAGAAGTCGATGACGGCCTCGCACTGCGCGAGCGCGGCGGCGAAGTCGTCGCCGACATCGACCTGCGCGGCCATTTCGAGCGAGGCGGCGCCTTTCGCGCAGGCGATGAGCGTCTGGCCCATGCGCCCGCGCGCGCCGTTGATAAGGATTTTTAGAGGCATTGGAAAAAGCGGGGTTAGGAATTAGGCACGGATGCACAGGGATGGACACGGATGGGAATCAGAAATCCGTGTTTCATCCGTGTGTACCCGTGGCTCAAAAATCATCGGGCGATGCTCTCAGATGAGGCTGAGCTGTCGGAGCGTGGCGGTGAGCTTGGAGGCGGTGGCGGGGGCCATTTCGCAAAGCGGGAGACGCACTTCGGGCGACATGCGGCTTTGCAGGGCGAGGGCATGTTTGATGGGCACGGGGTTGGGCTCGATGAAGAGGTCTTTGAACAGCGGGTAGAGCTTGAAGTGCAGCGCGCGGGCTTTGGCGTAGTCGCCGGCGAGGGCGGCGTTGACGAGCGCGGCGACTTCGGCGGGGACGATATTTGACGCGACGCTGATGACGCCGACCGCTCCTGCCGACATGAATGGTAGCGTGAGCGAATCGTCGCCCGAGAGAATGGTGAACGACTTCGGCACGACGGCGCGCAGCGCGCTCACGCGCTCGACGGTGCCGCCGGCTTCCTTCATCGCGACGATGTTCGGGAAATCCTTCGCGAGGCGCGCGGTGACTTCCACGCCGATCTCGATGCCGCAACGCGCGGGGATCGAGTAGAGCACGAGCGGCAGTTTCGTGGCCGCGGCGATTTTGGCGAAGTGCCGGTAGAGCCCTTCCTGCGAGGGCTTGTTGTAATAAGGCGCGATGAGCAGCGCGCCGTCGCAGCCGAGCTTTTCCGCCTCGACCGTCATGGCCACGGCCTCGCTCGTCGAGTTGGAGCCGGTGCCGCCGATGACTTTGCACCGCCCTTTGGCAAACTGAACGCCCATCTCGATGACGCGCCGGTGCTCCTCGTGGCTGAGCGTGGGCGATTCGCCGGTGGTGCCGACGGGGACGATGCCGGTGACGCCGCCGGCGATCTGCGCCTCGATGAGCTGCGCGAACGCGGCTTCATCGAGCTGATCATTTTTGAAGGGCGTGACGAGCGCGGTGAAAGTGCCTGCAAACATAGGGGCGTGGTTTCTAAGCGGGGCGGGATTTTTTGGACAGAAAAACCGGCGCGTTTGCGAAACGGAGATTGGTCATGGGTTGTTTTTTTAACCGCAAAGGCGCAGAGGACGCGGAGGGGCGCAGAGGTGGGAGATGGAGTTCGGAGGCGGGGCCTTTCTCTGCGTCCTCTGCGCCTCTGCGGTTTCGGAAAACCTAGATTGCCGTGGTGCCGTCGAAGACGAAATCCGCGGGGCCGGTGAGGGTGACGTTGGCGTAGCCGTCCGCCGTTTTCTCGAAGCCGATGCGGAGGGTCTCGCCGCCGCGGACCTGCACCTTTACGGGCGAGGCCGCGCCGGTGCGCTCGTGGAAAATGAGGGCGCAGGCGACCATGCCGGTGCCGCAGGCCAGCGTCTCGTCCTCGACGCCGCGCTCGTAGGTGCGGATGGCGATAGTGTCGGTGGCGCGCTGCTGGACGAAGTTCGCGTTCGTGCCCCGCGGCGCGAAATGCGCGTGGTAGCGGAGCGTGCGGCCGAGGTGGCGCACGTCGGTGTTTTCGAGGTCGTCCACAAAGACGACGGCGTGCGGGACGCCGGTGTTGATCGAGTGGACGTGGAGCACCTCGTCGGCGGCGTGGAGCCGGTCGTCGAGGCGGAGCGAGTGCGGGGCGCTCATCTGGATTTCCACGCGGTCGCCGAGAAACCGGGCGGTGATCACGCCGGCCTGCGTTTCAAAGGAGAGGTCGCCGGTCTGGCCGCTGACCTTTTGCGCGAAGCGGGCGAAGCAGCGCGCGCCGTTGCCGCACATCTCGGCCTCGCCGCCGTCGGCGTTGTAGTAGCGCATGCGAAAGTCCGCGCCGTTTTGCGCGGGCTCGCCGGCGAGCAGGCCGTCGGCCCCGACGCCGCGGTGGCGGTCGCAAAGGCGGGCGATCTGCGCGCCGGTGAGGGCGGTCTGGCCGTCGCGGTTATCGACCACGACGAAATCATTTCCGGCCCCGTTCATTTTCGTGAAGTGCAGCATAAGGGCGGCGAACTAAGCACAGCGCCCGCCCGCGGGCAACACGGGGCACGGCGCGCAGCGCGGCGCAGCCGCGAAATATCCAACCTGTCATTTTGAACGCAGCCTTTGGAAGCTCTGCGACAAAGGCGGAGTGAAGAACCGCTGACTCTAAATGGGCGAAGGCGGTGGGAGTGAGCGCAGAATGACGGCGTGTTTTTCGACTGCTTCGCCGCACATGCGCCTCGGTTGGTTACTTACTCAGTCCGTATAGGACACTTGTTTCAAATGAGTCGGCTCATCGAGATCAACCGTGAATTTCATGCCTTCAAAAGAAGTCCCAGAACTCGCGATAATGGGCGGTGAAGCCTGAAGCGACAAATCCGACAGTTGCTTGCGCAAAAATTCCTCCGCGGCCAATTGCCGGGCGTATTGCTTTTCCGCCTCAGAGAATTGGCCGACGACTTCTACGACATAGTAGGCTGGAACAACGATTGCAATTCCAGTATTGATCCCTCGTCCACCGATGGTGTCTTGCTCGATGTTGTCGGGGGTCTGGTCGAGGGTGTCGTAGTGCCCGTGGATTATCCCGAGAAAATAGAAACGCTCGTGAAAAAGCCTGCGGAAAAACACTGGTGATCCACTGATCCCGCCAATGGAACGAACTTCGATAAGGTATGCCGCCATTTTTCCAAAGTCCTTCGTTGGCACTGGTTCTTCGTCCATCCCGGCTATAGCACCCATGCGGAGTATTGGGACGCTCCTCGCCAATAGCCCGCGAGGCTTAAACAGGCCCGTGATGAAAACCTCATCTCCTATTCCGACATCAAGATGTCTCATGACATCCGCCGTAGCAACGTGCTCTGGACCCAAATGCTTTAGCGTTGTCGCAGTGGGAGGCAAAAATTGCAGAACGGCGACGTCAACGCTATCTCTCCGCGTTGGATGAAATTTCCAATCTGAAATCCGTTTGGGCATCCAATCGAACTCGCCATTCTTTTTTGGTATGCGAAACCACACCTCATCTCTGAAAGTTCAAAAAAGGCAAGAACCCGGCGGCCATGGCCCGGGCAGCCCCGCCTACTTCGGCTCACCGGCGCCTTTCAGCGCCTTGACTTCCTTGGCCTCGAGCAGCCGCCATTCGCCGGGGCGCATGCCGCCGATTTTCAGCGGGCCGATGCGCGTGCGGACGAGTCGCTCCACCTCGTAGCCCAGCTCGTAGAGCATGAGCCGGATCTGCCGTTTGATGCCCTGGTTCAGGGTGATGCGCAGGTGCTGCGGGCCGACGATTTCCAGGCGCTCGGCTATGGCCCGCCCGCCCATGATGTGAAAGCCGCGCAGCATTTTGTCGCGGTCCTTTTGGTCGAAGGATTTGTCGATGAGGACTTCGTATTCCTTGTCGATCTTGTAGCGCGGATGGGTGAGGGCGAGCGAGAGGTCGCCGTCATTGGTGACGATGAGCAGGCCCTCGCTGTCCATGTCGAGCCGGCCGACGTGATGGACGCGCGGCCAGTGCGCCGGGAGCAGCTCGAAGATGGTGCGGCGCTGGCATTCGTCGTCGGCGGTGCAGACAAAGCCGCGCGGCTTGGCGAGCACGGCGGT
>JANPHJ010000215.1:0-1852 GCA_031424395.1 Chthoniobacter sp.
GTGTGGTGGCGCACGGCGGCGAGCGCGCCGAGCCAGACGCCGCCGGTGGTGGCGAGGAGAAATGCAGCGACGCCGAGCGTGGCGGAGATGGGCAGGCTGTCGCGCAGCAGCTCGGCCACGGAGCGGTCGCGGTATTTGGTGGAAAGCTGGAGGTCGCCCTGGAGCAGGCCGCTGTAATGGCCGGAGACGTTGCGCCGGAGGCCGATGTAGGTGGCGTACTGCTCCCAGTTCGAGCCGCCGAGATTGAAGCGCGCGAGGAGCTGCTGCTTGATGGCGTCGGGGATATTCCGCTCGCTGGTGAAGGGGCTGCCGGGCATCGCTTTCACGAGGAAGAAGGTGATCGTGACCACGCAGAACAGCACCACGAGCATGGCGGCGAAGCGGCGGAGGATGAAGGGGAGCATCGGAATGACTAATGACGAATGTGGAATGGCGAGGGAATGACGAAATCGGAATGACGGCACAATTTGGCGCGTTGTATTCTTTGACCGCAGAGGCGCAGAGGGAGTGGAGAGATCCGCAGAGGGAAATCTTAGAATTAGAGAGCGTACCATAGTGTTCTGAGCCACAGGGGACACGGGGCGCACGGGTGGGGGCACGATTTTTTTCCCACGTGCTCTGATGTCCCCCGTGGTTTTCCGGCTTTTGGTACGTCCTCTTAGAAGCCCTCTGCGCCTCTGCGGTTAATCAGGCCTTCGACCCAGGTGCCAGCCGCGCGCGCGCTTCGGCCAAGTAGCCGTCGTCGATTTCAAAGCCGATGAATTTTTCCACCCCGCACGCCGCCGCCGCGCTGGCGCTGTGGCCGAGGCCGAGGAAGGGGTCGAGCATGACGAGGCCGGGACGCTGGCCGTGGAGACGGATGCACCATTCGGCGAGCTGCACGGGAAAGGTGGCCGGGTGGGGGCGGTCGCCGGCACGGCTTTTGATGGTCTCGTAGGGGATGAACCAGTTGTTGCCGCGGCACCGCCGGTCGCGCGCCGCGCCGCGGGTGTGCGCCCAGCGGGCGATGTTGCTTTTGTCCGCATACTCCACGCCCACGGCGAGGCGGTCGAGTGGCACGTCGCCGGTCTTGGTGAGGTGAAAGACGTATTCATGGCAGTCGGTGAGGTAGCGCTTCGAGTTGATCGGCTTGAAATGGCCCACGCTTACCTCGGGCGCGCGGCGCGGCTGGACGGTGATGGACTTGATCCAGTGCAGCGTGTTTTGCAGGCGGAAGAGCGGCTGGAGCTTGAGCACGATTTCGTGGGGGAGCAGCGGGTTGGCGGGGGCTGCGCCGATGTTGAGGAAAAAGGAGCCGTCCGGCTTGAGCACGCGCTGCACCTCCGCGGCCCAGCGGTACGACCAGTCGAGATACTCCGCGCGCGGCGCGTCGTCGCGGTAGGAGGCGTAGGCGATGTCGAGATTGTAGGGCGGAGACGTGACCACGAGATCCACCGACGCCGCCGGCAGCGTGGCCATGCCCGCGAGGCAGTCCCCCGCGCGTAGATCCAAGGCAGTAGTGCAGGGCTCGGCAGAAAGGTCGCTCATCGGGCAGGCCCGCATCATTTCCAGAAATGCGCGGCTTTTGCATTGCGAAAATGCGCCCGGCGTTTAGACCGTCCGCGCACCCGGATGACGCCGCCACTTTCACCATCGATAACGCGGAAAAATCCCCTGCAGATGACGCAGATTTCGCAGAGCGGCAGAGGGGGCTCATTCCTCTCCATCCGCGAAATCTTCGTCTGCGGCAGTCTCCTCCTCTGCCCCCTCCTAGTCCCCACCGCCGGTGCCGCCCCTGAGCACCCGCCGCAGACCGGACCCACCGTGCCGGGCAGCAAGGCAGCGGTGAGCCGGGGAAAGTGTATCCCGCCGG
>JANPHJ010000216.1:0-4812 GCA_031424395.1 Chthoniobacter sp.
AGCATGGGCATCGCGATGACGCTGGAAGATTCTTGGGGCGGCGACATCGCCACCGCTGCCATCGCCCACCTCGCGCACAGCACGCCCACGGAATTCCTTTTCTCCAGCACGGACTTCAACAGTTACGTCACCGTCAGCACCGCCGACGGCGCACCGCAGCGCGTGACTGGTCGCATGGCCGCCAGCAAAGCGCCCGGCCTCGGCATCACGCCGAAGATGGACGTGCTCGGAAAACCCGTCGTCGTCGTTGGCTGAAAACCGCGGACGCGCAGACTGGCGTGTCCCCGACAACCCTACCTCTTCAGCACTCATGCGACACGAACCCATTCCTGCCAGGCTCTTCGTCAAGAACCGGGAGGCGCTCGGACCGAAGATGCTTCCTGCATCGCTCGCAATTCTGAATGCGAACGACATTCCGCCGACGAATGCTGACGGCAGCACCATTCCTGTGCCGAACTCGGACCTGTTCTATCTCAGCGGCATCGAGCAGGAGGAAAGCATCCTCGTGCTGGCGCCGGATGCGCACGACCCGAAGCCGCGCGATCCGGACAAACCGGCCGTGAAGAAAGACTTCATGCACGGCATCGGCCATCCCATGGGGCTCGATGTGCATGGCGTGGGCCTGGCGACGCAACCCTTCGCTCCCGGCTGGGTGCTCACCGTCGTGCCGGGCATCTACATTCCCGAAGAAGGTTTTGCCGTGCGGCTCGAGAACGACGTGCTGGTGACCGGGAAGGAACCCGTGGACCTGATGGCCGATCTTCCCATCGAGGCCGAGGAAATCGAGGAACTCATGAACAAACCCAGGTCTCGGCGCACCGCTACCGCTCGGCGAAAAACTGAACATTGAAATTAACTTCCAACATGAAACCTCACTGGACCGGCGTCTTCCCCGCCTGCACGACTCAACTCAAACGCGACCAATTCCTCGACCTGCCCGCCACCGCGCGGCATCTCGAAGCGCTCATCGAAAGCGGCGTCAGCGGCCTCGTCATGTGCGGCTCGCTCGGCGAGAACCAGACCCTCGAGCCCGACGAGAAGCGCGCCGTGGTGGGTTGCGCCGTCGAGACCGCGCGCGGGCGCGTGCCGGTCTTGAGCGGCGTGGCGGAATCGAGCACTGCGGCGGCGATCCGCTACGTGCGCGACGTGGCGAAGCTCGGCGCGAGCGGCGTGATGCTCATGCCGCCGATGAGTTACAAGGGCGACCCGCGCGAGACGCTCGCGTATTTCCGCACGGTCGCGCATGGCGGTGGGCTGCCGGTGATGATTTACAACAACCCGATCAGCTACGGGAATGACATCACGCCCGCGATGCTCGTTGAGCTGGCAGACGAGCCGGCGTTTGTGGCACTGAAGGAAAGCTCCGGCGATCCGCGGCGCATCACGGAAATCCACAACGCCATCGGCGGGCGCTATGCCGTCTTCACTGGTGTGGACGATCTAATCCTGGAGTCTAGTATCCTCGGCATTGACGGCTGGGTAGCGGGCACGGGCATCGCCTTCCCTCGCGAGAACCAGCATTTGTGGGAACTCACGCGCGCAGGCCGATGGGACGAGGCGCGCAAATTTTACCACTGGTTCCAGCCACTCATGAAGCTCGATACCTATCCCCACTTCGTGCAATACATCAAACTCTGCGCACAGGAGACGGGACTCGGCACGGAGTGGGTGCGCGAGCCGCGCCAGCTTATCGAAGGCGAAGAGCGCGAGCGTGTGTTGAAAATCATCCGGGACGGAATCAAGAGCCGGCCCACGCTGTCACCACTCTGAGACTTACAAACGTCCCATATAAAAACACCTTCGATCCACGACACATGATGAAACCAGCCCTCATACTCCTCGCTCTTCACTTTTTCGGGGTAACTTCGTTCGCTCTCGACCGCCCGAAGCTCCAGATCATCAATGCCACGCCTAATGCCGTGGAGGTGCTTTGGATTGATGCCGATGGGAAGCGCGTCCCCAATGGCGAGATCGCGCCTGGGAAGGATCGCATTATCAGCACCACGCTCGGGCATCGTTTTGTCATCGTGAATCGCGGCGATAAGAGTGAGGCATCGGTGACGTCCGAGGTTCCCGTGCAGGCTTTTCGCGTGGGCGGTGTGCCGGCGTTTTACCCGCAGCAGGCCAGCGCGGGCGGGTTTCCGGTCGTCGCTTCGGCGAAAGTGAATGCCTATGCGCTGAAGGAGGCGGTTTATATCATCGACATGATGCTGGCCCGGCGACCGGACGTGCGCACGGCGATGATCAAGAGCGGCGCGCGGCTGAGCATCCTGGCACATGACGAATTCACCTGCGACCTGCCGGAGTGGGCCTGGCTGGCGGAGGAACCAGTGCCGGGCTTTGAAGGCATTCCCACCCGCGACTACCGCGATGCCCGCGCCCGTGGCATGGGCGGGAGCGCCACCGATCCCTACTGCTCCTGCGCGGAGGAAAATCTGCTCGCCTACGACGGCGATCCTTACAGCACGGAGAACATTCTAATTCACGAGTTCGCGCATAACATCCATCTGCGCGGCATGAGCAATGTGGATGCGACTTTCGATAAGCGGGTCAAGGCGGCCTATGACACGGCGATGAAGGCGGGCCTCTGGAAGGGCAAATACGCCGCGGTCAATCATCACGAATACTTCGCCGAAGGCGTGCAGAGCTGGTTCGATAACAACCGCGAAAACGATCACGATCACAACCACGTCAACACCCGCGCGGAGTTACTGGAATACGATCCCGGCCTAGCCGCGCTCTGCCGCGAAGTCTTCGGCGACACCGTCGTAAAATACACCAAGCCGCAAACGCGGCTCACCGGCCATCTCGAGGGTTACGACCCGTCTAAGGCGCCGAAGTTCGCCTGGCCGGAGCGACTGCAAAAAGCCCGGGAAACCATCCGTGCCGCAGCCATAAAGCGTTCTGAAAATGCAGCGGGCGATAAGACTTACGATGAGCGGGCCATCGCCGGATGGAAGGTGCATGTGGACGTGAAGCTGATCCGGGACGAATCTGCCGATCTCGAAAAGGCGCTGCCTTTGCTCCTAGCACAATTGGAGGAAATCACTCGCCTGGTGCCCGCAAAGGCCGTGGCGGAGATGAAAAAGGTGCCGCTTTGGATCAATCCCGAGTATCCGAATAAACGCGCAGCGGCCGAATACCATCCAGGCGCGGACTGGCTGCGGGATAACGGCCGCGATCCAGTCATGGCAAAGGGTGTCGAGTTCACCAACATCCGCGTCTTTGAGGCCGAGACACGCCGGATGCCAAACTTCGCGCTGCATGAACTGGCCCATGCCTACCACGATCGCTTTCTAGGCTTCGAGAATGCTGAGATCGAGGCGGCTTTTCAGAAAGCAAAGGCCTCGGGCAAGTATGACCAGGTGCTGCGTCAGGACTCTGAAGGCCGCCAGCGGCTCGACAAAGCCTATGCCATGACCAATGCCAAGGAATACTTCGCCGAGTGCTCGGAGGCGTTTTTCGCCCGGAACGATTTCTTCCCTTTCACCCGCGAGGAGCTGAAGCAGCACGACCCGGAGATGCTGGCCTTGCTGGAAAAACTTTGGGGGCTGAATCCAGCAAAAACCAATGAATCGCTTCACTGAACTCCCGACCTCCGGCCACGAACGGGTCGCGTCTTGCCACGACCACGGTGACAGCCGCACGCAGAAGAGCGTGGGGCTGCTGCGGCGCTTCGGGCAATTCGTCCACGAACTGGGCGGAAAATACATCACCGCCGAGGACATGGGCATCGGCACGCATGACATCGAAACCATTCGCGAAGTGACGCCGCATGTCGCCGGCCTCGCGGATCGGAGCGGCGATCCATCGCCCTTCACCGCGCTCGGGGTTTTTGTCGGCATCAAGGCAGCGCTGAAGCGAGCCACTGGCAGGGGGGAGTTATGTGGGAAGCGAGTGCTGGTGCAAGGCACGGGGCAGGTCGGTCTTGCGCTCGTAAAGCACCTGCGCAGTGCCGGCGCGGAGGTCTTCGCCTATGATGTGAACGAGTCCTCACTCCGCGCGGCGGTCGTGGCTGGCGCTCGGGCGGTGAGTGCGGAGGAGGTCTATGCCATGCCAGTCGATGTGTATGCCCCGTGCGCCTTAGGCGCGACGCTGAACCCGACGACCATCCCGCAGCTTCGTTGCGCGGTGGTGTGCGGCGCGGCGAACAACCAGCTCCTCGATGAAGAGCGGGACGGCCGGGCGCTGCACGATCGCGGCATCCACTACGCGCCACACTTCGTGGTGAACGCGGGCGGCATCATCAATATCGCCGTTGAAAAAGAGGGCCACTACGACCCTGAACGCGCGCGCCGCTTGACCGAGAATATTTACCGGACCGTCATGGAAATTTTCGTGGCGTGCGACAGCGAGCTTCTCCTGCCGCAGCAAGCCGCCATCCACCTCGCGGATCGACGGCTCCATCGCGCCTCTCCGCACGCTGTCGTGGCAGCTCACCACGAACTCTTGGCATGAACCCGCCGGCCATCCCTCCCGCGCAAGACGTCGCCGCAATCTTCCGCGATGAGATCCAGTGTTTTCCGAGATCGCAACGCAAAGCGGAATCCAAACCATGAGACACCTTTTAACACTCATCGCGCTCTGCTCGCTCGCGGCGTTTTGCACGAGTGCGGCGCTTGCGGACGAAGACATGCGGGACAGCAGCTCGTCGATCAAAGACTACGGATTGAAAGACTACGTCCGCACCTCGAAGGATCTGCCACATTCCGAGGATGTGCCGTGGAAGCTGGTGTGTGCGATGCCGTATAACTGCCAGTTTCAGCCTGCGATTGTCGCGGAGGGAGCGGCGGGGCAGGTTATCCAATTTAA
>JANPHJ010000217.1:0-12998 GCA_031424395.1 Chthoniobacter sp.
GCCGATGCGGCGGATTTCCGGCCATTTCCACGCGGTCGCGAAAACCACGAGGATCGTGCCGAGCCCGCCGCCGATGACGGAAAGCACGGGGCCGAAAAACGCGGCGGTGAGGCCGGACTCGAGCGCGCCGAGTTCGTTGGAGGAGCCGATGAAAATGTTGTTCACCGCCGAGACGCGGCCGCGCATGGCGTCGGGGGTGAGCACCTGCACGAGGGTGTGGCGGACGACCACGCTCACGTTGTCGCACGCGCCCGTGGCGACGAGCGCGATGAAGGACAGCCAGAAATTTTGCGACAGCCCGAAGACGATGGTCGCGAGGCCAAAGCCCGTGACGGCCCAAAGCATCGCCTTGCCCGCCTGCCGCAGCGGCGGGCAGTGCGCGAGGGCGAGCGCCATGAGCACCGCGCCGATGGACGGTGAGGCCCGCAGCCAGCCGAGCCCGACCGCGCCGACGTGCAGGATTTCATCCGCAAAAACGGGCAGCAGCGCGGTCGCGCCGCCGAGCAGCACGGCGAAAAGATCGAGCGTGATGGTGGCGAGGATGACCTTCGATTCGCGCACGAAGCGCAGCCCGGTGAACAGGTCCTGGAGCGGGTGCGGGCGCACGGCGGCGTGCTCCTGCACGGCGCGGATGGGGAAGACAAAGGCGAGGCACGCGAGCGCGCATGCGGCGTCGATGCCATACGCGCACGGCACGCCGTAGCGCGCGATGAGCAGGCCGCCGACGGCCGGGCCGACGATGCTGGCGAACTCGAAGTTGCCGCTGTTCCACATGACCGCATTCGAGAGCGCGGCGCGCGGCACGAGATTAGGAAAAAGCGCCCCGCGCGCGGCCCAGCCAAAGGCGCGGGTCACGCCATTCACCAGCAGCAGCGCGTACATCAGCACCAGCGCGGGCTCGAAGACGACCCCGCCTTTCTCCCCGCACCACGCCGCCACCGCGTAGAGCGCGCGCACCGCCGCGGCGAGCGGCGCGTAGGCCGGCACCTCGAGGTGCCCGATGGCGAGAAAGGTGAGCCCGACCGAGGCGAGCGCGGTGACAAACTGGGTGACGAGGATGACAGTTTTGCGGTTCCAGCGGTCGGCGGTGAGCCCGGCGGGAATCGAGAGCAGGACGATGGGCAGCGCGCCCATCAGGCCCACCAGGCCGAGCGCGGTTTTGGAATGCGTGCGCTGGTAAATCTCGTAGCCGATGGCCACGCCGAGCACCTGCCGGCCGAGCGAGGAAATGAGATTGCCCACGGCGTAGCAGCGGTAATCCCACGAGCGGAACGCGGCGTACGGATCGCGCTTGGGCGCGGCGGCGTTCAGTGGGACGGGCATGGGGCGGGCAGGGTTGGGGAGTGAAAGTGAAAGTGGAAGTGGAAACTGCCGCCGTCACTTTCCACTTCCCCTTTCACGCCCCGCTTTCCACATTCCGCCCGCACTCACCCGCTATGAAATACCGCACTTACCTCCTCTTCGGCGCGCCCGGCAGTGGCAAAGGCACGCAGGGCAAAATCCTCGGCGCGATCCCGCGCTTCTTCCATTGCGCGTGCGGCGATGTCTTCCGCCAGCTAGATACCCGCACGACGGTCGGCCAGGCCTTTCTCGAATACTCCAGTCGTGGCGAACTCGTGCCCGACGAGATCACGGTGAAGCTCTGGATGGCGCGCATCGGCGACATGGTGGGCTCGCACATTTTCAAGCCCGACATCGACTTCCTGGTCCTTGACGGCATCCCGCGCAGCGTGCATCAGGCCGAGATCATGCGCGACATGATTGAGGTGCAGCGCGTCTTTCACCTCTCGTGCCCGGATCGCGAGGCGCTCGTCTCGCGGCTGAAAAAGCGCGCGCTGAAAGAGAACCGCTTTGACGACGCGAATGAGGCGACGATCCGCCACCGGCTCGAAACGTATGACGAGGAATCGAAGCCGGTGCTGGCCTTTTACGGGCCGGAGATGGTCAAGGACGTCGACGCCACGCAGCCGCCGGTGAAGGTGCTGATGGACATCCTCGCGGCGGTCAACAGCGCGAGCTGACGGCGGATGCGCATCGTCTTCATGGGCACGGGCGAGATCGGCGTGCCCGCCTTGCGCTGGCTGCTCGGCGCGGGCGAAGTAGTGGCCGCGGTCACGCAGCCGGACAAGCCCGCGGGTCGCAAACTGGAGCTACGGGCGTCGGCCATCAAACAGCTCGCGGTGGCGCGCGGCGTGCCCGTCTTGCAGCCGGTGAAAATGCGCGCGCCGGAGGCCGTCGCGGAAATCGTGGCGCTGCGGGCGGACGTGATCGTGGTCATGGCTTACGGGCAGATGCTGCCCAAGGCGGTGCTGAGTGCGGGCCGGCTGGCGTGCCTGAATCTGCATGCCTCGCTGCTGCCGCGCTGGCGCGGGGCCGCACCGATCCAGGCGGCCATCGAGGCAGGCGACGCGGCCAGCGGCATCACCGTCATGCACATGGCTGAGGGGCTCGACACCGGCAACCTCCTGCTGCTGAAAGCGACGCCCCTCGCCGCGGACGAAACCGGCGGCTCGCTGCACGACCGGCTCGCGGAAATCGCCGCCGTCGCGCTGGCCGAAGCCCTGCCGCTCGTCGCCGCCGGCACCGCACCGCGCACGCCGCAGGATGAAGCGCGCGCGACTTACGCGGCCAAGCTTTCGCGCGAAAACGGACGGCTCGACTGGCGCGCGACGCCCGCGGAAATCGACCGCCGCATCCGCGCCATGAACCCGTGGCCGGCCGCGCACACTTTTCTCCCGTCGCCCGCCGGCCCGCGCCAGCTCAAGGTCTTCGCCGCCTCGCCGCAGTCCGACGTGACTGGCTCGCCCGGAGAAGTGCTGCGCGCGGACGACGCCGGGCTGCTCGTCGGCGCGGGCCGCGCCGCGGTGCTGCTGCGCGACGTGCAGCTCGAAGGCAAGCGGCGGATGAGTGCGCGGGATTTTCTGCTCGGGCATCCCGTCGCGCCCGGCACCTTGCTCGGCGGCCGATGAGCAAAATCCAGCGCGCGCTCGAGGCGCACGTCACCGCGCCGCGCGCCTGCACGCTGTGCCCGAAGATGCACCGCCCGGCAGTCTCCGGCGGCGCGGTGGTCTCGCGCGTCATCAGCGTGGGCCAGGCCCCCGGCACAAAGGAGCCGGTGCTCGGCCGGCCCTTCGCGTGGACGGCGGGGAAGACGCTCTTCGGCTGGTTTCACCGCGCTTGCGGGATGACCGAGGCAGAGTTCCGCGCGACCATCTACATGGCCGCGGTCTGCCGCTGCTTCCCCGGCAAAAACGCCGCCGGCGGCGACCGCGTGCCCGACGCCGGCGAGATCGTGCAGTGCGCGCGCTGGCTCGACGCGGAGCTCACGCTGCTCCGTCCCGCGCTGGTTCTGCCGATTGGCAAACTCGCCATCCAGCAGTTCATCACCTTCGACAAGCTGACCGACGTCATCGGCAAAAAACTCAGCGTCACGCTCGGCGGTCACACCTTTGACATCGTCCCGCTCCCACACCCGTCCGGCGCGTCGCCCTGGCACCGCATGGAGCCGGGCAAGACGCTGCTCGATCGAGCGCTGCGGCTGATCGTCTGCCACCCCGCGTGGCCGCAGCCGGTACGGTAGGACGATTCAAGAATTGTCGTAGCGCCCGGGAGGGTGGTGCCCGGGCAGGGTGGCCGTCCCGCCCGCCGAGCGACCCATCCAGCGGCGCGGCCTTTCCTCAGGCGTGAGAGAGGCGTTTCGCGGGAAGTGCGTTTCGGCGGGACGCCCACCCTACCCGCGATCCGCGCCACCTAGCCCACCGCACTTTGCCGCCAGCAGTAGTCGAAGAGCCCCTCGAACTCCACGCGCTGCAGCCGCACCAATTCACGCACATTTTCCTCCGCGCCGAAGCGCGCCTGCTCGCACTCGCCGGTGAGGAGATACGGATCCCAGTTCGCCTGCCGCGCCATGTCGGCGGAAAACTCGCTCGCCGCCCGGTGCAGCGCGGCGAAGCAGGGCAGCGCACCGGCGCGGCGGAACCAGTAGCGCGCGTTTTCAAAGTCGCCCTCGCGCCGGTGCATCATGCCGTGCCAGTAGGAGCCGAGGTCGCCTTTCGCGTCCTGAAAAAAGGCGTGCGCCTCGTCCAGCGCATCGATGGCGTAGAACAGTCCGCCGCGCACCAGCGCGAAATTTTCCGCCGCGCCGACCGTCTTCCCGCCGCTCACCGCTGCGTCGTCGGCGGCACGGACGCGGAGCAGCAGCGTGGTGTTGAGCGGCTCAGATGGCGTGAGCTTGGCGAGCAGCCCTTCCTGGAGAAAAACGCGGTCGATGAAGTCGGAATAACTCGGCATGGCGCGGAGCGTCGGCGGAGGCCGCAGAGGCGGCAATAATTTTCCATCACTGGCAGGCGGGCTGCTTTCTACAGAGGAGTTATGAAGACCAAAACTTTCTGCGTCATTCTTCTGCCCGCGGTCGCGCTGGGCGGGCTCTCATGCTTGTCGGGAAAGTCCGGCCTCGCGCTGCCGTCGCCGTCGCTGAAGCAGGCGGCGCTCGTCTCCCTTGCGGTGGCGGCTTCGGTCACGGCTCCCGGTCACGCGCCGCTGGTCGCCGCGATTCCGCCGGAGGAAATGGGTTTGGCGGCTGGTGTGCGGCAGAGCGTTTTCAAGGCGGAGTTCAAAGGCAACGGCCGCGAGAAAATGCGCGCGACCGTGACCAACAACGGCAAGGCGCTGCTCGCGGTGCGCGTGCCGGCGGGCCAGGTTTTTGAAAACGAACGCAACGCCGTGGTGGTGGTGCGCGCGGAGGTGCTCGCGCTCGCGCCGGGCCAGACGGGTGAGCTTTCGCTCCAGACTGCGGCGCTCCGCTCGACAAACAAAGTCATGGACGCCGCCTTGCGCCTCTCGCCGCAGACCGCGCCGAAGATCGGGCCGCTGCTCGGCTATGTCGCGGATCATCCGGAGTTCACGTCCGGCGCGATCCAGACCGCGGTGCTCGCCGCCGTGGAAAACCTCCCGCTCAGCGCCGTCGCGAAATTTGCCTCCGGCGGCGGCCAGTTGCCGAGCCGCTTCGACACCACGGCGTTTCGCGCCGACACCGCCGACATCTTCGCCGCGCTGCTCGCGATGCGGGAGACCGGTCGCCGGGACGACGAGGTGGCCATGAGCATCGACCCGCAGATCAAGATCGAGGCGATGATCGACCCGCCGGCGCGCGCCACGGCCATGCGCTACTACGGCCTCACGCCGGCGACGGAGTGGGAGTATTGGAAAACCGAGCTGGCGAGCGGCGACAGCAGCACGCGGCATTACGCGCTCTACGGCATCGCCCGCTTCTACCCCGAGATCGCCCTCGACATGCTGCCCAAGTGGGCGCGCGAAACCCGCACCAGCGCGATCTTTCGCCTCTCGGCGATCCAGGCGCTCGCCGACACCGACCGTGCCGAGGCTCTGCCCATCCTCCGCCAGCTCGCCGACGAACTCGGCCGCTACACCGACCTCGGCCGCGCGGCCACGAGCGCCGCGCAGTACCTCGACGCGCATCTGGCGAAAGTCGCGGCGAACTGAGCTGGGGCGGAGGACCGTTTTAGAGACGGGTAAAAGTCGGGGTCAGCCCCGTCCCATCGGGACGCCCGAGGTTAGCCGTGGGCTTCAGCCCACGGACGAGGCGAAACGCAACGCCGTCGCGTAGCGACGTTTGAAAGGCCAGTAACTGGCGCTACTCGACAGGGCCCTTCCTGCCGCGCGCACCGTAGGCTGAAGCCCACGGCTGCGATCGTTCGTCCCGCTGGGACGACTTATTTCACAGGCTCTTAGAATCCGCTGCCGACCGGGACGTGGATCGAGGCGAGGAGCGAGAGCGTGATGACGAGGAAGATAAACTCGCCGAGCGCGCGGTGGTTGGCCTCGGGCGCGGCGTCCTTTTCAAAAGCACGGTAAACCGCGACCAGCCCCACGATGACCAGCATGCCGACGCCGGTGAGCAGCCACGCGGCGAGCAGTGTCGCGACCACGATCCAGCGCTGCGTGCGAGTGAGCGCGCGGAAGGCGTGCGCGCCGTCGAGCTGCCAGACGGGCGTCAGGTTGAAGAGATTGATGACCGCGCCGATGTGGGCGATCGCGCCGAACATCCGCGGATCAATCACGCCGAACAGCGGCGCGTGCAGCGTGCGGAAAAGGGCGAAGGCCGCGACCGCCGCGCCCAAGCCCCACATCGGCCCGGCGAGGCCGACCAGCGCTTCTTCGCGCGCCGTGGGCAGATTCGCGCGGAGCCGGATGAGCGCGCCAAAGCCGGGGATAAACATGGGCGCGGTGCAGGGGATGCCGAGCCGCCGGAGCATGGCGATGTGGCCCATCTCGTGGATGTAAATCGAAAGGACGAAACCGGCGGCAAACTGCCAGCCCCACAGCGACCAATAAAAACCGAACGACACGAACATCGACAGCAGGGTGCTCATTTTCGTCAGGCCGAGCAGGAGAAGCTTGGCTTTGGTGAGGATGAAAAGGAGGGCGAATTTGAACTTCAGCAGCAGCACGCCGACGACGCCGAGGCTGCCGGCGATCCGCCCCCAGAGCGACTTCGGCGCGTGGGGATCGGCGGGCGCAGGCGCGGGCGTCGGGCCGTTTTCGGCGAGCCGCGTGAGCGTGCCGATTTTCTCCTCCACCAGCGCGCGCTGCCGCGAGCCGGGCGGCAGCAGCGCGTGCGCGCGACGCCACGCGGCGAGCGCGTCGGCGGGCTGCGCGGCGCGGGCGGCGGCAGCGGCGAGGCGCTTGAGTTCCTCCGCGTGGACGAGGGCGCCACAACCGGGGCAACTGAGGAGGTACGCGGCGAGTTCCGTGCCGCACTGCGGGCAGGCGTCCGGCGGCGGGAGCGTGGCGTCAGGCACCGGCGGGAGGCGTGGCGGGCGCGAGGGAATGCGGGCCGGTGATTTCGAGCTGGACGCCGCGATTGAGCTGCCACGCCTGATACACGCCGAAGCCGATGATCAGCATGCCGAGGACGTTTTCAAAACCCCGCAGGAAGGGCAGCCGGTAGGCCGCAAAGACCAGCCCCGCGACGTCGTCCGCCGTCGGCTCGTCGAGCCCGTGGTAGTAGAAAAATCCGTAGGCGCCGCAAATCGCGGCATAGGTCAGCACGGCGGCGAGAAGCTGATAGCGCCAGCCGCCGCGCTGGCCTGAGCCTTTGCGCACCGCTTTGCCCACGACGATGCCGACGCCGATGGAAATCAGCGCCAGCTCGAAATGGGCGTAAGCCATGACCGCCCCATAGACTGCGCCGCCGAGCACGGCCGCGCCCGCGCCGAAAAGCGCCGCCTGCAAAAACCGCCCCGCGCTGCTGCCGGTGCCGCCGAGCTGGCGGCGGAGGTTTTCCGCGCACGCGGCGCAGAGCACCTGGCCGTTGGCGCTGTAGTATGCGCCGGGCAGCGGCTGCTGGCAGGCGGTGCATTGCTGGGCCGCGGGCGCGGTGAATTCCGCGCGTTCAAATTGCAGGTCGTTTTCCATGGGCCGCTAGCTAGCAGGCGGCCCGCCGCGCGCAAGCCGCCAGATGACGCCATCCAGCGCAGAACCACTTTTTCCAGATGCTCTACGCCGCCGTGTGCGGGGCGCGGCCCGCGGCAAAGGCGGTGATATTTTCCACGGTCGCCTGCTGGAGGCGGGCCACGGCCTCAATGCTGTTGAAGGCAACGTGCGGGGTGCAGACCACGTTGGTCCGCGCGAGCACGGCGTCGCCCAGCATGAGGTCCTCGAGCTCGCGGATGCGGTCGGCGTCGCGCGACTCGCTGGCGATGGCGTCCGAGCGGAGGTGCGCGATGATGTCGGCGGCGATGATCTTCGAGGCCGGCTCGCGCAGCACGCGCTCGTCCTCCAGCACGTCGAGCCCCGCGCCGCCGACGTGGCCGGAGTCGAGCGCCTCGCGCAGCGCGAGCGTGTCGATGAGCGAGCCGCGCGCGGTGTTGATGATGAGGACGCCGGGCTGGCACTGCGCCAGGGTCTCGCGGTTGAGCAGATGGTAGGTGGCGGGCACGAGCGGCGTGTGGAGCGAGATGATTTCCGCACGCGCGAGCAGCTCCGGCAGCGGGACGAAAGTAAAGCCGAGCGACTCGGCGACGTGCGCCGGCTGCACGATGTCGCAGGCCAGCACGTCCATCTCGAAGGCCTGGGCCAGCCGCGCCACGCGCTGGCCGATCTGACCCATGCCGATGAGGCCGAGCGTCTTGCCCGCCAGCTCAAAGCCGCGCGTGGTTTCGTAGGAAAAGCGCCCGCCCTTGGGTGCGAGCATGACCTCGCGCAGGCGCCGGGAGAGCGCCAGCATGAGGGCGAAGGTGTGCTCGGCGACGGCTTTTTCGGCGTGAAACGGGACGTGGGCTACGACCACGCCATGGGCTTTGCACGCGGAGAGGTCGAGATGGTCGGTGGCGGTGGAGCGGGTGGCGATGCAGCGGAGCCGTGGGTGCGCGGCGAGGAAGTCGGCGGCGATTTTCGCGTTGATGAACGGGGCGAGAATCTCCGCGTCGTCGCCGACCTCGGCGAGCGTGGCGACAAAGCGGACGTCGTGCGCGGCCAGGGCGGCGGCGTAGAATTCCTCCTCCGCGGGCTCTGTTTCGATGAAGTAGATGATCACGCGGCAACTATGTCGGCGCGCGGCGCGAAAGGAAGCCGCGCAATTTTCCCGGGCTGACAAAGCGCCGCCGCGATGCGAAGCAGGACGCACACGCATGCACCCGCCCCCCGGTCCCGAACCTCACCCCCACGACCACGCGCCGCGCCGGCGCTGGCTGCCGCGCATGGCGCAGCGGGAGGTCGAGCTGCACGAGCCCGGCCACCATCACGACCACGCGGGCGAGTGGAAAGTGCAGCTCGTGGCGACCGGCCTTTGCGCGGTCCTGGGCGTGGCGGGCTGGTGGGCGACGGGCCGGCTGGCGACCGGGCTGTTTGCCGCCGCCTATCTGGCGGGCGCGTGGTTCACGGTGCAGGAGGTTTGGGAGAAATTGCGTGAGCGGGAGATCGACGTGCATTTCCTCATGATCGCGGTCGCGGCCGGCGCGGCGGCGATCGGCGAATGGGCGGAGGGCACGGCGCTGCTGTTCCTGTTTTCGCTCTCCGGCGCGCTGGAGCATTACGCCATGGAGCGGACGCAAAAGGAGATCCGCTCGCTTTTCGACTCCGCCCCGAAAGCGGCCACAGTGCTGGATGCGGCGGGCGCGGAGCAGGTCGTGCCGGTCGCGGATTTGCAGGCGGGGATGCGGCTGCGGATCAAGCCGGGCGAGCAGTTTCCCGTGGATGCCGAGATCGTGAAAGGCGAGACGGCGGCGGACGAGTCGAACCTCACCGGCGAGGCCGTGCCGGTGGAGAAACGGCTGGGCGACGGACTGCTCGCGGGCACGCTGAACCTGTGGGGCGTGGTGGAGGCCACGGTCACGCGGCCGGCGCAGGAAAGCGCGCTGCAAAAGATCATCCACCTCATCCAGAACGCGCAGCGCAACAAGGCCCCGGCGCAGCGTTTCACCGACAAGTTCGGCACGCGCTACACCTACGCGATTCTCGGGCTCACGCTGGTCATGTTCTTTGTCTGGTGGCTGGGCTTCGGGCATCGCCCGTTCCTTTCCGTGCCGGGCAACGTGAGCGCGTTTTACCACGCCATGACGCTGCTCGTGGTGGCGTCGCCGTGCGCGCTGGTGCTATCCATTCCGTCGGCGATTCTCGCGGCTATCGCGTGGGGCGCGCGGCGCGGCATCCTGTTCCGCGGCGGCGCGGCGGTGGAGCAGCTCGCGGAGGTGAAGATCGTGGCGATGGACAAAACGGGCACGCTCACGACCGGCGATTTGCGCGTGGAAAAGGTGGAAAGTTTCCCGCCCGGCCGTGAGCGCGAGGTGGCGGAACTGGCCTACGCGCTGGACCGCCACTCGAATCATCCGCTCGCCCGCGCCGTCACGCGCTACGGCAAACGCGAGCAGCTCGCGGTGCTGGAAGTCACCGACTACGAAGCCGTCACCGGCCTCGGCAGCCGCGCGCAGCACGGCGGCGACACGGTGCAGCTCGGGCGGCGCAACTGGGTGGTGGACGGGCGCGCGGATGCGACGGTCGCGGCGGTGCCGGAGACGGCGTTTGGCGTGTCCGAGGTGTGGGTGGCGGACCGCACGGTCGTCGGCCGCATTCTGCTGCGCGACGATCTGCGGCCGGAATCGCGCGGGATGATCGGGCAGCTCCACCGGCGCGGGCTGCGCTGCATCGTGCTGACCGGCGACAAGCAGAGCGCGGCGGATTTTCTCAAAAAGGAACTCGGCCTCGACGACGTGCGCGCCGAGCTGAAGCCGGAGCAAAAGCTGGCGGTCATCGAGGGCTTCGCCAAAGGCGGCGAGCTGGCGGCGATGATCGGCGACGGCGTGAACGACGCGCCGAGCCTCGCCGCCGCGCATGTCGGCGTGGCCATGGGCGCGCGCGGGAGCGACGCCGCGCTGGAGCAGGCGGAGGTGGTGCTGATGCACGACCGGCTGGAAAACTTCGTCTCGGCCTACGAGCTGAGCCGCCGCGCGCGGGCCATCATCCGGCAGAATCTCACCATCGCGCTCGGCGTCATCGTCATCCTCGTCACCCTCGCCCTTTTGCAAAAAATTCCGCTCACCCTCGGCGTACTGGGGCACGAGGGCAGCACGCTGGTCGTCGTGCTCAACAGCCTGCGCTTGCTCTTTTTTCGTGAAGCGACGCAAGCCGGCCCCCATGAACAACCCGCGGGCCTGCCATGAAAAATATCCTTTTGCCCGGTCCGGCGCCCGTCGCTAGCTTGACCGGTCAAATCATTTCCACTGAACCCACTATGAGTACCGCCACCGCCGAAGCACCCGCCGCCACGAAACTGAGCCAGCTCGACCAGCTCAAAAAATTCACCACCGTCGTCGCCGACACCGGCGACTTCGAGTCCATGCGCGAATTCAAGCCGCAGGACGCCACCACCAATCCCTCGCTCATCCTCTCCGCCGCGACCAAGCCCGCCTACGCCTACATCCTCGACCAAGTGCTCGCTGATCGCGCGGGCAGCGGCCTCACCGGCGCGGCGCAGGTTGAGGATGTCATCGACCATCTGCTCGTCGGCTTCGGCCTCGAAATCCTTAAGATTGTCCCCGGCCGCGTCTCGACGGAGACCGACGCGCGCCTGTCCTTCGACACCGCGGGCACCATCGCCAAGGGCTGCCAGCTCATCGCGCTCTACGAGGCGCGGGGCATTTCGCGCGACCGCATTTTGATCAAGATCGCCTCGACGTGGGAGGGCATCCGCGCCGCCGAGGTGCTGGAAAAGGAAGGCATCCACTGCAACCTCACGCTGCTTTTTTCGCTCTGCCAGGCCGTGGCCTGCGCCGAGGCGGGCGCGCAGCTCGTCTCGCCGTTCGTCGGGCGCATTTACGACTGGTTCAAAGCTGCGATGAAGCGCGACTACACCGGCGCGGAAGACCCCGGCGTGCAGTCGGTGACGACGATTTTCAACTACTACAAAAAATTCGGCCACAAGACCGAGGTCATGGGCGCGAGCTTCCGCAACACCTCGCAAATCGTGGAACTCGCCGGCAGCGATCTCCTCACCATCAGCCCCGACCTCCTCGCCAAACTCGCCGCCAGCGACGAGCCCCTCACCTGCAAGCTCGATGCCGCCGCCGCAAAAGCCGCCAGCATCGAGCGCCTGAAGCTGGACGAGAAAACCTTCCGCTACCTGTTGAACGACGACGCGATGGCGACGGAGAAAACCGCCGAGGGCATCCGCAAATTCGCCGCCGACATCGTGAAGCTGGAGCAGTTCATCGCCGGAAAGCTGTAGGCATCCGCGAAACCACTTCATCGAAAAGGGCGCTCGCGACAGCGCCCTTTTTTCGTACCCGCGCGGCGCTGCCAGCGCAACTGCCCCCCGTTCCGCGACTCCATCGCGTGACGAAATGGAGTTTCGTCACGAGGGGACTTGGCGGCCAGCGGCGGCGGGCGTAGCCTGCGCGCATGAAAACCTCCCCGCTCACCCGCCGCACTTTTCTCTCCACCGCCGCCGTGGCCGCGACCGCCGCGACTTTGCACCAGCGCCTTTCCGCCGCCGATGAGGTGGCCGGGCGCAAGGGCCGCGTGAATCATTCGGTCTGCAAATGGTGCTACCCAAAAGTCTCGCTCGATGAACTCTGCACGGCGGGCAAGGGCATGGGGATCACGTCCATCGACCTCGTGACGCCCAACGATTTCCCGACCCTGAAAAAATACGACCTGGTCTGCGCGATGGTCAGCGGCGCTTCGGCGAAGCTGCCGGATGGAAAATCCGTCGGCGGGATTGAGCGGGCCTTCAACCGCACTGAGCATCACGCCGCGCTGGTCGAAGCCTATGAGCCGTTCATCAACGCGACCGCGGACGGCGGGATGAAAAACCTCATCTGCTTCTCCGGCAACCGCGACAAGATGGACGACGAGACGGGCCTGAAAAACTGCGCCGAGGGGCTGAAGAAAATCATGGCGCTGGCGGAAAAGCGCGGCGTCATCATCTGCATGGAGCTGCTCAACAGCCGCGTGAACCACCCCGATTACATGTGCGACCACAGCGACTGGGGCATCGCGCTGTGCAAGGCCGTGGGCTCGGCGAATTTCAAGCTGCTCTACGACATCTACCACATGCAGATCATGGAGGGCGACGTGATCGCGCGGATCAAGGCGGGCCACGAATACTTCGCGCACTACCACACCGGCGGCGTGCCCGGCCGCCACGAGATCGACGAGACGCAGGAGCTGAACTACGCGCCGGTCATGCGCGCCATCGTGGAGACGGGTTTCAAGGGGCATGTGGCGCAGGAGTTCATCCCGGCGAAGCCGGACGTGCTGGCGTCGCTGAAACAGGCGGTGGGGATTTGTGATGTGTGAGGCGCTGGCACTTTGACGGATTGGAGACGGTGAAGTCAGTGGTCCCAGCGGGACGAACGAATGTAGATACCATCTTAATTTTCGGCTGGTTGGAGTGGGTGGTGAGTGGGGTCATAGGCGGTTTGGTTTTTGAGGATGCAGAAGGCGATTTTGAGGAGTTTGTGGAGGACGGCGCAGACGAC
>JANPHJ010000218.1:0-2220 GCA_031424395.1 Chthoniobacter sp.
GCGGAGAAGCTGGGCGCACTGCGTACCGGCGCGGCGGCGGTGGCGTTTGAGCAGGTGGTGGAAAGTGCGCGGCCCGTGCTCGCGGCGCTCATCGCGCGGGTGGCCAAGGGGCGCGTGTGGATCGTCTGCGCGGATGTGCGCGCGCAGGAATCCGTCCACAACGAGCTGCTCCACTGGCACCCGGGCGCGCTCTTTTTCCCCGAAGCCGACCGCGCGCCGGTCGAGGGCGCGCTGCCCGATCCCGAGACCGCCGCCGAGCGGCTGGCGCTGGTGCAGACGCTGGCCGCTTCGCGGAAAAAGGAGATCACCGTGCTCACCCACGCGAGTCTCGACGACGATGTGCCCGCGCCCGCCGCGCTGAAAAAGCTGGAGGTCAAACTCGCCCGCGGCGCGCGGCTGGATCGCGAGGCGCTGCTGCGGCAGCTCGCCAAGGCCGGCTACGAGCACATGCCCACCGTCGCGGCACGCGGCCAGTACGCGGTGCGCGGCGGCATCCTCGATGTGTTTTCCTTTCACCATGCGCTGCCCGTGCGCGTGGAGCTGTTCGACGACGAGATCGAGTCGCTGCGCGAGTTCGACCTCGATACGCAGACCAGCGTGCGTCATGTGGACTCCGCCAGTTTTCTCCTCGGCGACGCCGCCACCGACGCGCACCCCACGGCCACCACCACGCTGCGCGAACTCATCGGCGCCGAGGATCTGACCATCGACGCCGGCGCGGATTTCAAGGACGCGCGGGTGCGGATTCTGGAAGGCTCGCTGCTCTATGCGACGGAAGAGGAGGAAGACGGGATTAACGGGATTGAGGAGATTTCGGAAAAGCCGGCGACAGCACCACCAGACGTCATCTCTCTTGAATCCGAAAATCTCAGAAATCCCGTAAATCCCGTCCATTCCTCCGCTCCCCATGCCGAGGACTTCACCACTGCCTTCCTCGATCACGGCCTCGGCGAGTTTGAAGCCGGCGATTTCGTCATCGACGAAATGAAGCGCGAGCGCTTCTTCGCCCAGCTCCGGGCGTGGCGGCTGGACGGCTGGCGTGTCCACATTTTCTGCAACAACGAGGGCGAGATCGAGCGCCTCAACGACCTCATCCCGCCCGTCGAAACCGACCCGCTGCGCTTTACCATCGGCCCGCTCGCGCGCGGATTCGTTTTTCCCGCGGGAAAGATCGCGGTGCTCTCCGACGCCGAGCTGTTTGGCCGCTATCGCAACAACCGCGCCCGCCGCCTCGCCTTGCGCCGCGCGCGCGATCAGGCCCAGCGCACGCAGATCGATTTCAGCGACCTGAATGACGACGACCTCGTGGTGCATCTCGAACACGGCATCGGCCGCTACGAGGGCATGAAGTCCATCCCGAGCGCCGATGGCAAAACCGAGGAGGTGCTCGTCGTCGCCTTCGCCGATGACGCACGGGTGTACGTGCCGCTGGAGCAGTCCTTCCTCATCTCGCGCTACGTCGGCGTGGGCAAAAGGAACCCGCAGCTCTCGCAGCTCGGCGACGGCAAATGGGCGAAGGCCAAGAAGAGCGCGGAGAAAGCCGTCTTCGACTACGCCTCGAAACTCCTCGCCATGCACGCCGAGCGCGAGACCGCGCAGGGCTTCGCCTTTCCGCCGGACACGAAATGGCAGCACGAATTCGAGTCATCGTTCCTCTACAAAGAAACCGTCGATCAGCTCACCGCCATCGCCGCGACCAAGGCGGACATGGAAAACGAGCGCCCGATGGACCGCCTCATCTGCGGCGATGTCGGCTTTGGCAAAACCGAGGTCGCGATCCGCGCGGCGTTCAAGGCGGTGACGGCCGGGAAGCAAGTCGCCATTTTGGTTCCCACCACGGTGCTCGCGCAGCAGCACTACCAGAATTTCCGCGAGCGCTTCAGCGACTACCCGATCTCCGTCGAGACGATGTCGCGCTTTCGCTCGCCCGCCGAGCAGCGCAAAACGCTCGAAGGTTTGCGCGATGGCTCGGTGGATGTGGTCGTCGGAACGCACCGGCTCATCTCGAAGGACGTGGCTTTCAAAAACCTCGGCCTCGTGGTGATCGACGAGGAGCAGCGCTTCGGCGTGCTGCACAAGGAGCGGTTCAAGGAAATGTTTCAGCTCGTGGACATGCTCACGCTTTCCGCCACGCCCATCCCGCGCACACTCTACCTCTCGCTCATGGGCGCGAAGGACATGAGCACCATCGAGACACCGCCCGCGAATCGCATCCCCACC
>JANPHJ010000219.1:0-20816 GCA_031424395.1 Chthoniobacter sp.
GGCGTGAGCGACAACATCATCGAGGCGAGCTGGCTCGCGCTGGTGGACAGCTTTGAATACAAGCTGGGCAAGGACGCGCCGAAGGACTGACGGCGCTGTTTCCTCGGCTTAGGCCGTGGCGATTTCTTCGGCCTGCTTGACCTCGGTGCGGAGGTTGCCGCCTTTGTGGCCGCTCCACCAGAGGACTATGGGCGAGGCGATGAAGATGGACGAGTAAGTGCCGACGACCACGCCGATGAGGATCGCGAAGGCGAAGTCGTGCAGCACGGGGCCGCCGAAGAAATAGAGCGCGGCGACGGAGAGGAGGGTGCAGCCGGAGACGAGCAGGGTGCGCGAGAGGGTCTCGTTGATGGAGGCGTTCATGATGGCTTGCACGGAGCCTTTGCGCCCGCTGTGCAGACCTTCGCGGATGCGGTCATAGACGACGATGGTGTCATTGATCGAGTAGCCGGCGATGGTCAGGATCGCGCCGACCATGATGAGGGAAAGCTCGTGGCCGAAAATGGAGAAAAGTCCGACGGTGATGACGATGTCGTGGGCCACCGCGACGAGCGCGCCGATGGCGAAGCTCATCTCGAAACGGATGGTCACGTAAATGAAGATGCCGAGCATGCCGAGGCCAAGCGCCCAGAAGGAGGAACTGAGGAGTTCGCCGCTGACGACGTTGCCGACTTTGTCTTTCTGCTGCTCGGTGAAGCCGGCTTCGGGCATCGTTTTGAAAAGCTCAGCCTCGATTTTCTCAGCGGTGTCGATGGGACTGCGGATACTGATGAACTCGCTCTGCGAGGTGGGATCCTTTTCCTTTTGGATCGAAACATCGGCGAGCTGGAGCGGCGTGAGTTTCGTGCGGACATCGGCGATTTCGACCTGGCCCTTGTATTTGAGGAGGAGGAAGTCGCCGCCTTTGAAATCAATGCCGAGATTGTGCGGATAGCGGAGGGTGAAGCCGATGATGCTGACGGCGGCGACGGTCAGGGAAATGGTGATCCAGAGGACCCGGCGGCCCATGAAGTTGATGCCCTCGCCGGAGATGAGGTGGAGCATGGAGATGCGCTTGATGAGGTTGAACTCCAGCGCCCAGGAAAAAACCATGCGGGTGACGACCATGGCGGAAAAGACCGAGGCGATGATGCCGACGACGAGGGTGACGGCGAAGCCTTTGACCGGGCCGCTGGCCTGCCAGAAAAGGATGACGGCGGTGATGAGGGTGGTGGCGTTGGCGTCGAAGATGACGGTGAACGCTTTGTCGTAGGCGGAGCAGATGGCGACGGGGAGGCTTTTGCCTGCGGCCATTTCCTCGCGGAGGCGCTCGTAGATGAGGACGTTGGCATCGACGGCGAGGCCGATGGTGAGGATGATGCCGGCGATGCCGGGCAGGGTAAGGACGAAGCCGAACATGGCCATCGCGCCGAAGAGCAGGGTGATATTGACCACGAGGCCGACGACTGCGACGAGGCCGGCGAAGCGGTAATAGACGACGACGAAAAGCAGGACGAGGACGAGGCCGCCGATGCCGGCGGCGACGCCGCTTTTGATGGCGTCGGCACCGAGGGTGGAGGAGGCGCTGCGCTCGCTCTCGATGGCGACGGGAGTTTGCAGAGGATTTTGGAGCGCGCTGGCGAGGCCACGCGCTTCCTTTTCCGCCATGTTGCCACCGCTGATCTCGGCGCTGCTGCCCCAGATCGCACCGTGCTCGACGCCGGGTGCGGAGATGATTACGCCGTCGAGGACGATGGCCATCTGGGAATGCTCTTCGTAAACCTGCTTGGTGAGTTCGCCGAAAAGCTGGCCGCCAACGCTGTCGAAATTCAGATGCACGCCCCAGCCACGGGCGTCGTAAAATGCGCCGGCGCGAGTAACGTGGTCACCGCCGAGATCGGATTTGCGTTTGATGAGCAGCTTGCTGCTGGTGGTCTTGTCGCCGCGGGTCATCTCGTAAGTCTGGATTTCGTAGCCGACGGGCGGTGCGGCGGTGCCAGCCTCGATCTGCGCGATCATCTGGGCGCTGCCGGGATAGACTAGGTGGAATTCCAGCTTCGCCACCTGCTTGAGCTGATTGCGCGCTTCCTCGATTTTGCCCACTTCGATGCCGGGAATCTGCACCATGATACGATCTTTGCCCTGCGGCGTGATAATGGGCTCGCTCACACCCATGCCGTCCACGCGTTTGCGAATCGCCTCCATCGCCTGATCCACCATGTCTTTGGTGATTTCCTTCGTCTTGCCGTTGGCATCGGCCGCTGGGCTGAGCTTGATGAGAAAGGTCGTGCCGCCTTGGAGATCGATGCCGAGATGAATTTTCCCCGGCTTGCCGAGGACTTTGCCGCTGGCGTCCTTGGTGTCGAAAGGAGGGTAGGCGAAAATGAGGCAGAGCGCGCACAGGAGCACCGTCAGCACGCTGCCGAGGATGCGCTTGGTGCGCTCACCGTCGGTGAAAAAGTACCAGCCAAAAAGCACGAGCAGGAGCAGGCCGTAGAGAAAGGTTTTCGTCGGATCCATAGAGCGTTTGGGGTGCGGAAGTGGTGGAAGGAAGGGGCTCTCAGGCCACGGTCAATGCGGGGTCTTTCACCACCGTGGTGATGGCGTCTTTGTTGATTTCGATCTTCACGTTGTCCGCCACCTTGAGGATCAGTGTGCTGCCTTCTTTGACATTGGCGATGATGCCGTGGATGCCACCACTGGTGACCACTTTGTCCCCGGTCTTGAGCGAAGACACGAGGCTCTTCAAGTCGTTCTGGCGCTTGTTTTGCGGACGAATGATGAGGAAATAAAAGATCACGCCCATGGCCAGCATGGGGATCATCAGGGAGTTCATCGGGCTGCCTGGAGCGGGCGCGGCGGCATCGGCGAGCGAGAGGAAAAAAGCGGTGGTCATGTGGTGTGCGGGCTCCGTCTCCGACGCAGCGTACAGGCTGCCGGAAAACGGGGAGCGGGAGACTATGCAGGGCGTCCGCTTTGGCAAACTAATTTCCGCCGTCCGCTGGCCGGGAGCGCCGCGGAAAATAGGCGCAGAATCCTTTTGACACAAAAAGGCGCGTTGCTACTTTGCCCGCTCGCTTGCCGGGAAAGTGTGGGGAGAAAGCCTGACCGAGCACTGGGTTAAACCCGGTGCGAGTCGGGCTTTTTCGCCCTCTGGACCGATGGGCGAGCCGGCTCTTTTAAGTCCCGTATTTAACCGTGCTGGATGCAGTGCCTGCGTAGCTCAGTTGGTAGAGCACGTCCTTGGTAAGGACGAGGTCACCGGTTCGATCCCGGTCGCAGGCTCCGCCAGCCGTTTTATTTCAGCAACCACCAACAACAACCAGACCACCAACCACCTCCGTCCTTATGGCCAAGGCTCAATTCGAACGCAATAAACCCCATGTGAACGTCGGCACGATCGGCCACGTCGATCATGGCAAGACCACGCTCACCGCGGCAATCACCACCATTCTCTCGAAGAAAGGCTTCGCCGTAGCCAAGGGCTATGCCGACATCGACGCCGCTCCCGAAGAAAAGGCGCGCGGTATCACCATTAACACCGCCCACGTCGAGTACCAGACCGAGAAGCGCCACTACGCGCATGTCGATTGTCCCGGCCATGCGGATTATGTGAAAAACATGATCACCGGCGCGGCGCAGATGGACGGCGCGATCCTCGTGGTCTCCGCCGCCGACGGCCCGATGCCGCAGACCCGCGAGCACATCCTCCTGGCCCGCCAGGTCGGCGTGCCCTCGATCGTCGTCTTCCTGAACAAGTGCGACATGGTCGATGACCCGGAACTGCTCGACCTCGTGGATATGGAAGTGCGCGACCTGCTCACCCAATACGATTTTCCCGGCGACAAAATCCCAATCGTCAAAGGCAGCGCCACCAAGGCGCTCGCCGCCGGCGACCCGAATCATGCGGACGCCAAGTGCATCCAGGAACTCATGGATGCGGTGGACGAGTATATCCCGCTCCCCGAGCGGCCCGTCGATCAGCCGTTCCTGATGCCCGTGGAAGACGTGTTCAACATCGAAGGTCGCGGCACTGTCGCCACCGGTCGTGTCGAGCGCGGCATCCTCAAGAAGATGGAAGAGATCGAACTCGTCGGCATTCGCGACACCGTGAAGACGACCGTCACCGATATCGAAATGTTCCGCAAGCTCCTCGACGAGGCGCGTGCCGGCGACAACTGCGGTCTGCTCCTCCGTGGCATCAAGAAAGACGATGTGGAGCGCGGCATGGTCATCGCCAAGCCCGGCAGCATCAAGCCGCACACGAAGTTCAAGGCGGAAATCTACGTTCTCTCGAAGGACGAGGGCGGCCGGCACACGCCGTTCTTCTCGAACTACCGCCCGCAATTCTATTTCCGCACCACGGACGTGACCGGCTCGGTCAAGCTCCCCGAAGGCGTGGAGATGGTCATGCCCGGCGACAACGTCTCGGTCGAAGTCGAACTCATCACCCCAGTCGCCATGGAAAAAACCATGCGCTTCGCCATCCGCGAGGGCGGCAAGACCGTGGGCGCGGGCCGTATCTCGGAGATCGTCGCTAAGTAAACCGCCAAACAAAAACTTGCCGAATTGTGCGCGGGGCGGATGCTTAGTCCGTCCCGCGTTTTCGGCGGAAAGTAAAATACGTCAGTAGCTCAATTGGTAGAGCAGCGGTCTCCAAAACCGCTTGTTGGGGGTTCAAGTCCCTCCTGACGTGCTCCCCAAAAAACCACCGCCTCCCTTTCCCCCTCCACGCGCATGATCGTCCCTAGCAAAAGTTTCTTCAGCGAAGTCCGAGTTGAACTCATGAAGGCCTCGTGGCCTTGGGATCCCAAGGAGAAAGGGATGAAGAAATACAAAGAGCTGACCGATTCCACGATGATCGTGGTTATCGCGATGCTCCTGCTCAGCGGTTACGTGGCCGGCTGGGATTTTATTTTTAACATGCTCATGGGCTACCTCTTCGGGGTGCCCCACATTTAACGACTCCGCCATGACCGAAGAAAAAAAACGCGAGCAGTGGTACGCCGTCCATCTCCTCTCCGGACTAGAGAACAAGGTGCATGACAATCTCGTCAAGCGCATCAAGACCGAGGAAATGGGTGACTACGTCTACGAGATTTTGCTCCCCACCGAGCGCGTCTCCTCGATCAAGGCTGGCAAAAAGACCGAGACGATTCGGAAGCTCTATCCAGGCTACCTTTTCGTGAACATGTACCTGATCGACGACAACCAGCAGCTCGTGGACAAGACTTGGTATTTCATCAAGGACACGACCGGCGTCATCGGCTTTGCGGGTAACAAAGACCGCCCAATCGCCATGGCCCAGTCTGAAGTCGAAGGCATGCTCGCGCAAATCCGCGGCGGCGAGGAAAAGGCCAAGCCAAAGATTTCCTTCAGCGTCGGCGAGACCGTGAAAGTGGCCGACGGCCCTTTCCAAAACCAGGCTGGCGTCGTCGAGGAGATCGACCCGGATCGCGGCAAGCTGCGCGTCTCGGTTTCCATCTTCGGCCGCAACACGCTGGTCGATCTCGAATATTGGCAGGTCGAGCGCAGCTAACCTGCGACCTATTTTCACTACCTAACTACACCACTAACTCACTAGACAGATGGCTAAAGAAATCGTCGGACAAATCAAACTGCAAATCCCTGCCGGCCAGGCCAACCCTGCGCCGCCCGTGGGTCCCGCCCTCGGCCAGCAAGGCGTGAACATCATGGCCTTCTGCAAGGAATTTAACGCCGCCACGCAGAAGCAGGCCGGGGACATCCTGCCGGTGGTTATTACTGTCTACAAGGACAAGTCTTTCACCTTCATCACCAAGTCGCCGCCCGCCTCGATCCTCATTAAGAAAGCCGCGAACATCGCCGCCGGCTCGAAGGAACCGAACAAGGTGAAGGTCGGCAAGCTTTCCAAGAAGCAGGTGCTCGACATCGTGAAAATCAAGATGAAGGACCTGAACGCCCGCGATGAGGCCTCTGCCTACCGCATCATTGCCGGCACTGCGCGGCAGATGGGTGTGGAAGTGGAAGCGCAATAACCCGCACGGACAGGACAACTGAGTTTTCGAAAGGGCCGGCTGCCATGTGCTGCCGGCCCTTATCGCGTCCTATTGCCAAGCTTGGCCGACCCTAAACGTAGTGAGGTATGTTTTTAACGCGGAGACGCAGAGAGGGCAGAGATTGGGAGCAGACAAATCTGTTTCACCAAATAGTAACCTCACCGAACCCATGTCTGCGTCTCTGCGTTATTATAATAACCGCGCGGACGGCAGACGAGGAAGTTTCTTGGCAGCTGCCTTATGGCGCTGGCGGGGCAGGCGTTGCTGGGGCGACGGGATCGGTAATGTCCTTCGGCTTTTTGTCCTTCTTTTTTTCCTTTTTTGTGCCGTCTTTCTTGAGCTTCTTCTTGGTGCCGTCCTTCTTTAGCTTCTCCTTGCTCGCCTCGGATGAACCAGTGGCGGCGTCTGGTTTCTTGCAGGCAGTGACGCTGCCCAAGGCGAGAGAAGAGGCGAGAACCAGGCGCAAGATGATGGATTTCATAGAGTGGGGATAAAATGGCGAGTTGGGGAAAAGATTCAGGTTTGGAGGATGCCGCGCGCCGCCGCGCGCGTCCAGTCGCCATTTTCCCGGCCTGCCTTTCCCTGTCGAAAAGCCTGTCCTGGAGTTCGCGCAGAAATTCTTTGACACACTAGGTTCATCCGATACTTTCCGCGTCCCGCTTCCGGCGGGACTAACCACAACCCAAACACGCAGGAGAGCCGCCCGGCTCGCCAGCACTGCAAAAAATCATGCAAACCAAACGCAGCAAACGGTATCGCTCCGCCGCCGAAAAGGTGGACACCCAAAAGAGCTACGCGCTCCCCGAAGCCGTCACCCTCCTCAAGACGCTTCCGGCTCCGAAGTTTGACCAGACGGTCACGCTTTCCTTCCGCCTCGGAGTTGATCCGAAGCAGTCTGACCAGATGGTGCGCGGCACCTGCCCGCTGCCGAATGGCTCGGGCAAAAACGTCCGCGTGCTCGTCTTTGCCGAAGGCAAGGCCGCGGAAGCCGCGCGCGAGGCCGGCGCGGAGTTCGTAGGTTACAAGGATATGATCGAGAAGTGCGTGGGCGGCTTTCAGGATTTCGACGTGGCCATCGCCACGCCCGGCGCCATGGCTGAAGTCCGCAAGCTCGGCAAAGTCCTCGGGCCGCGCGGCCTGATGCCGAACCCCAAGACCGGCACTGTGACCGAAGACACCGCGAAAGCCGTGAAGGAGGTCAAGGCAGGCCGTGTTGAGTTCAAGCTCGACAAGAACGGCAACTGCGCCGTGCCCGTGGGCAAGTTTTCCTTCGCCGAGCAGGCGCTCGTCGAGAATGGCACCGCCGTCATTGAGGCCGTGGTCAAGGCCCGCCCCTCATCGGCCAAAGGCGTCTTCGTCGAAAACCTGACCCTCAGCGCCACCATGACGCCCGGCCTGCGAGTCGATGCGTCCGCCTTCCTCAAGCACTAACCGGAGCCGCCACACCATGCATCCTGCCAAAGAATCCATCGTCATCGACCTCGAGGCGAAGCTCAACGCCTCGCCCTTCCTTTTCGTGGCCGACTACACCGGCCTGAAAGTCGCCCAGTTTGCCGAGCTGCGGAACCGCCTCCACGGCGTCGGCGCCCGCTGCCACGTCGTGAAGAACACCTTCCTGCGCCGCGCCGCCAAGAGCGCCGGCCTGCCGGAAGTCGGCGAGTTGAAAGGCCAGACGGCCATCGTCGTCGGTGACAAAGACGTCGCCGCCGCCGCGAAGGTGCTGAAGAACTTCACCGCCGAATTCAAAAAGCCCGAGATGAAAACGGGCGTCGTGGACCGGATCGTCGTCACCACCGAGCAGATCAAAGCGATCGCCGACCTGCCTTCGCGCGATGTCCTGCTCGGCACCCTCCTCGGTGTGCTCAACGCCCCGGCGAGCAAACTCGTCCGCGTGCTCAACGAGCCGGCCTCCTCCCTCGCCCGCCTGCTCCAGGCCAAGGCCGACAAGGACGCCGACAACGCCCCGGCCGCCGAGGCTTCGGCACCCTCAGCCGAGGAATCCGCGCCTGTCGCTGAAGCCCCCGCCGCCACGCCGGCCGACGCCCCAGCCGCCGACGCCGCGCCTGCGGCCTAACCAAGATTTTCCCGGTGCCAACCGGGGAAAGCGCAGCCGCCGCAATTGGCGGACGCGCCTTTAACAACAACCAACAAATGGTTCCTCGTCGGGCCGGCGGCTGCCGGTCTGAAATCGCCCGAAGCTCCGGGTGGCGACGATACCGCGCAGCAATAAGCATATGGCAGATACCAGCACATTAGTGGAACAACTCAGCGGCCTCACCGTCCTCGAAGTGGCCGATCTCGTGAAGCAGCTCGAAACCAAGTGGGGCGTCAGCGCCGCGGCTCCGGTCGCAGCCGCCGCCGCCGGTGGTGGCGCAGCCGCCGCCGCACCCGTCGAGGAGAAGACGTCCTTCGACGTCATCCTCAAGGAAGCCGGCCCGAACAAGATCGCCGTCATCAAGGAAGTGCGCTCGTGCGTCGCCGGCCTCGGCCTCGCCGAAGCCAAGGCGCTCGTCGAAAGTGCTCCCAAGGCGCTCAAGGAAGGCGTCACCAAGGAAGAAGCCGAAGAGATCAAGAAGAAGATCGAAGCGGCCGGCGCCAAGGTCGAGATCAAGTAATCTCCCTGCCCCGACTCCGCCGAACTCCCCGCGAGTTTGGTCCACAAAAACGCGGCTCCGCAAGGGGCCGCGTTTTTGCTTTCCCGGCGGCTGGATGAAAAGGGGCTGGCCGGCAACCGCGGGAGAGAAAGTGACGCCGTTGGTCAGGCATCGTGCGGGGCCTTTATCCTCGCTTGGGAGTAGCATCGAGCCAAAGCTCCGAGCCCTATGTTGACCGGCACGATTCGCTCCCAAATTGACTCCATCTGGAACACGTTCTGGACCGGCGGCATTTCCAATCCGCTGGAAGTCATCGAGCAGATCACCTACCTGCTTTTCACCAAGCGCCTAGACGATCTGCACACGCTGGAGGAGGCCAAGGCGAACCGGCTCAAACAGCCGATGGAACGGCGGGTTTTTCCCGAGGGCAAAGACGGCATTGGCAAGGGTGAGGGCCGGCCTTACGAGGATTGCCGCTGGTCGCGCTTCAAGCACTTCGCGCCCGCTGAAATGTTCAGCGTCGTCACGAGCACGTCTTTCCCTTTTTACGCACGCTGGGTGGGGTGGCTCGACCTACGCGCAGCACATGAAGGATGCGCGCTTCACCATCCCGAAGGCGTCGTTGCTCGCGCAGGCGGTGGACCTCATTGACAAGGTGCCGATGGAGGACCGCGATACCAAGGGCGACCTCTACGAATACATGCTCGGGAAAATCGCGAGCGCCGGGCACAACGGCCAGTTCCTCACCCCGCGCCACATCATCCAGCTCATGGTCGAACTCACCGCGCCCACGGCCAAGGATGTCATCTGCGATCCCGCGTGCGGCACGGGCGGCTTCCTCGTGGCGGCGGGTGAATACCTCCGCGACCATCACCCGGAAATCCTCCGCGACGCCAAGCTCAAGAAGCATTTCCACGAGCAGGCGTTTCACGGCTTCGACTTCGACAACACCATGCTCCGCATCGGCAGCATGAACATGCTCCTGCACGGCGTGGAGAATCCCGACATCCGCTACCGCGACTCCCTCGCGCAGGATCACGCGGGCGAGGAAGAAAAGTACATCCTCGCCCGCTGGACGCAGCGCGACCAGGCCGAGCGCCAGAACCCGCGCACCGCGCAAAGCTTCTGCGTGCCTCGGGCCGATCGCCGCGCAGGGCTATGACCTCTCGCTCAACCGCTACAAGGAAGTCGTCCACGAAGAAGTAGCGCACCGCCCGGCGGGCGAAATCCTGAAAAGCCTCGCCAAGCTGGAGGCGGAGATTCAGCAGGGCATGAAGGAACTGGAGGGGATGCTGAAGTGAAGGCTGCTGCCAAATGGCCGTCGTTGCCGCTCACTGACGCCTTTTGGTTTCAGGAAGGCCAGGGTGTGCGCAACTGGCAGTTCACCACCTCGGGAATCAAACTGCTCAACGTCGCTAACATCGAAAAGGGCTGGACGCTGAATCTGGAAAAGACCGACCGGCATCTCGATGAAGCCGAGGTTGCAAAGAAATACTCTCACTTCCTCGTTGATGCCGGTGACCTTGTCACCGCCAGTTCGGGAATTTCGTTCGATGACGATGGGCTGCTTCGCACACGGGGCGCCTTCGTCCGCGACGAACATCTGCCACTCTGTCTGAACACCAGCACCATTCGCTTCAAAGCTATCGATGGCGTGTCTGACCTCCGGTTCTTGCGCCTTTTGCTGAACGGACGCGAATTCAGGTCGCAGATTACGAAGCTCGTCACGGGGACGGCGCAGCAGAACTTCGGGCCGTCACATCTCAAAGCTACCAAGATGGCCCTGCCGCCGCTGACGGAGCAGCGGCGGATTGCGGGGGGTGCTGGACCGGGCGGAGACGTTGCGGGCCAAGCGCCGCGCCGCCCTCGCCCAACTCGACTCCCTCACCCAATCCCTCTTCCTCGACCTCTTCGGCGACCCACGAAAGAACGGCTCACCAGGAAACACGCCTACGAAGCCGCGCCGCCTTGGAGAACTAACGCGCATCCGAACCGGCAAGCTCGACGCGAATGCTGCCGATGAAAACGGCGGTCATCCGTTCTTCACTTGTGCCATCGAGCCACTCCGAATCAACACCCCTGCGTTCGACTGCAAAGCCGTGCTGGTTGCCGGAAATGGCGACCTAAACGTGAAATACTTCGAGGGAAAATTTAACGCCTACCAGCGCACCTACGTTATCGAGAGCCTTGATGAGTCCGTGCTCGTGCCAAAGTTTCTCTACGCGTTCCTTGATCTCTACGTAAACGAACTTCGCAAACAAGCGATTGGTGGAGTGATCAACTACATCAAACTTCCCTACCTGACCGATGCGGTTGTTCAGTTGCCCTCAGAAGAATGGCAGCGCGAATTCGCCCGGCGGGTGACGGCGGTGGAGCGCCTGAAAACGGCGCACCGCGCGGCGCTGGCGGAGCTGGACGCGCTCTTCGCCACCCTCCAGCACCGCGCCTTCCGCGGGGAGCTATAAGCGACTTTTTGAGGCGATAATATGAAGGATTACATCATGCTCATCAAAGCACACCTCAGCCGCTATTCCCGTGAGCAACTCCGCATCACGGAGCCCGGAATTTTCCTATGGAGAGGGAAGGAACTCGCCTACGACCACATTCTGCCGGCGGGGCAGCATGATCTCAATTTTCTGCCGCATTGCCGTTCCGAACTCCACCGCTTCCTGGAGGCAAATCCGCGAATTAAGCGCCACCGCTTTTTTCATAACCTCTCCTCGTCCCAAGCTTTCGCGTTCAATCTCTTCTTCCCTTTCCTGACTACCGATTTTCCGCTCAGTGCCCCTTTCTTCCGGCACTTCGGCACGGATCAACCGGGCACGAACGGTTGGGAGTTTGAAAGCGTTCCCGATCCGGAGGAAGGCACCAACGTGGATGTGGCGTGGACCGCAGTTGATGGCGGCAAACTTTATTGCGAGGTGAAGCTGACCGAGGCGGAGTTTGGCACTGCCAAGGATTTGCCCAAATATGGAATTAAGCTGAAGAACAAATATCGAGAGCGGCTGGAGTTACTTGTGCCCCCGAAATATCTCGAAGCGGCCCTCTTCCGCGCGCACTACCAAATTCTGCGGAACGTCGCCCTCCTCCATCGTGATCCACGCGATCGTCTTGTCTTCCTCCTGCCCCGCGAGAATGAACCGGTGCAGCGAAAACTAACCCCCCTGCTGGAGGAGCTACCGCCTACGACCCGTTCCCGCATCCGCGTGGTCTTCATCGAGGAACTGCTGGAGTCGCTCCTGACGGATGCCTCTCTCCCGGAATCGCTGCGGGACCACGCCAGAGACATGAAGGCCAAATACGTTCCCTCGCCGGACCGCAAATAACTATGCAGCAACGCAAGCGACCGCACCGGACTTTCTAGTTGGGAGCAGGCGTGACGATCGCCCTACCCGAACAACTGAGGGCGAGCGGCCTTCTGCCCTCCGTCTCCCGCTTGGGGGACACCAGCAAGGATTGCGAGGTGGTGTTGGATTTTGCGAAGCTCCGTCGAATTACCCCGGCGGGATTGGTGCTGCTTGCGGCAACGGTCGTGCGTTGGCGGCAGGCGCATCGCAACGTGACCTTCAGGGGTCTGAAGCACTGCGCTGTCACGGGCTATTTGCAACGGATGGACTTGCTGAAAGTGTGCGGCTGCGAGTGGCCCGAGGAGTTCCTGCGGCACGAGTCCAAAGGGCGCTTCGTCCCGGTGCGGTTGGTCGATCATCGTGTGGACGAGATGGGGAACGAAGTGGCGGCATGCCTCGCCCCCGGAGGCGAGGATTACGAACATCCGATGGCCGGGCTTTATGACCTCGCGTCCTATGTTTTCACCGAGACCGCGAACAACTCGCGCCAGCACAGTGCCGGGCTGGCATATGTGGCTGCTCAAGCGACGCGGGCAGAGGGGATGGTGCGGCTGGCGCTCGCCGATACCGGCGTCGGAATCCGGGGCAGTTTTGCGCTGGCGGGATTTCCGTGGAGTCGCGAGGGGGATGACGCGCACGCGATACTGCGGGCGCTAGGGGCGCGCGTTTCGTCGAAACCGAACGATCCCAACGAAGGCGTGGGATTGACGCTGGTGAGCGGTCTGGCCCGGATCACGCGCGCTTGGCTATTGATCGTGAGCGGCACGGGCGTGCTGCGCATCAGCGACGGGCGGCCACCAGAACTGAGCGATTTGCCGAACGGGGGTTGCTATTGCGGCACGCTGCTGGCTATGACCTTCCGAGAACGCGACGCGCACGGCTTCGCACGCCTGCTCCACAATGCCAAGGTGGATGCCGGTTTGTTGCGAACCCCACGAGTCGCCATTAACTTCGAGCCGTGAAAATCGAACTGTCACTCGCACACGACTTCGGCACTCATCTCGCCGATGGCTACGAGGCTGCCGATTACCGGCGAGGGCGGATCGACCCTTATGTGGAGATTTGCGAGGGGGTAGTCCTCGATTTCACCCGGGTGCGGACGGCGAACAGCTCGTTCGTCAATGGCTTGGTGGCGGCGCTCGTCGAGCAGCATGGCGCGGCGGTGCTGCGGAAGGTCGTCTTCAAGGGGTGCAACCCGGTGCTCAAGGTTCTAGTGGAATCGGCAATCGACCTTGGCTTGCAGAAGATTGACGAGCGCGTGGACGCCTGAACGGTGCTGGACTGAGATGCCGTTTGCCGGCGGGGCCTTGCAACTGGTAGAGCCAGCGCGTGTCCCCATCGAATTTCCAGTTCCTCCGCGGCGAATGGCCGGGGCTTTTTGACTCTGCGGAGAAGGTGGAATCACTGGCCCTGCCGGATGCGCGCGCGGGCTGCTTCTACGCCCGACGGACGCTGGAGCTGGCGGTGCAGTGGCTCTACAGGAACGACGCCGCGCTCAAGCTGCCGTATCAGGAGCACCTGAGCGCGCTGCTGCACGAGCCGAGCTTTCGCGCGGCGCTGGGGCCGACGGTGTGGGCGAAGGCGCGGGTGGTGAAGGAGCTGGGGAATCAGGCCGTACACAGCCATGCGCCGGTGCGGCAGTTCGATGCGGTGACGGCGGTGCGGGAGCTGTTTCATTTCTCGTTCTGGCTGGCGCGGACCTACGCCCGAGGGGCAAAGCCGGGCGATGCGCTGGCGTTTCGCCAGGAGTTGCTAAGTGGGCCGGGCGTCCCGCCCGCACGCAATGGGGAATCCGGGCGGGACGCCCGTGCCACTATCGCGCAGCTCCAGAAACTCGAAGCACAGCTCCGCGAGAAGGATGAGAAGCTCTCCGCGGTGCTGGCGGACAAGGCGGCGCTCGACGAAGAATTGCAACGGCTCCGCGTCGAGGTGGCGGCGGCGAAAGCGGCCAACGTGGCGCAGCCGGATACGCATGATTACTCGGAAGCGCAGACGCGGGACTATTTCATCGACCTGCTGCTCAAGGAGGCCGGCTGGCCGCTGGATCAGATGCGGGACCGCGAGTTTCCCGTCACCGGGATGCCGAACGAAAGTGGCGAAGGTTTTGTAGATTACGTGCTGTGGGGGGATGACGGCCTGCCGCTGGCGATCAACGAAGCCAAGCGCACGAAGAAGAGCCCGCAGATCGGCCAGCAACAGGCCAAGCTCTATGCGGACTGCCTCGAAAAGCAGTTTGGGCGGCGTCCGGTGATCTATTACAGCAATGGCTACGAGCACTGGCTTTGGGACGATGCGAGCCATCCCCCCGGGCGGTGCAGGGCTTTCACAAAAAGGCGGAGCTGGAGCTGATGATCCAGCGGCGAGACACGCGCAAGAAGTTGGCGGATGCCGCCCTCAATACCGAGATTGTGGAGCGGCCCTATCAGCACCGGGCCATTCGCAAGATCGGCGAAGCATTTGAGTGTGACAACGAACGCAAGGCGCTGATCGTGATGGCGACCGGGGCCGGAAAAACGCGGGTGGTGATCGCGCTGTGCGATCTGCTGACGCGCTGCAACTGGGCGAAGGGGGTGCTCTTTCTCGCCGACCGCGTGGCGCTGGTGAGCCAGGCGGTGAATGCCTTCAAGAAGCACCTGCCTGATTCCTCGCCCGTGAATCTCGTGACCGAGAAGGACAAGGAGGGGCGCGTGTATGTCTCCACCTACCCGACGATGATGCGGCTCATCGACGAGGCCAGTGAGGGCCAGCGCCGCTTTGGCATCGGACACTATGACCTCGTGATTATCGACGAGGCGCACCGGTCGGTTTACAAAAAATACCGCGCGATTTTTGATTACTACGACTCCCTGCTGGTCGGGCTGACGGCGACGCCGAAGGACGAAATCGACTTCAATACCTACGGGCTTTTCGATCTGGAGCGCGGCGTGCCGACGGATGCCTACTCGCTCGAAGAAGCGGTAGCCGACGGCTTCCTCGGGCCGCCGCGGGCGGTGTCGGTGCCGCTCAAGTTTCAGCGCGGGGGAATCAAATATGACGACCTTTCCGACGACGAGAAAGAGGCCTGGGACGCGGCGGAGTGGACCGAGGAGGGCGAGGTGCCGGATCGAGTGGAAGCGGAGGCGGTGAACAAGTGGCTCTTTAACGAGGATACCGTGGACAAGGTCTTGAAGCACCTGATGACCCGCGGGCCGAAAGTGGCCGGCGGCGACCGGCTCGGGAAGACGATCATCTTTGCCAAAAACCAAAGGCACGCGGAGTTCATCGCTGAGCGGTTCGACAGCAATTACCCGCACCTGAAAGGATCGTTCGCGAGGGTGATCCGCTGCGGGCTGCCCTATGTGCAGTCACTCATCGACGACTTCTCGCAGCCGGCGAAAGCGCCGCACATCGCCATCTCGGTGGACATGCTCGATACGGGCATCGACGTGCCGGAAGTAGTGAACCTGGTGTTCTTCAAGCTTGTGCGGTCGAAGACGAAATTCTGGCAGATGCTCGGGCGCGGCACGCGGCTCTGCCCGGAGCTGTTCGGGCCGGGGAAGGACAAGGAATTTTTCCACCTGACCGAGCACGGCTGCATGGAGGCTGCCCGGCTCTACGAATCGCCCTACACCGACTTCAACCCGCAAGGTGTGGATGGAGTTTTTGACGCCCAGCAGGCGGACGTGCTGATTTCGATTCTCGAAGATGTGCGGAGCCGAGCCTCGGAGTAAGACGCTACGCATCGCCGCCATGAACGAAACCACGCCCATCCGTTTGCTCCGCTTCGCGAAAGGCGTGCGCGTGGGGGAGGCGGACGATGTGCTGGCGGCGGAGGTGCCGCTGGAGTTGCGGGTGGAAGGGCGCAGCCTGGCGGTGCTCATGCGGACGCCGGGGCAGGATCGCGAGCTGGCCGCGGGCTGGCTGCTGACGGAGGGTGTGATCAAATCGGCGAAGGATTTGTTCGACATCACGACGTGCGTCGCGCCGGCGGGCGCGGGTAAGGGGAACGCGGTGGATGTGGCGCTGGCACGTCCGGGAGCGGTGGATCTGGAGGGGCTGACGCGGCATGTGTTCACGTCGTCGAGCTGCGGGGTGTGCAGCACGGCATCGGTCGAGGCGGTGCTGCGGCAGCGCAAGCCGTTGAAGGATGATTTTCAAATCGAGGCCAGGACGCTGCTCGGGCTGCCGGCGGCGCTGGCGGGGGAGCAGCCGGCTTTCCAGACCACCGGCGGGCTGCATGCGTGCGCGCTTTTTGACCGCGCAGGGAAACTGCTCGCGCTCCGCGAGGACGTGGGGCGGCACAATGCGCTGGACAAGCTCATCGGCTGGGCGCTGCTGACGAAACGCACGCCACTGCGCGGTCATGTGGCGCTGCTGAGCGGGCGGGCGTCTTTCGAGATGATGCAGAAGGCGCACGCCGCCGGGATCGCGGTGGTGGCGGCCATCTCCGCGCCGTCGAGCCTGGCGGTGGAATTCGCGCGGGCCAGCGGGCAGACGCTGGCGGGGTTCGTGCGCGGCGGCTCGATGAATGTCTATGCCGGCGCCGCGCGGATCGCCGGCGCGAATGCCGCGGCGCCGCGCGTCAGGAAACGATCGTCTTCTCCTCGGACAGCTTGATGACGCGGCCCTCGGGGTCGCGGAAATTCGTGTACGGCCCGACGGTCGTGACGATGATCCCGCGACGGCGCAGTTCGCCGAGCACGCCCTCGCGATTTTTCATCGAGAGGTAGAGGTGGAAGTAGCTGATCATCTCGCCGTGCTCGCATTTGCGGACGGTGAGCGGGATGCCGCCGAGTTCCATTTCGCAGTAGCGCTCGCTGCGTTCGCTGAGGACATGGGCGCTGAGCAGATCGACGTAAAAGTCGCGCACTTCCTTCCAGCGATGGGTGAAAATGGTGACGGAGTAGCAAGAGGGATTGGCCGCGACCGCGCCGGTAACGTCATCGTCCGCATCGGAGTCAGGTGCTACGGCGAGGCTGGTGAGATTGATCATGGACATGGATTTAGCAGCGGGCATGCCGAATTTATGGCTTTTATGGTTTTAGATTTTTTGAAGGGGATTGGGATTGTTTCGAGCGACTGCTGGTTTTTTGAAAAAGCAGAGGCGCAGAGACGCCGAGGGCGCGGAGAAATTGGCTTCGTCGCCAACCCCAACCTGCTGGCCTGAATCGCTACAGGCAGTTGAAATCTCTGCGTTTTCCAAAGGCACCTTCCTTCGCGTATCCTCGCGGCATGTTGAAACGGCACTTCATTTTTCCACTTTTCACCCTCGTCCTTGCGACGGTTGTGCGCGCCGCGGAGGCGGATGGCGATGCGGTCGTCCGCGCGCCGTTTGGCGGGTCGGAGATTGTCGTGACGACGACGGCGCGGCTGGCGGGGGCGATTCATTCGGTGACGTGGCGTGGCAAGGAGTTCATCGACAGCGCGGATCACGGACGGCAGCTCCAGTCGGCGAGTTCTTTCGACAACTCACCGCTCGCGCCGCCCGAGACTTTCAACCCGACGGAAGCCGGCTCGCGGGACGACGGCGCCGGTGCACGCTCGACGAGTCGGCTGCTCGAAATCAGCGCCCACGGCGCTGAGTTGCGTACGCGCGCGCAGATGGCGTTCTGGCTCACGCCCGGTGAGCGCTCCGGCGGCGTGCTGGCGCGCAATTCGGCCGCGCTTTCCGAGCACCGGCTCGCGAAGCAGGTGCGTATCGGCGTCCGCGGCCTGCCAAACGTGATCGAGTACGCCGCGACCTTCACGCTGCCCGCGGGTGAGCCGCACGCGGCGGCGCAGTTCGAGGCGCTGACCGGCTACATGCCGCCGGAGTTTGCGCGCTTCTGGCATCTCAATCGCGCGACGAAAAAACTCGAGCCGCTCAGCGACGGCCCCGGCGAGCAGCGCGACCCCGTCGCTTTCTCGACGGCCGACGGCGCGTACGCGATGGGCGTCATCGCGCCCGCGCCCGCACCGCCGGGCGCGACGGGGCCGGGCTACGGGCGCTTTGTTTTCGCGCACGCGAAAGTGGTGAAATGGAACTGCGTCTTCCGCGTGCAGCCGCCGGATGGCGTGGTGCCGCCGGGCGACTACCGCTTTCTCATGCTCGTCCCCATCGGCACGCTGGCCGAGGTGGAGGCGGCGCTGGCGAAGCTGGCCGCGCCCTAGATTTTCTGCCACTCCGGCTTCTGCGCGTACACCCAGCGGTAGTAGTCGGTGCGCGTGAGCCGCGCGGCGGCGGGTTCGTCGATGATGCATTTCGCGACCGGGTGCATCTGCAAAATGGACGCCGGGTGCATCGCGGTGACCGGTCCCTCGACCGCCGCAGCGATGGCGTCCGCCTTTTGCGCGCCGAAGGCGAGGAGCACGACCTGCCGCGCGTCCATGATGGTGCCGACGCCCATGGTGATGACGTGCAGCGGGACGCTCTCGGGGCTGTCGAAAAAGCGCGCGTTGTCCCGGCGCGTCTGGGCGGTGAGCGTTTTGATGCGGGTGCGGGAGGCGAGCGAGGAGGAGGGTTCGTTGAAGCCGATGTGGCCGTCCGTGCCGATGCCGAGCACCTGGAGGTCGATGCCGCCGGCGGCGCGGATGGCGTCCTCGTAGCTGCGGCAAAACGCGGGAACGTGCGGCGTGAGGCCGTCGGGGATGTGGCTGCGCTCGGGGGCGACATTCACCTGCGCGAAAAAATGCTCGCGCATGAAGGCGTGGTAGCTCGCGGGGTGCGCGGGCGCGAGGCCCACGTATTCGTCGAGGTTGAAAGTGGTCACGCCGCTGAAGTCGAGGCCCTGCTCGCGGTGCAGGCGCACCAGCTCGCGATACATGGGCAGCGGCGTGCTGCCGGTGGCGAGGCCGAGGACGGCGTTGGGCTTTTCGCGGACGACGCGCGCGACATGGCGCGCGGCGATGAGCGAGGCGGCTTCGGGCGTGGGCTGGATGATGATTTCCATGGGAGAGCAGTGAGCAGTAAGCAGTGAGCAGTGAGCAGTGAGCAGTGAAGGGGATGTGCGAATCTGTCGGAATCTTACTGCTTACTGCTCACTGCTTACTCGATTCCAAGCCGCTGGCAGAGTTTGGCGGTCACGTCGGCTTTGAAACGGTCGATGAAGCCGGTGACGTAGGCGACGATGTCGAGCGTGTCGTCGTGGGCGAGCGGCGTGAGGTCCATGGCGAAAGCGAGCGCGTCGCTGTGATCGACGCCGTGGCTTGCAAAAAAGGTGGCGTTGGCGCGGCGGCGGCCGAGCACGGCGAGGTCGTAGCGTTTGCCTCCGGCGATCTGCGAATCGAAGACGCCGTTGAGCGCGGCAGCGAGGTTGTCGTGGCCGCTCACGTCGTGGACGATTTTTTCCGCGTCGGGCAGCCAGTCGAGATTCCGCCAGACTTCGCAGCCATGCACGGCCTCGGGCCGCAGCTCGCGCGGCAGCGTGCGGATGGCCTGGATGACCGGCACGACAATGGCGATGTGCGTGTCGTGTTTGTCCGCGGGATTGTGCGTGTATACCACGCGCGGGCGCGCGGCGGCGAGGATCGCGGCGAGGTCGTCACGCAGCCGCGGGTCGGCGGGGTCGCGCACGATTTTGCTCGGGTAGTCGAGCTGGAACATCGCGCTGTAGCGCCCGAGGATCGCCGCCTGGCGCTGCTCGTCGCGGCGGACGGCCATCATCCGCTCGTCCGTGAATTTTTCGTAGGCCCCGATGCGCGCGCTGCCGGAGCCGTTCGTGCAAGTCACGCCGCCGAACCAATCCGCGGCGCTATGAAAGCACGCCTCAATGCCGTGGAAGGCCATGAACTCCAGGTCGTCCTGATGCGCGCCGATGCCGAGATGCGTGATGCGCGCGAGCGCCGCATCGGGCGGCTGACCGTCGGGTATGAAAACGTCGGCGGTGGGGTTGTGGAGTTTCATCGTGACGGGAGCGTGCGCTTAGCGAGCCAGCGCGGGCAAGCTCGCGGCGGCGACCGCCTGGCCGTGGCGCTTGTCCTTTTCGTCCGGCGTGCGGAGCTGGATGGTCTCCGCCAGCGCGGGAAACTCCGCGCGCAAAACCTCGCGCGCTTTTTCGATGATGATCTCGCCGCCCTCGCCGCTGGTCACGCGGCCGAGGATGAGCAGGTTGCGGATTTCATAAAAATTTGCGAAGTGCGCGATGGAGTAGCCGAAGCAGATGCCGATGGTTTCGTAGATTTTCCGCGCGCGCGCGTCGCCCGCCGCCATGAGGTTTTGCACCTCGACGAGTTGCTCGGCGAATTTCATCTCCGCCGGAAAGTGCAGCCCCGCCAGCGGCGCGAGGCGGGCGACGCCCTGCTGGCAGAAATACTGCACGGCGCAGCCGCGGTCGCCGCTCCATTCGTCGGCGGGCGCGTCGTCGCGGTAGTCCACGGGGACAAAGGCCAGCTCGTTCAGCCAGGGCGTGATGAGCCCGTCGGCGGTCACGTAGCCGCCCGCGACGCTGGTGCCCATGGAGATGCCGAGCACGGAGTTTTCACCCATGCTCATTGAGCCCGCGAGCGCGGTCACTTCGCCGTCGTTCACGACCTCGAAAGGCACGCCGCCCCACGCCGTTTGCAGCTCGAAAAAAATGCGCCGGATGCGCCGCTCGAAATCCTCCGGCGGCACGCCGCGAAAGAGCGACGCCGCGCGGACCTCGCCGCCCACATACACGCCCGCGGAGCTGCCGCCGATGGCATCCACGCGCGGCAGATGCGCGGCGGCGCGCAGCAGCGTGTCGTGGATGCCGTCGTAGTGGTACTGCGGATCGCTTTCAAAATACGGATCCCACGTCACCTCCTCGGAAAAGACCACGCGGCCATCCATGACCGCTGCGCATTTGCGATCCGAGCCGCCGAGATCAAAGCCGATGCGGCAGCCGTCGAGATGCCGCCCGAGCGGCACCGAGACCTCGTGC
>JANPHJ010000220.1:0-13897 GCA_031424395.1 Chthoniobacter sp.
CGGCGAGCGCGGCGGCAAGCATGGCGCGGCGGAGCGCGGCGGGCGTGGGGGTGCGCGCGAGCTTGTGCGGCGAGTGCGCGGCGGGAATGAAGATCACACGGTCGAGCGCGAGCTGCTCCAACGCCTCGCGGGCGAGGATAAGGTGCCCGTGGTGGACGGGGTCGAAGGTGCCGCCGTAGAGCGCGAGGTTCATCAGCCGCGCAGGATGCGCGAGGCGCGGTGCCGGAGGCCAGCGCGGAGATAAGTCAGCGCGACCGGCTCAGCAGCCCCAGCTCCCGGAGGCTGCGGTAGTAGTCCTTGATGATCGCGGACTCCCTTTCGGCGGGCGCCAGCTCGCCCAACCGATCCGCCCAGGCAAACAGTTCGCGCGCATGGCGGTCGCGTCGGAACTGCTGCTCGCGCCAGTTCACCTGCGCGAGCCTTGCGCGCTCCGTCCGCGCCACCTCGCGCAAGCCCAGCCGCAGGTTGTCGCGCACCACGCCCTCCGGTGCCGTTTCCGCGGCGTGGAGCAGCACCGGCCAGGCGTCGGGCCCGAGGGTCAGTTGGTAGGCGATGTTGAAGCCGTAGCCTGCCCCGCGCTTCGGCCCGCGCTCCACGTTGTAGCGGCAGACCCAGCCGATCACGTCGAGGAACTGTAGGACGAAGAACAGCGTGAACACGGCCACCGCGTTTCGCCAGATCAGGCGCGGGGCGGTGCGGCCCCGCCGCACATGGGCGCACAGGAAAACGAACCCCGCCGTGACGAGCAGGAGGAAACAGGCGACGTACACCCGCTTCGCCGTCATCTCTTCGGTATCGACGTAGAGTTTCAGCCGGAAAAACACCCCCGCAATCAGCACGAGATTCTGCGCGATCCACGCGAAGGCGAGCCCGCGCAAAGTCCCCGCCCGAGCCACGTCGGCGGACTGCTGGAAAAGGAACGTCAGCACGACGCCCGCGAGCACCGTGGCGGCGATCAGGCTGTTCACGCCTTCGTGCAAAAACTGTTTCCCGTTCATCCCCTCCGGGATCGCCGTGTGCAGCCAGAGATAGACCACGTCGATCGTGTTCACCGCGAAGAAGAGCGCGTTCAGCACGGCGAGGATCATCACACTTTGCCAGAAAGCGACGCCCGCATCCGCGCGCCGCCATTCCCCCAGCGGCTGCGTCTAGGCGCGCGGTGCCGCGGCCCCGGTGCGCGGGCGGATGAAAGTGAGCGCGAGCGTGGCGAGGAAGCTCCAGAACAGGATGCGTGCGACCGAAAAATCGAAGCTCGCCAGCCACTCCTGCACATGCGTGCCGAAGCGCCCGAGATACTCCGCAAAGATGCGGTTGCCCGACGCAAAGATGCCGCCAAACACTGCCAGCAACTGCCCCGCCGGCAGCCCGATGCGCAGCAGCCGCGCGAAATTTTCCAGCCGACCCGTCGCGCCCGGCTTCGTGAGCGGCTGCTCATTGAGTGCCCGCACCAGCCAGCCCCACCGGCCCGGCGCGCACAGCCACGCCACGAGCGACTCCGACCACCGCGCCCAGCCCGCCGCGAGCTGCGGGTAGCAAAGTTCGCCCATCAAGGATCGCCAGCAGCGCCGCGATGACCGCCACATTCGTGAACGACATCTCCACCGCCATCTGCCCCGCCGCCGCGAGCAGCATCGCCAGCGGCACCAGCACCCGCGCCTTCACCGCCGCACGCCCGTGTCGCAGCACCATCAGCACCGCCACAGTCGCGGCGAAAAGCGCCAGCGAAAAGACCGGGCGAGAAACCCCAAAGCAAAAAGTCGCCGACGAGGACTAGCGTCCAGGTCGCCATCAGCGTCGGCAGCAGCCGCTCGCCCTCGGCCAAGGCGCGCGGTGGCGCGGGGAGCGGCGGTGGAACCGGGCGGGGTGGAGCAGCAGGAGGAGGATTCATCGCGGGCGGGAACGGCCTCCCTACGACAGCCCCCCAGCCCGCCCGTTCATCCTTGGCCGGCGGCGCGCGTCAATTCTGCGCCTCGTGCCCAAGCTGAGGGTTTTTGGAACAGGATCAGCATTCACGGTACTTGCGGGCGTCAGGCGCTCTCCGGTTCGTCGAATGGGTTGATCAGCGCGAGCCCGGCAACATGTTTGAAGTCGTCCACGTTGCGGGTCACGAGCGCCAGCCCATGCACCAGTGCCGTCGCGGCAATGATCGAGTCTCCCAAGCCCATCTTCCGTTGCTGGCGCAGCGTGATCGCGCGTGCGGCCACCGAATCGTCCAGCCGCGTGGGTCTCCACGCGGGCGAGGAACTCGGTCAGCCCGCCCTGCTCCGCCGCGCTCAAGCGGTGATAGCCGAGCACTTCGATCCGCGTGACGATGGAGACACGCACGGCTCGGAGGACAGCTCCGCACGCAGCGCCTTCGCCTCCGGCGCGACCGCTGCGATCACGATATTACTGTCGAGAAACCTCATGCCTCGCGTCCCGGCAAGGAGCGATCGTTGCGGATTTCCCGCTGCCACGCCACGGGATCGGGGATGCTCTGGATGCCGCCTTGGGCCGCGAGCCCCCGCAAGGCCTCCATGGCCTGCTCCCAGTTCGCCTGCCGCGCCGCAGTTTCCCCCGCGGAGACGGGTTCCACCGTCGCGGTGACTTTGACTTTGCCACGCGGTGCGTCCGGCGGCATCGGGAGGTGCAGGGTGCCGTCCGCGTCGGGTTCGAGGATGGCGGTGATCATGCTCATGCGGGCGGAAGCTATCGGCATCGCGGGAAAAGGAAAGCGGGCCGGCAGGCGTGGCGGAGAGGGCAGGTGCGCATAAGTTATCGCCGGGCGGCGGTGGCTGGCTACGCTGCGCGCCATGCCCGCAAACTCTCTCGGCCAGCTTCTAATGACCGGCGTGCCCGGCGTCGAACTCGACGCCGCGACGGCCGCCACGTTCCGGCGCATCCAGCCGGGTGCGTTCATTTTGTTTGGGCGGAATATCAAGACGGCGGCGCAGTTGCGGAAGCTGATTGATGACCTGCGGGAGCTGAGCGTGGTGGAACCGGTGATCACGATCGACCAGGAGGGCGGGCGGGTTTCGCGGCTGAAACTGGTGGGCACGGAGCCGCCGAATGCGAACCAACTGCGCGACAAGGGTGACCTCGATCTGATTCGGCGGCATGGCGCGATCACGGCGCGGCTGCTGCGCATCTTCGGCTTCAATCTCGACCTGTGCCCGGTGCTGGACATTTCCTTTGACGATGAGGCGGACAACTCGCTGCGCGGGCGCTGCTACGGCCATGACGTGGCGCAGGTGGTGCGCAATGCGGGGGCCTTCAACGACGCGCTGCGGGGCGGGGGAGTGCTGAGCTGCGGGAAGCATTTTCCCGGTTACTCCCGCGCGCCGCTGGACGCGCATCACGAGCTGCCGGTGATTGATCTTTCGCGGGCGGAACTCGACGCGCATGAGCTGGCGGTGTTCCGCGCGTTCGCGCAAAGGGTGGACTCCATGATGATCGGGCACGGCTTTTACCCGAGCCTGGAAAGTGGGCAGACGCCGTCGTCGCTGTCGCGCGCGGTGATCACGGATTTGCTGCGAGGCGAGCATGGGTTTTCCGGTTTGGTGATGACGGACGACCTCGACATGGGCGCGATTTTGGAGCCGTACGGGAAAGGTGAGAGCGGGCTGGCGGAGGTCATCCGGCTGGCGATCAGCGCGGGCAATGACGTGGCGATGATCTGTCATCGCGTGGAGATGGTGGAGAAGGCGCACGGCTTTCTCGCGGAGGTGCCGCGCGCGGAGCTGGAGCGGGCGCTGGCGAATGTGGCGGCGTTCAAGGCGAAGATGTCGCCGCCGGAGGTGTGGGATGAGGCGGAGTTTCGGCGGCGCGATGCGGAGGTGTGGAATTTGCGCGTGGCGGTGCTCGGGGAAAAGGCTGCGGCGCAGCGGAGTGCGGAGGATGGGAAGCGGTCGCCGGTGGAGACGTACTGATGAGTGCGGCGAGTTATCGCGTCCGCGCGCTGCTGCATCCACTGCTGGAATCGACGCAGGTTTTTTTCCTCTACACTGCGCTGCTGGAACTGGCGGGCGCGGAGGAGATCGAGCTGTCGTGGGACGCGGTGAGCCGGGCGGCGGACTACGCGATCACGATGGAGCTGGAGCGCGTCGCGGACGGGGCGCGGCGGCGGGTGTGCTTCGACATTCACGATCGCAGCTACCTGTTTTTCGAGCGGGAGCTGAAGGCGTGCGACGTGTATTTCAAGCGCAGCCATCACGCGCCGGACGTGGTAAAACTCGCGCCGGAACTGCGGCCGAAAGTGGTGGCGTTTGGGCCGATTTTCGGGCCGGGGCATCACGCCGCGCCGGTGCCGCTTGTGGCGGGCTGGCTGCGTTATACTTTCGCCAATCCGCGAAAAGCCGTCGCCAGTTTCCGGCATCTCACGGATTTTCTTCGGCTGCCGGTGACGCGCGATTTCGAGCGCGGGCCGGAGCACGAACTGCTGCCGCGGGTGCTGTTGCAAACGCGGCTGTGGATGGAGTCGGAAGTGACCGCGCCGCCTTTCGCGCCCGAGATCAATGAAGAGCGCGTAGGCGTGGTGCGGGCGCTGCGGCGGGCGCTAGGCGAGCGGTTCGTGGGCGGTGCGCTGGCAACGCCTTTCGCGGTGCGCGAATATCCCGATGTGGTCTGCCACTGGGACACGCGGCGCTCGGCGTATTTGCAGACGATGCAGACGTGTCTGGTCGGTATTTACACGAAGGGGCTGCATCACGCGACGGCGTGGAAGCTGGGCGAATACGTGGCGGCGTCGATGTGCGTGGTGGCGTCGGAGCTGCGCAATGATTTTGCCGAGCCGTTCAACGCGCCCCAGAACTATCTCCCTTTCACCACCGGCGAAGAGTGCGCGGCGCAATGTCTGCGCTTGCTCGAAGACCGCGAAATGGCCCGCGCGATGGTGCTCGCGAATCACGCGTATTACGCGGAGCACGTCCGCCCGGCGAAGCAGCTCCGCCGCTGGCTCGACCACGCTTTTGCGACCGCAAAAATGTAGCGCCTAGCCCGGCTACGCCGCCTCGCAAGACAGCGCGGTCGAGGCTTCCGAGGGTGTGGGCGGCGGCACGGTTTGCAAGCTGCTGAGCCGGACCCATTCCTGGAGCGTCTCGGTCTCGGTCACTGACCGCACGGCCGGGGCCGCACCGCCGACGAGGACGATGCGCACGGTGTCGAGCAGGATGAAGGTATCGAGAAACAGGCTCATGTGCTTCATGTAGTAGAGGTCGTACTCGAGCTTGCGGCGGCCATCGGCGACGGACGCGCCGTACGGGTAGCTGACCTGAGCCCAGCCGGTGATGCCGGGCTGCACCATGAGCCGCTCCTCGTAAAAGGGGATTTCGGTCGCGAGCGTCTGGATGATCTCAGGGCGCTCGGGCCGCGGGCCGACGAAGGACATGTGACCGCAGAGCACCTGCCAGAGCTGCGGGATTTCATCGATGCGGTAGCGGCGGAGAATGCGGCCGACGAAGGTGACGCGCGGGTCGTTCTGGCCGCACCACTGCGCGCCGTTTTTTTCCGCATCGACGCGCATGGTGCGGAGCTTGGTCATCTGAAAGTCGCGCCCGAAACGGCCGGCGCGCATCTGGCGGTAGAAGACGGGGCCGGGCGAGGTGAGGCGGATGGCGAGCGCGGCCAGGGCGACGACGGGCGCGCCGAGGAGGAGACCGAGACCCGAGCAGATGATGTCGAAAAGGCGCTTTACCTTTTTGATGTAGAGGAGGTGGGGCTCGCCGCTGGCATTGAGCAGCCACTCGGAGCCGATCAGCTCCAGCGGCACGTACTGCTCGATCTCTTCGCACAGGTTGACCAGCGGCATGACCGAGACGCCGGAGTAGCGGAGCTTGCAAAAGTGCCGCGTCAGCGTGGCGTCGCTGAGGCATTTATTGGTGCAAAGGACGCGGTCGATTTTCTCGCGCTTCACGATCTCGGCGAGATGCTCTACTTTGCCGAGAAAGCGCGCCAGGCCGGCCGGTTGGTAGCCGTTGAAGGCGACGACGCCCGCGAGTTCGAGATTGTGCCCGCCGAAGTTGGCGAAGAGGCGCGTCTCCACTTCGTCGAAGGCGCTGGTGACGATGTAGGCCACGCGCTCGCGGGTGTTGCGGAGTGCGTGCACGAGAAAGATGTGATGGACCAAAATGACGCCGTACGCCACGCCTGCGCCCATGAGCATGACGCCGCGGCCCAGCGGGCGCGCGGACACGGCGTAGGAGCCGCCGATGACGACGAGCACCGCGGCAACGGTGCAGGCAAGGAGGATGAACGACCGCTCAAAAGTCCCGCGATGCGCGCTGTGCGTAGAGTAGAGGCCGACGATGTAGACCATAGCGGAGAAAACGACGCCGCCCAAGGCGAGCGTGGGCCAGTAGGTCCAGAATGAGCCGTCCGCCTCGTCGCCGAACCGTAGGAGCAGGCCCATGACGAAGGCCAGATAGAAGAGCACGGCGTCGGAGACGAAATGCAACGACACATGGAACCAGTGCTTGCGGAGAATTCCGTTGCTGTTCATGCGGGTCGTGGTGGTAGAGAAAAATTGCAGAGGCTCCGGGGGGGAGGAGGCGCTAATAGATTTATAACGCGGTTTGAAAAGTGGCGGAATCTGCCGGAACTGGCAAGCGCTCTTTCGCCGAATAAGCCACTTGCCCCTCGCACCCTCGCCCGCAAGCTTCAGCAGGCGATGCCCCACCTGCCGCCGATTTCCATCCCGCTCTGCTCCGCCTTCGGCTACGCCCTCGCGGCGCTGATGCTGAAGCGCGCGACCACCGGCGGTGCGGGCCCATGGCGGGTGAGCTTTCTGACGAACTGGGTGCAGGCGGCCATTTTTTCGCTACTCTGGCTGCGGCCCGTGGAGCATCCGGCCACGGCGACCCATGTGGCGCACGCGGTCATCTCAGGCACGGTTTTTTTCATCGGCCAGGTCTTCACTTTCCTTGCGCTGAGCCGTGGCGATGTCTCGGTGGCTACGCCGGTGCTCGGCTCAAAGGTAGTGTTCGTCGCGCTTTTCACCGTGCTCCTCGGCGCGGCCGCGGTCACCCCGGCGATGTGGGCGGCGGTGGCCCTCACGGCCATGGCCACCGCGCTGCTCGGGGCCAGCGGACGGGTGAACCGTGAGGCGCTTTTCCGCAGCCTCCTCTACGGCTTCAGCGCGGCGGCGGCTTTCGCGTTCACCGATGTGCTCCAGCAGCGCTGGGTGCAGGCGTGGGGCTTCAGCCACTATGTTGCCGTCCAATTCCTCACCGTGGCCGTGCTGTCGTTTGGGCTCATCCCTTTTTTCCGCGAAAGCCTGCGCGCCCTCCCGGCTACGGCGTGGCGCTGGACTTTCGCGGGCGGTTCGCTCCTCGCGGTGCAGGCGCTCGGCATTGCCTGGGCCATCGTGAACCTCGGGGCTACGACCACGAATGTGCTCTACAATTCCCGCGGCGTTTGGAGCGTGGTACTCGTCTGGACGGTTGGGCACTGGTTTGGCAATACCGAACGCAGCCAGGGCCGCGGCGTCATGCTGCGGCGGTTGGCCGGCTCAACCCTGCTGCTGGCGGCCATCGCGCTCATCGCGCATGGGCAGCCCGCTTGAGCGGAAGACCGGCTGGAGAAACGGCGCCGTCTCGGAATCCGGCGTGGTGAGATGCTTCCGTGGTTTCGAGTGCGTTTTGTGGGCGCGCGGTTTTTTGACAGGACGGATGGCCTTGGCCTCCGGCCCACTTGCCACGGCAGCGAGGCCATCCATCACCGACACCACACATTTGAAAACGGGGGCGCTGCCAAACTGCTCGCGCCGGGGGCTGGTGTACCACAGCCGCAGATCTACATCGCCGCCGCCCACTGCTTGGAAGACCCATCTCTCCTGCCCGGCGCGCGCCGTCGTGCCCGGCAGATATTCGTTGGAGACCAGCTTCAGCACCGTAGTGTCGGGAATCTCCGCCAGCCGCCAGCCGAAGCCGCTTTTCTGCACCGACGACAGCCACACGGTCAGCGTCCCGCCCGGTTTAAGCGCCACGATGCTGCCCGGCTGCGACTCGTAGAGTTCCGCCGTGCCCACGGGCGCGGGCAGCGCGATTGGCGGCAGTTCACGATTCGAGACGGCGTACTTTTTCCCCTGCGGCGCGCTGCAGGCCGCGAGCGTGAGGGCGAGGAGACTGAGCGGGAGAATGGTTTTCATAGGGGCGAAGCATTAGGTATTGCCGCAACCGTTTTGAAACCGCCCGCATCATAAGTCCAGCCGCTTCTTGCGAAAACGCATAAGACCCGCCCGCCGTGCCGCGCAGCGCTTGCGCAGATGTATAAATTACGGCCAGCAGCCGTCCTTAACCCGGCCGCACCGCAGTGAAAACCTTACTCCGGCGACTCTTCCGCCGGAGTTCCATCGGCGGACTCGGAAGCGGGCGCATTGCTTTTGTCCAGCTTGCGCAGCCGCTTTTCCTCCTTTTTGGCTTTCTTTTCCATGTCTCTCTTCCGCTTGTCGAATTGGTAGTTAGGCTTTGGCAATGGATGATCCTCCGTATGGCTAGGCTGTGGCGCTCAGCCCCTTAGGGGATGGCTTCGCCGGAAGCGTCGGCGGGCGGCTGTGAATGCCGGCGGCAAATTTCGCGTTCAGTTCGGCGGCCGTTTCCATGAAAGTGACCAGCGCCGCGGCGTTGCCCTTGTATTCCTTGCCCGTCTTCTTGACGATTCCGGCCTGCACTAGGTTCTGGAGCTTTTCATAGGCCCGCAGCCGCAGCATCTCCTCTCCACCGCTGGCGGCGTTGCGGGACTTTAGGTTGGCGTGGACGAGCAGGAAGAGTGCCTTGAACTCGAACGAGGCCTTTTTGGAGAGCACCGTGGCTAGCTCTTCAGCTACCCGATCAGGACCGCGACGTGAGAAGCCGTAAGATGATTTCATCCGCACTAGATAGCTCGGATTACGGAAAAGGCGAGGCGTGATTTCGCCGGACAACGTCCTTTTGCGCCTGAATCATCGTTGCTTTTACGGCCCGTCGCTTCGTCACCGGGGGAAAGCTAGCCGGGAAGCGGCCCGGCGGCGGAGAACCCGGCCCGGAATGAAAATCTGCGATTTCCCTCTCGCCATGCGCCGCCCCGCTCGCGATGCTCCGAAGATTATGGGCGATAAATCACCAAAAGCGACGAACAAACAGGCATCACAAAAGCAGGCGAAAGCCAATGCCAACACGCAGAAAAAGAGCAACGCCAACGCGGCGAAGCAGGCTCCCAAGGCTAAGAAGTAAAGCCGGTGACTGCGTGCTGACCTAAAGACCGGTCAAGCGGATGACCACCTGGCATGGTCGCGCTTTTTCGTTCTTTAGCGGAAAAAAGCTTCGTCCTCGCAGCGCTGGAAGGTGAGACTGGCCAACTCCGTGTGGCCGAGGAGGTGCGGGGCGTCTTTGTATAAAAAGGTGAGCACTTGGTCGCAGAGCTTAACCGGGATGAGGCGGGATTTTTTCGCCAGCGCGGCGGCGCGCAGGACGAGCCCGGCGGGAAAGGGCGCGGGGAGGCGACGGCGCGGGGCGAGCCTTTCGAGGAGGCCGATGAAGGCGTTAAAGCCGAGCGGCGGGCTGAACATGCGGTAGCTGCCGGGCGCGGGCGCCGTGGTGACGACGTGGGCGAGCGTCGCTCCGAGGTCGTCGAGCCGGAGCGGAAAGACCAGCGGTTCGCCGCTGGTGGCGCGGAAGGCCAGCGGAAAGCGGGCGACGTTTTTCCGCAGCATGCGGTACGGGCCGCGCGGTGGGTCGGGCTCCACGATTAGACCGCAGACGAGGACGCTGCCGCCGCGGGCGCGGACGAGTTCCGACGCCTCGTGCTTCGTCGCGCCGTACGTGCTCATCGGTCGCGGCGAGGCGCTGACGGAGGAGATGAACCAGAGCTTTCCGGGGTCGGGCATCGCGCCGAGGAGGTGCTCGATCATGGCGCGGTTCGCGCGGCTCACGGCGTCGGCGGAGCCGGTCCGCGTCCAGGCGAAGTGCAGCACCGAGGCGGCCTGCGCCAGTTCCGCGGCCAGCTCTGCATCCGGCGTCGCCGAAAGATCAGCGAGCAGCCAGCGCACGCGCCCACCATTTTCCGTGGGCAGCTCCGCGCGCGGCGAGACGACCGCGACCAGACGATGCGCGGACTTTGCCAGCAAGGCCTCGACGGCCACGCGACCAAGATAGGAACTGGCTCCGGTGATGACGACGGTCGGCGTGCTCATAAGCTCTGCGTGGCGAGGCGGTGCGCCTGCGCCATGATGGTGAAGGTGAGCGATACCGCCGGCAAATCGGGGAACGCCGCCGAGTCGCAGACGAACACGCCGGGCGCGACTTCGCCGCGCGCGTCAACCGGCGAGTGCGCGCCGCCGAGCGGGAGCGTGGCGGCGTAGTGGGAGTTGGCGTTTTGGTGCAGCGGCGGGAGCGGCGGGACGTAGAAGCCCTCGCGGTTTAAGGCGTGGCGCAGCGCGGGCATCATGCGGGCGACGGCGTTTTTGTCCGCATGACCGGCGTAGGAAAGGCTGAGCGCGTCGTTTTCCAAACCCGTCGCGTAGGACTGCGAGAGCCGCCCGTGGACGTAGAGCCGCGCCCAGAAAATGCGGTCGCGCGACCACGCCACCAGCCCGCGCGCCAGCGGCCAGAGCGCGGGCGGAAAGTTGTAGCGCCACATGTAGTCGAAGTTCGCGTAAATCTGCGCCTGCGCGAAAGGCAGGTCGGTCGCGTCCGGCACGAGCCCAACGATGAGATTGCTGAGCGAGAGATACGGCTCGCGCCCCGCTGGACGCCCGGTGCGGCCGAAATGGAAAATCGGGAAGACATAAACCGCGTTGTCCGCCATCGCGCCCGCCGCGCGCAGCCCCAGCGAGCGCAGCACGATCTCCGTCGTGTTTGGGCAGCCCGCCGCGAGATACACGCGCTCGAAGCCGCCGAACGTCTGCGCGCCGTCGCCAACCTCAACCGTGAGCGCGCGCGTCTGCGCATCGAAGGCGCGCACCTTCCCGCGCACCAGCTCCACGCGCCCCTCGGCGATCATCCGCTGGATCGTGCGGCGCGTGCTGAAGATCGAGCCGCGGAAACAGCCCGCGAGACATTCGCCGCAGCGCACGCACGCGTCCGGCGCCTCGGCCCGCGTCTCCAGCATCGCGCGGTTCACGCCGGCCACGGTCGCGAATCCGCCGTGCGCCGGCGCGCCGTCCACCGCCTGCGCCATTTTTTCAAAAGCCCGCGTCAGGTGCATCGCCGGGCGGTTCGTGAAGTCCGCGCCGAAGTAGCGGTTCAGCCCATCCTCGCGCCCCGCGATGCCCGTGACCGCCGCCATCCGCGCGTAGTGCGGATCGAAATCGGCGCGCCGTACCGGCCAGCCCGTCAGCTCCGCATCCGTGAACGGCAGCGCGGTGCCGCCCCAGAAATTGCTCAGCCCGCCGAGCGTGTCGCTGCGAAAAATCTTCCCCTTCCCACCCATCGCAAACTTCGGCAGCGTCGCCGCGAAGTGCGTCTTCGGCGGCGGAAATTTCCGCTTCTGCCCGCGCCACACCTCACGATAAATCCCGTCGTAAAATTCCTCCACGCGCTCCGGCTCCGCCGCGCCCGAAAACTCCGCATGCGCCAGCGGACGGTCGATTTCAAACAGCGTGATCTTCCCCGCCAACCCCGCATCCAGCAGCGCCGTCAGCACCCCCAGCCCCGCCGGCCCGCTCCCGACCACGGCAAATTTCGACCCGCCGCCGCGGGCAGATTTCCCGGCAATCTCCCGCGTCATCATGCGGCGGAAATTTTGACTGCGGATGGCACGGGTGGCATGGATGGCATGGCGCGGGCGTTTTGAAGGCCCCGTGGGTGGGCGAACACCGCCATGATCGTCAAGCGCCGAATGGCAACGGCGACTTGCAGCGGCGGCGCGTCAGCAGCGGCAGCGCGGCGACCAAAAGCGCCGCTGTGCCGGGCTCGGGAACCGTGGCCGTGAGGACGACATCGTTCCCGGTGCCGCCGTGGTAGTTGAGGGCATAGAATTTCCCGCCAACCGCGAAGGGTGTGCCGGCTTCGATCGGCGCACCGTCGTGGGTAAAGCGGTAGGGGCCGGTGGCGAAGGCATCGGTGCCGTCGTTATCCACGATCACCCAGGTGTCGCCGATCTGAGGGTCGGAGAGTGCCAGCGGAATTAGACCGAGTTCCGTGCTGGCCCCGAGCCCGGCGCTGCCGGTGACCATCATTTTATCCGCGAAAACGGCGCTGGCGATTTCCACGGCAAAGAGCCCCCCGCTGAACAGCAGGTCGCCGCAATTCAAAGTGCCGACGCTGGTGCCGGGCGCGAGGACACCGGATTGCAGCGTCAGTTTTCCCACCGTGCCCATGCCGGAGAGCGTGCCGCCGCGGACGGTCGTGAGCGTGCTGGTGGCGATGCTGCCGGTGACGCGGAGCTCGCCTTCGCTCACGGTCGTCTCGCCGTCGTAGGTGTTGGCGGCACTCGCGAGCACGAGCCGGCCGGGACCGGTTTTGGTGAGGCCGTAATTGATGAGCGTCTGGCTGGAGGAAATAACCCCGCTGAGCGTGGTGACCCCGGTGTTGGTGACGTTGATTTCGCGGTCGGCATAACCTAGGCCCACGGGGCCGGTGAAACTGATGTCCTGCGCGCCGCCGACTTTCATCGTGCTGTAGAGCGTGAGATTTACTGGGGAGGAAAGGGGCGCGCCGCTGACATTCCGGATTTCGCCGCCTTGAAAAAAGGCGTCCCCGAGGAGCACGCCGCTCCCGCCCAAGGCGATCACGCCGCCGCCCAAAACCGTGCGCGTAATGGACGTGAGCGTGCTTTGCCAAGTGAGGGTGCCCGCGCCTTGCTTGAAGAGCGAGTTGCTGCCGCTGATCCCGCCGCTGATCGTGACATCGCCCGAACCGCCCACGGACAGCGCGGTGCCGTTGAGGTCGAGGGGTGCGCTGATCGTGTTGCCGGTGCCGGTGACTAGCAGATTGCCAGAGGTCAGCGTGAGCACGCCCGCGCCGTTGAGTCGGCCGCCGTTCCTGAGCCAGAGCGCGTTGGCAGTCGTGGCGTTGCCCAGGGCGAGCGCGGTGCCGTCGGCCTTCACGTTGTCGGTGACGACGCTGCCGTTGGTAATCGTCGTGGTGTATTCCGTCGCCGGGTCAAGCAGCCGCACGCCTTTCACCGCATCGTAAGTCACGAACTGCGTGCCCAGGCCGCTCGCGGTGGTATCGCCAAAGCCGCCGCGGATGATGCTGACCGAGGGATGCCCATTCGGTGCCGAGCCACCCACGAGCTGAAAGGCGCCGGTGGTGCCAGGCGTGAGCAGGATGCTCGCGCTGTCGGCGCTGCCGGGCGCGTTCAGGCCGAGATTCGTGCCGCGCCAGAGGCTCGTGCCGCCCACCGAGGTCGTGCCCGCGAGGCGCAGGATGGCGGCCTGCCCGCTGCCCGGCGCGACGGTGATCGTGCTCGCGACATTGGGACTGACGAGCAGCGTGCTGATGACTTCCTCGGTGGTCACGCTGCTGTTGCCGAGCAGGGTCAAAGCGCCGCGCAGCGTGATGCTGCCGTTGTTATCCGGCAGGCGGTCGGAGAAATGGGTGGCCGTGTCGTCGAGCGTGAGCGCGGCACCGGCGTTGACGGTCAGCGTGCCGGTGTTGGCGGCGATGGAGCCGCGGTCTTTGAGCACGACGGCTCCGGCGTTGACGGTGAGCGCGCCGGTGTAGGGCATGGCTTCGGTGAGGGCGAGGCGGCCGTTGCCATATTTGTCCAACGCCGCTCCGCCAACAAACTGGCCGCTCCACGTCGCGTCGTAGCCATTGGTCTGGAGGCCGGCTTGCGCCACGGCGTAAATGAGGCGGCTGGTCAGCCAGTCACCACGGAGGATGATATTGTACGTGGTGGCCGAAGGGTTGAGCAGCAGCTCCCCGCCGCTGCCAAATGCCGAGTCGCCGCGGATGTAGAGCTGGCCGCCGTTCCAGGATGTGGGGCCGGTGTAGGTGTT
>JANPHJ010000221.1:0-56699 GCA_031424395.1 Chthoniobacter sp.
CAGAGATTCGCAGAGTTTTACTTTTTCCCTCTGCGAATCTCTGCGTCCTCTGCGCCTCTGCGGTTAAAAAACAACACCACCAATCGGAGGGAGGTTGGGCGGAAGGCGAGCTGATCTGCGCTCCTTCACGCTGACATTTCCGTGAACCGCGCGTAGCTCGCCACGCCTGCTTCCAGCTGGGCGCGCAAGGCGGCATGCGGGTTCGCGGCCGGCGGGTTCACCGTCGCCGCGGTCATCAGGCGCATCATGCCGGTCACATCATCGACGGACACAAACTCGCTGGCGATCTGCGTGTCGGGACCGCAGTTGTGGTAGTTGCCGAGCGCCACGCAGAGCCCGGCGCTGCGGTAGCCGTAGAGCTGGTAGGCCGTGGCCTCGCAGGTGCCGCCGCTCATCAGGCAGCGCTGCACGGGGAGGTCTGCCGCCTTCGCCGCGCCCATGAGCGCGGCCGTGGCCGTGTCGTCGAAGATCGAAGTGCGGTCGCCCACGCGCACGATCACGCCCGCGTCCATTTTCGCCGGGCCCCCTTTTTCCGAACTCGTCTCGAGCGAAACCACGGTCAGCGAAGTGGGCACGCGCCCGGACTGCGCGAGCCGGATCGCACCGACAAAGCCGACCTCCTCCGCGCGCGTGAAAAGCCCATAAACAAAAGCTTCCGCGCCGGTGCGCTCCAGTTCGTGAAAGAGCGCGACGATGGCGGTGCAGCCGATCAGGTCATCGCACGCGCGGGAAAAAATGCGCCCGTCGCGCAGCTCGAACGCCGGCAGCTCCCACATCGCAAACGCGCCGAAATCGCGCACCGGCGGATTCTTTTCCCGGTACTCCGCCGGCACGCCGCCGAGAAATTCCCCGCCCACATACGCAGGGTGATCCATGTGCGCCGCGAAGGCGTAGCGCGCCTCGCCCGACCCGCGCCGGTAGCAGGCGATCACATTGCCAAAGTCATCCAGCTCCGCCGTGACATGCGGGCACTGCGCGAGCTGCATGAGGATTTCCGCCCGCACCGCGTCCTCGTGAAACGGCGCGGTGGGCTGGGCGAGGATAGCGCGGGCGACGGCAAGCAGATTGTCCATGGGTGGCGGCGTGAGTGGTGACTGGTGAGCGGTGATTGGTGGTGGCAGCAAACCATCAATACCAATCACCATTCACTATTCACCAATCACGATTCATCCTGCCACCAATGTCCCGCTGGAAAGAATTCCGCCACCGCCTCGAAGAACTCGGGTGCCGCCTGCTGATGTGGGCGGTGCCGAAGCTTTCGCGGCGCGGCTGCATGCGGCTGGCGCACGGGCTGGGCGCGTTCGCCTACCTCGTCGATGCGCGCGGGCGCGGCGTGGCGCTGTCCAATCTCGAGTGCGTCTTCGGCGACCGCTACACGCCCGCGCAGCGCCGGGTCATCGCGCGGGCCTCATACCAGAATTTTCTCCGCACCATGCTCGATCTTTTCTGGATGCACCGCGCGTGGCCGGACGGCGGGCCGCAGCTCGCGCAGTTCGAGGGCTTCGAGGCCATCCGCGCACAGCTCGCGCGGGAAAAGCGCGGGACGGTTTTTCTGTGCGTCCACGAAGGCAATTGGGAATGGGCCAACGTCGCGTCGGGCATGCTCGGCTTTGGCAATGTGGTGGTCGCGGAAAATTTCAAGAACCCGCGGCTCACCGCCGTCTTCAGCGCGCTGCGGCAGGTTTCGGGGCAGACGATTATCGCGCAGGAAAACTCGCTGCTCCGCATGCTCAAGATCGTGAAACGCGGCGGCGCGACCGGCATGCTCATCGATCTCAATCTCCGCCCCAGCCAGGCCGCCACGGTCATCGAGGGCTTTGGGCTGAAAATGTGCGTGCCGCTTTTGCACGCCGTCCTCGCCCAGCGCGCGAATGCGCTGCTCGTGCCTGTGGAGACGCGACCGCAGCCGGACGGGACGTGCCGCGTCATCGCGCATCCCGGCGTGGTCTGGCCCGAGGGCGCGACGCTCCAGCAGATCGCGCAGTGCTGCTGGGATGCCTTCGAGCCCATCCTCCGCGAGCGCCCGGAGCTGTGGCTGTGGCCCTACAAACATTTTCGCTACCGCCCGCGCGCCGCCACGCGCCCGTATCCGGCGTACGCAAATGAGTCGGCGAAATTTGAAAAGCTCCTGCGCACCCAGGCCGGCGCGGCGGTCGGAAAAAGCTGACAGCCTCTGCTACGGGCGCGGCTTGAGGATGCGGTAGCGGAGGAAACATTCGCCGCCGATGACCTCCATTTTTTTTAAAGTGAGCGGAACGGACGCGGGGAGAAACGCGTCAGGGATTCCGGTGAGCGTGGGCGCCGTTTCGCCGCCGAAGATGCGCGGGCAGAGGGTGACGTGGAGTTCATCCACGAGCCCGGCGGTGAGGAGCGTGCGGAAAATCTGCGCGCCGCCTTCGCAGACGAGCCGCCGCACGCCGTAGTCGGCGCGGAGCGTGGCGAGCAGCGCGGCGAGATTCACCGCCGCGCTCTGGTGCAGCCACACGTCGGCCTGCCCGGCGAGCGCAGCACGAGTGCGGGCGGGCATGCGCGTGGTGGAAAAAATCACGATGGGCGAAAACGTTTTCGTGAAGATGCGCGCCGCGGGGTCGATGCGGCCTGAGTTCGTGAGCAGCACGCGCAGCGGGTACGCGCGCTGGCCGCGCGCGGTGCGGGCGGCGCGCAGCGCGGCGTCGGGCAGGCCCATGGTCATGTTGTCGGCGGCCACGGTTTTCGCCGAGACGAGCACGGCGTCGCACCGCGCGCGGATTTCGACGAGCCGGCGCTTGTCGCATTTCGACGAGAAATTCGCCGGCGTGCCGCGCCGCGTGGAAATGCGCCCGTCCCACGTCAGCGCGAAATTCGCCGTCACGAATGGCCGGGCCCATTGCGCCATTACCGCTCCTTTGCCTTGGCCGTTTCGAGCGCGATTTCGTCCTCGGCGACGGCGTGTTCGAGCGAGGATACGGCGGCGCGCATTTCGCGCATCCGCGCGTGCTCGGATGGGCGGTAGAAAAGGTAGAGCACTCCGCCGAGCAAACCCCAGACAAGGTTCAGCGCGTACCCCGTCGTGGACATGATTGCGGCCACGGCGTCACTCACGCCGCAAAGGTCGCCGAGAAAAACCTGGAAAAGTTTCTCCCGCACGCCGAGCCCGCCGACGCTAATCGGCAGCGAAGTGATGGTGGCGACAATGGGCATGATGGCGCACAGCTCGCCAAAAGTCGGGATGCGGCTCGCGGCTTGAAACGACGCGGCGGCGCAATAATACATGGCGAAGAAGCCGAGGTGCGCGCCGATCGAAAGGAGTAACGCGGACGCCGACGGTTTCCACGCGCGCCCGTAGAGATTGTAGCCCAGGGCCAGCTCCGCCAGCCTGTCGCGGCCCGGCAGGCGCGCGGGGAGCTGGTGGATGAGCCCGAAGCCCGTGAGCAGAAAGGACGCGCCGAGCGCCGCGAGGCTGCCGCCGAGGATGGCGAGCGCGGTCCAGATGTATTTCACCGCGTCCGGCGAACTCACCAGCCAGTGCCATTGGGCCGCGATGAGCACGCCGGCCATGGCGATCAGCGCGAAGAGCCCGATAAGCCGGTCAACCAGCACCGCGAGCAGCGCTTGCGCCCGCTTCCCCGGCGTCTCCTTCAGCAAATAAAAGATCTTCACCACATCGCCGCCGGTGCCGCCGGGGATGATGAAGTTAAAAAACACGCCGATGAGCAGCAGCATGAAAATGCGCGCCCAACTCAGCACGATGCCCTGCACGCGAAGCAGCAGTTGCCAGCGAACGCCGGCGCAGATTTCCACCACGCCATACGCCCCAAAGCCTGCGAGCAGCCACCAGCGATCCGCCTTGCCGAGGGCGCGCGCCATCTCCCCGCGCTTCGTGGGATCGTGGAAAACGGCGTACAAAATCCCCACGGTGACGAGCACCTGGAAGGCGGTGAAGGCGGCTTTTTTCAGACGGGTGGGCAGGTTGGTGCAGGATGTTGGTGGCGACGCGGGTGCGGGGCAATGCGGGATTCCGGCGCTGGAGGGAAGCTCAATTTTTCAGGCGATGTGGCGCGAGGTTTGAACGCATCCGTGAAGGTGAAGTTTTGTTTTTACCGCAGTGGCGCAGAGGACGCAGAGGCATGCGAAGGCTGCGTCAAATCCTCGGCGCCTCTGCGATAAACCCTAACCGCCGTCCGCGCGGTTGCTTTTCCAGACCGCCGGGCTAGTTTCCGCGCCGTGTTGCACCTGCTGACCAGCCGACTTACGTCGCTCCGCGAACTTTCCGAGCGCGCTTTCCTGCGCCCGGTCCGCGGAGCTTTTCTCGCGTAGCCTTGTCGGCTGGTGCTGCTTCGGGCGGAAGCAGCGGCCGGCATTCCGAAAGTCCCCGACCGCCCGCCAATCCTTTCTCCATCATGTTTGCCAGTCCCTCGGTAAAATACCGTCCCCATCCGCCGATCCATCTGCCAGATCGAAAATGGCCGAACCAAACCCTGACCCGCGCACCCATCTGGTGCTCGGTCGATCTCCGCGACGGCAACCAGGCGCTCGCCGTGCCGATGAACGTCTCGCAAAAACTCGAACTCTTCGAGGCGCTGGTGAAATGCGGGTTCAAGGAAATCGAGGTCGGCTTTCCGTCGGCGTCGAACACCGAGTTCGCGTTCAACCGACATCTCATCGAGGACGGCTACGTCCCGGACGACGTGACCATCCAGTGCCTCGTGCAAGCGCGGGAGGATTTGATCGAGAAAACCGTGCAATCGCTCATCGGTGCGAAGCGCGTGATCATCCATCTCTACAACTCCACGTCGCCCGCGCAGCGCCGCGTGGTTTTTGGCAAAACGAAAGCCGAAGTCGTCGCCATCGCCGTGCAAGGCGCGCAGTGGATCAAGGACCGGCTGCCGCGTCTTGCGGGCACCGACGTGCGGCTGCAGTACTCGCCGGAGAGTTTCTCCGCGACCGAGATCGAGTTTGCGAAAGAGATCAGCGAAGCCGTGATGGACGTGTGGCAGCCGACGCCCGAGCGCCCGATGATTTTGAACCTGCCCGACACCGTTGAGGTCGCGATGCCTAACGTGTACGCGGACCAGATCGAGTGGATGAGCCGCCATTTGAAAAACCGCGAATCGGTGATCATCAGCCTGCACACGCACAACGACCGCGGCACCGGCGTCGCCGCCACGGAACTGGGCTTGCTCGCTGGCGCACAGCGCGTCGAAGGCACGCTCTTTGGCAATGGCGAACGCACCGGCAACCTCGACATCGTGACCGTGGCGATGAACTGCTTCATGCACGGCCTCGCGCCCGGCCTCAATTTCAGCGACCTGAATTCCTACGTGGAAATCTACGAGCGCTGCACCGGCATGACCGTGCCGGCGCGCCAGCCGTACGCGGGCGAGCTCGTCTTCACCGCCTTCAGCGGGTCGCATCAGGACGCCATCAAAAAGGGGTTGGCGGAGTGGGCCACGGCAACAGCGATTTGCCGCACAGAACCGGCCAACGCGATCAAGCTGGGATTGGCGGAGCGGGCCACAGGTGCGCAAAAGCACTGGGATGTTCCTTATCTCACGATCGACCCGGCGGACATCGGGCGTGAGTACCGCGAGGTCATCCGCGTCAACAGCCAGAGCGGCAAAGGCGGCGTCGCGTATTTGCTTGAAAGCGAATTCGGCATCGAGCTGCCGAAAGACCTCCAGCGCGAATTCGGCCCGCTCGCGAACGACGCCGTAGATAAGCTAGGGCGCGAAGTCAGCGGCACCGAACTGCGGGCGATGTTCTGGCGGGAATACCTCGAGCGCGCCGCGCCGTGGGAGCTGATCCATTTTCACGCCGACGGCATCGACGGCGTCTTTTCCTGTCGCGCCTCCGCCCGTCGCGACGGCGCGGACGTGCGGCTCACCGGCAGCGGCAACGGCCCCATCGCCGCCTTCGTCCACGCCCTGCACGAAAGCGGCACGCCACGCTTTGAGATCGCCGACTTCAAACAGCACGCGCTCAGCGCCGGCACCGAAGCCAGCGCCATCGCCTACATCCAAATCCGCCTCCCCGACGGGCGGACTAAATGGGGCGCGGGCGTGGACACGAACATCGAATTGGCCCCGATCAAAGCCGTGCTCAGTGCCGTGAATCGGCTCGGGTAGCGGCGATTGCCCAATCTCGCCACTTAGGGGCCAAAGGCCCGCCAACAAGCCAGCCCAAGGCTGCGCTGGTGCTGCAGATAGACCACTGAGAGCGTCTGGCCGTCGGCGTGCAGGGCCGCGCTCGGAGGCGCGTGACAGGCCCTACCCGGCGGCCTTTTTCACAAGGTAACCCAGAACGCTGATGGCGCGCTCGAAGCGGCTGCTCCACGGATGCCCGCAGCTCAGGCGGATGCAGTTGCGGAACTGCTGCTTCGCGGAAAACAGCGGGCCAGGCGCGAGGCTGATGTTTTCCCGCAGCGCCTGCTCGTGCAGCGCGAGGGTATCGACCGCGCGCGGCAGCTCGATCCACAGCACGAAGCCGCCGCGCGGGCGCGACAGCGCGATGCCGGGCGGAAAACTTTCGGCGACGGCTTCGCTCACGCGCTGCACCTGCTCGGCGTAGGTGCGGCGCAGGGTGCGCAGGTGGTGGTCGTAGCCGCCGTTCTTCAAAAACTCGGCGATGGCGAGCTGCGGCAGCGTGGCGGTGGCGATGGTGTTGGTGAATTTCAGCGTCTTCACGCGCTGGAGAAAACGGCCCGGCGCGCACCAGCCGACGCGGTAGCCGGGCGCGAGCGTTTTGGAAAAGGAACCGCAGAGCATGACGAGCCCGTGGCGGTCAAAGGCGCGGGCGACGCGCGGGCGGGTGGGCTCGAAATGCAGATCGCCGTACACGTCGTCCTCGATGAGCGGGATTTCCTTTTTCGCGAGCAGTTCGACGAGGCGGCGGCGGTTTTCGTCGGGCATGAGGGAGCCGAGCGGGTTGTTGAAACTCGGCATCGCGAGCACGGCGGCGATCTTGTGCCGGCGGAGCGCGGCGGCGAGCGCGGCGAGATCCATGCCGTCGCGCGGGTGGGTGGAAATCTCGACGGCTTTGAGGCCGAGGCCCTCGATGGTTTTGAGGAAGCCATAGTAGGTCGGCGACTCGACGGCGATGATGTCGCCGGGCTGCGCGATGGCGCGCAGGCAAAGGACGAGCGCCTCGGTCGCGCCGCAGGTGGTGACGATTTCATCGACGCCAAGCGGGCTGCCGAAGTCGAGCGAGCGGCGCGCGACTTCGCGCCGCAGCGCTTCGCAGCCGGGCGGGATATCGTAGGTCGCGCTGCGTCCGCCGGAAGTGCGGCTGATGCTCGCGAGCAGGCGGGTCAGTTTCACGTACGGCAGCAGTTCCTCGCCCGGCAGCGCCGCGCCGAGCGGCACGATGCCGGGCCGTGCCGCGGTCTCGAAGAAACGCGTGACGAGATCGACCATGCCGACGGACGCGGCGCGCACCGCGGGCTTCGACAGCCGGGGCTCGGCGATGTCTTCGCGCCGGCGGAAGCGCACGTAGAAACCAGACTTCGGCCGCGCCTCGATGAGCCCGCGGTTTTCCAAAGCGAGATACGCCTGCACCGCCGTGGTCACGCTCACGCGATGCTGCTGACTAGCACGGCGTACCGACGGGATGCGGACGCCGGGCCGCAGCACGCCGTCGCGGATGAGCTTGGTGATCTTGCCCGCGACTTTTTCGTAGAGCAGCCCGGCGGCGGGGGAATCGTCGTGGATCATGGGGATGAATGGTGGACGGAAGCGGGCGGGCGGAAAGGGACAGGGCGCGGAAAAGCGGAATAGCACAGTTCCTTTAGCCGGAGATCTGTACCGCTGCAAAAACTTATCTGCTGAGTCTGTATTGATGGCCGTGACCGGCGATGGTTGCTCCATGCCCACGCTCGCCCGCTCCAACCGTAGCTTCCGCTCTTCGTCCGTTTCGGCTCCGGCTTTCCAAATGTCGCTGCGCCGCGGCGATCTCTGGCGCATCGAGCTGGGCCGCGACCGGCTGCCGATTAGCTGCCTGAGCGGCGCCGTGTGGATCACGCGCGAAGGCTCGCCGACCGACACGGTGCTGCCCGCGGGCGAAGCCTGCGAGCTGCGCGGGCGCGGGCTCGTGCTCGTGAGCGCGGTGCCCGAGGTGGAGGTGCGCGTGGGGAACCTCCCGTCGTGAACCAGCCGACGCGCGGCGCGGTAGTGACGGCGTTCGCGCTCGTCTATGTCATCTGGGGCTCGACCTATCTGGGCATCCAGATGGCCATCGAATCCATCCCGCCGCTGCTCATGGTGGCGGTGCGTTTCCTCCTCGCCGGGGCGCTGCTCTACGCGTGGGCGCGGCTGCGCGGGGCGGTAAAACCGACGCCCGCCGCGTGGGGCCGCGCGGCGACTGTCGGCGGCTGCCTGCTCGTCTGCGGCAATGGCGGGCTTACCTACGGCGAAATGTACGTGCCGTCGGGCCTGGCCGCCCTGCTCGTCGCGATGGTGCCCGTTTTCATGGTGCTCATCGGCTGGCTCACCGGCCAGTCACCGCGCCCGACCGCGCAGGTGTGGCTCGGCTTTGCGTGCGGGCTGGCGGGCGTGGCGCTGCTGGCGCGACCGGATGCGGCCGTGCAAATGCACCCGCGTTTTCTGCTCGGCGTCGGCGTCATTCTGACCGGCAGCGTCATCTGGTCCGCGGGCTCGCTTTACTCCCGCCGCGCCGGCCAGGGCACCGCGCCGCTGCTCATGGCCGGCATGCAAATGCTCACCGCTGGCGCCACGCTGCTCGTCGGCGCGGTGCTCCGCGGGGAGACCGCGGACTTCGCGCTGGCCCAGGTCACGACGCGATCACTCGCCGCGTTCATCTACCTCGTCTTCATCGGCGCGATCGTCGGCTACAACGCCTACCTCTGGCTCTGGCGCTACTGCCCGCCCGCGCAGGTGGCCACCTACGCCTATGTGAATCCCATCGTCGCGGTCCTGCTCGGCGCGGGCTTTGCCGGGGAAAAGCTCACGTCCTCCATGCTCGCGGGCGCAGCCCTGATCGTCGCCGCCGTGGCGCTGGTGATCACCAACCGCGCGCGCGATAAAATGCCGCCGTGCGCCGTCAGCCCGGAAACTGACGTTTGCCGAAAAGCATCTTAATGAACTGCCAGAGGCCAAAGCCGGCGAAGAGCACAATAAGTATCACCCCCGCCAGAAGCCCGGCGATGATGAGTTTGTTTCTGCTGCTCAGCTTGTAGCCGGGTTTCGGAGCGGCGGTGTTTTGCGGCTCGGCCAGGAACGGGAACTCCGGCAGAAACTCTTTGTCGTTCGTCGTCAGGCGCGGCCACTTATCGCCAAGGTAGGACAGCTCATAGAGCAAAGTATCGCCATTTTGCGCCAGCAGCGCCGCTACGTCGTCGGTGAGACGGCGGCCATTGGGAAAGCCGACGTTGAACTGCCTCGAATAGATCATCACGTCGGGCGCATCGTCCCAAGGCCGATGCTGGAACATGCCCTGGACATTGAACTTGAGCGCCACATCCGTCATCAGGCTTGGTGCACTGAAGGACTTCTTGATCGCCGCGACGTGCTGACTCGGCGGAATGGTGTTGAGCAGTTCGAAGCGCGGGTTTTGCGTCCGCAGGGAGCGCCCGACATGGTCGATCTGTTTGCCACCTTTGCTCGTCGTGCCCCAGGCGAGCCAGTCCTGCTGCCCTTGGGGGAAGCAGTCGATGGGGATGATCGCGACCATCGCCACCACATCGGTGCTGTAGAAGGCCGGAAAGATGAATGGGTCATCGCGGATGCCGGTGAAGGTCTTGATTTTTTCCTTGTTGCTGAGGTCTTTGCCCAGGGCCGTGAAGCTCCGCAGAGTGATGTCGTTATTAAGCCTGAACTCCAGGGTTACGTCCGAGGTGATTTTGTCTGGCTCGGGAATAGAACCGCCGTATCGGGCCAACTCGGCTGACTTAAAGTTCGCGGCATCCTCACGGGCATTGAAGAGCACCCGGCTGTGGAGATCGAGGTGGACGGCATAGGTGTAGGGTTCCAGCTTAAGCTTCGCCGCCTTGGTCAGAGCGCGCCGCACACAGAAGATTACGGCCAGGGATTTGATCCTGCCTTGTTCCGTCGCAGAAAGCTCATACGGCATTCCGCGCTGCGCACGCTGCTCCGGGGTGAGACGGGCAAAGTCGGCGCGATGCCTGTTCTGTTCTTCGGAGAGCGATGGGTCAGCCGCGGGGGCTTCACTGGCCGCCGGTAGAAAGTCCAAACGGTGGCCGCTCTCATCAAGCGGAAAGACAAACAAGTCAGTGATACCTCCGGCCAGCTTGGCCGCCGCCACGGGACTGGGTTTCCCGTCGTCAAAGAGTTCCATGACGTTGGGAAACGAGATGGGATCGGCGTGGTCGGACGCGCTGGCAGGCCAGAGGCCCAAGGCTAGCATGACTGCGGCTAAGTATGAAAGTTTCGCTGAGTTCATAATGATGGGTGTGAATGGTGGCGGTTGGACAGGAGAGCAGTCAGGCTTGGGAAGGTGACGGTTTGGCCGCGCCCGCGCGGTGGCGCGGAGGCGGCACAGGCAAGTCCCAGAACCAGGTGAGATCGCCAGCGATGTGCTCGCCTAGTTGGCGGTAGCTCTCCCACTGATCCTCCTCGAAGCACTGATCCTCGGTGCCCTCGTGCGGGAACTCCGGGTGCGTCGCCTGGTAGTTTGCGATGTCGGCAGTTTCGTCGCCAGTCGTGGTGGCTTTGAGGTAGAGCAAATTGGAGGTGCGGCCCGGCTCATCGTCATACGAGACTTGAAACAAGGCGGCGTGCCTGGCCGACGGGGTTTCAATCGTGCCATCTTTGCCGATCTTCGCCTTTAAGTCATCGAGGGTGCGGCCCATGGTGTCTTTCACCTTGTCGGGCAGCGCTTTGAAGGTCTCCAAGTCAAGCGGCTCGATCCGGGCGTTGAAGTCGATCCGCGCCTTGCGCACGAGGTTGGCGAAGTCATCGAACTGATAGGTGGGATCGGCCCCGCCATCGACCACAATGATGCGCGGCACCCGCCGACGGATCAGCTCATACGCGGCCGTGTTTTCAAAGAAGCCGCCGTCCGAAATCTGCCAGAAACGCTCCCAAGGCCCGGGATAACGCGCGACCCACTCGAACATCAGCAGGGACTGGGTGACAAAGGCCCGCGGTATCAGATACAGAAAGCGGCGGAGAAAACTCAGTTTTGGAAAGCCGGAGCGCGCCGCTTCCGAGATGCCGCTGTCCCACCAATAGCCGGTGCGCAGGTTGGCGAGGCCAAAGAGCAAGGCCGTGCCGAGTTCCGTGGTCTGGCCGCGGCTCGGCCCCACCGCGGCGCCGGAGATGCCGATCCACTGGCGCAGCGTCAGCACTTCCGCGGCCTTGGCGGACTCGCCCGTTTCATCGACCAAAGGGTGCTCCGTGCCGCGCACATAGCCGACGGGAATGAGCGCCGTCCTTCCAGCGCGCTGCTCCTGAGGACTGCTGGGCTTGGAGCCGCTGAGCTTTTCCGCCGCGAGCAGGCCGGCTTCCCGGGCCGCTATGGGAAAGAGGCTGTGGCATTTCCCTCCGATGCTCATGCCCAGGCAGCTCACCGCAAGGTTTTCGCCTTTGCGGTCGCGGTTACCGCGCTGCGAGTTAAAATCCACCGTCTGATTAACCACGACGTTAATCAAATGCAGCGGCCCGCCTGCTTCATAGGGACGGTAGTCCTCGATCGCCGGCACATCGTCGCCGGGAATAACTTCGGTAACATCAGAACCCTGCGGATGATGGCGCAAAGGATTCGATGCTCCGAGATAGGCACTGGCGAGGCGGTCGCCATAGGTCTGGGCCAGCGAGGAGCGGTTGACAAATGACAGCGCCTTGGGACTGGCCAGGATCACCGACAGCACACAGGCAAAGGCAGTAACTGCCAAACCAACCTTAAAGTCCAAGCCGCCGCCAAACGCCGCATGGGAGGCAAACGAGTAAAAAACAAGCGGTACCGTGAATAACACGGCGGCGAGCAGCCCCGCCGTGAGCTGATGCCGGGTGATGCGCTGGATCGTGTTCGGCGGGGTGTTATTCTGCGGCGGCGAGGACAGGAACCCAGCCAGCGCCCTGGTGACCGGCACCAGGGCGGCCACGGTGGCCCCGAGGCGCGCAAAGGCCTGGCTGTAACTCCTGCTCCCGGCCACCACCCATTCATTCAAGGCATGGCCTGCGGTATCGATCAGGACAAAAACCCCCGCCGCGCCAGTCACCGCCAGGGCCAGCCCGAGGTCATAGGTGAGATAGTTGCGGGTGCGCATGCGTTGCGTTTTCTCGCCGCCGGTGCCGACCGCCTCCTCTCGCCTGCGTCCCCGCCCCCACGCGCGAACCACGGCAAAGAAGGCGGTCACGAATGACACTCCGAGAAAGATCATCTCCCACTTTACGCCGTCGCAGAGGCCGAGGTAGAAAAGCGCCGCAATGAACAGAAACGCCAGTTTCAAAGTGACCGGATGGCAACGCTCGTGCTCGTCTTGCGAGGCCAGCCAGTAGCCGATTATTTTTGGGAAGACGAGGAAGAGCAGGATCAGTTCAAACAAGACAAACCACGGACTCCAAAAGACGCCCAGGCCCTGTTTTACGAGATGGCCAATAGGTAGATCGGCCATATCCAGAAGCAGCCATTTGACCGCGACGATTTTGTCGGACAGGCCATAGCGCACCGCATTGGCCAAGCCGAAGACGGCGAAGAGAAAGATGCCCACGACGAAATGCACGCTGAACAGGTTGCGCAGGAAAACCGCCAGGTTCAGGCGGGCGTCGCCGGGCCCCGACGGGGCGATGAAGTTGCCATGCTTGCGCAGCCAGTTGATTTCCCGCGAGTGCGGATCGGCGAGGTCTTTCTCGATGCGATCCGGGCCGGGGTGCGCGGTGTCGGACTTGGTGTTGATGAAAGGATCGGCGCGCAACCGGTCGAAGCAGCGCCCGAGGAAGGAGCCGATGTAACCGCCGCCGGACACCGTCGAAAGGAAGTCGATGCGCCGGAGCAGTTGCCCGCGGGCAAGCGCTTGGAGGACTCCCAGGCCCAGCGTGGCGCTGCGGACGCCGCCGCCGGAAAGCGCCAGCCCGGTGGTGCCATCTTCCCATTGGCAGGCAGCGGCTTGTGGGTTGGCTGGCAGCTTGTGCTTCATGCCGGGGTCGGCATTGACCTGCTTCCGGCGGGTTTCGATGGCCGCAGCTTCCAGCTTGCGCAGAGCGCTTGGGTAAAGGCGGTCGTCCGCCGCCTGGAAGGCCGCATCATTAAGAATAACATCAGCCGCCTTCTCGCTAGCCATGTAGATGTTAGTCACAATGAAGACGCCGGGAATCTTTGGGAAGATGGAGGCATCGACCACGCGCAAGCCCTGCACCACCGGGCGCGGGGCTCCGGCTGCGGGAGCCCTGCCCAACACGCGAAAGCGCGTGTCCAGCACGGCGTTTTCATCCCCGGCAGGCCCCATGCGGCAGGTGCCGCAGGGGTGATGCCCCCAGGCGACCTGGCGCACCCAGTCCTTGATGCTCTGATCGTCCTCCGGCACCGCCGTTCCAGGATAGTTCTCACCTTTGACCACCCAGCTCGAACGCTCGGCGATACTGCGCACGAACTTCACGCCTTCGGTCACAGCCAGCAGGTCGGGATCGGTATTGGGATCACGTTCCCCAAGGTTGGTCGCAGGCAATCCCGGAAAGTAGTTGAAGTTGATCTCCGGGGTCTCCAGCGGGTTCTTGCTGCGCAGCAGCACGGTGCCGTCGCGATTGCTGGTGTGCGCCTTGAGAATGGCCCAGGTGAAGAAGTTGTGCTTCGGGTCTTTGGAATAACCCACCTCATAACCCTTGAAGGAAAGCGGCAGGCCAAAGATGAAGAGATCAGGCTGCGCCAGCTCGGGGTTAGACCGTTTCAAGATGCCCAGCACCGAGCCGTTGCTGGCGTAGAGCCCGGTGCCTTGCTGCCGCCACTGGCTGAGAAATGGATCGGCCTGAGCGGATGGGGCAGGCAGTTTGAACTCCGCGCCGGCGAGCAGGGCAAAGTCGTCCTTCATCTCGCTGACCACACCCACCTCGTAGCGGTCCTGGAGGTTCTTGCCGACACCGCGCGAGGGCACGCGGCAGGGGATTTTCATGTCGCCTAAGTGCTGCGGATCGCCGATGCCGGAAAGCATCAGGAGCTGCGGGGTGTTAAACGCACCACCGCACAGGATAACTTCCCCGGCAGGCTTGACCCAGAATTCCTGGTGCTCAGTGGGCGGCGACTTTTGGTGCTCTGGATGCGCGCGATAAAGGTGTTTGCCGCGCAGGTACTTCACGCCGCGCGCGCGCAGCTCGGGCTGGTCGTCCAGAATGACTTCGGTAACGAAGCACTCAGTCGCGATGACGAGATTTTCGGGATGCGCAGCCTGCACTTCGAGCAGGAACTCGCGCGGGCCGGAGCGGTGGCCGCGCCGGGAGAGCGAAGGGTTGCCGTCCCGGGCATCCGGCCCGTTCTGACCGCAGACTGCGAGCGGAATAAGTGCGAGACCTTCCGGTGTTTCCGCCTGGGTGCGGGCATGGTTCGGGTCGAGGCTTTCCTTAGCATTGCCATGCAGCACGCGATAAAGCAGCGTGAAAAGCGGAACCACACCGGCGTGCTTCGAGGCTTTGAAAGCTCCGCGCAGCATGAGGATAAGCTGCAAGTCTTTCAGCCCGAGCTTAACATCCGCGACACTGGTGCGCAGCCACCCATTGAAGCCGTGCCGGCCTTCCGTGTAGTCCGGCTCGAAGCCAAACAGCCAGCGGACGCTGTCGACGGCATAACCTAGCGCACTAGACGGCAGCGGAGGAGGCTTGGGCAGATACTCATTGCGTTCGAGGCGCTGGAAATACGGGCGCATGACTTCGGCGCGCCACGAGTCATCGCGCAGAAAATCCGCGAGATCATCCCAGTCGGAGTCCGGCCCCGCGATGGTGATCATGGCATTGTGCACGGTACAGCCGCCCAGCGCCGCGGCGCGCGGATAAAAGATGCCGCGCCGCGCCGGGTCCGGCTCGCTGTCACCTGGCTTGGGATGCCATTTCGGATCATGGCCCACCTTCGGCAGCGTCTTCTCGTCATAGTGCTGGACGAAGAACTCCCAGCTCAGGTCTTTGTGCTCGGAAGAAACTGCGTGCAGCGCGGGCACCTTGCTGACTTCCCGCGCGCCGTCGCTGGCAGGCCGGGCGGCATGGTTTTCGCCAGCCTCCACCAGGAGCACACGTTTCCCGGCGAGGGCCAGCCGGGCGGCCAGCGGGCCCCCGCCCGCTCCCGAGCCGACGATGATGTAGTCAAAATCCGTAGTCTGGGATTTCGCCGCGGAAGAGAGATTGGAACTCATAGGGTGCTGAAGGCTTGGTTGCAAAAGGCCGGCGATGGGAGTGAGGACGGGGTTTAGAAGGTCTTTAACAGTTCGATGAGCGCGTTCTTGTCTTCGTCGCTCATGGATTTGAGCCACGGAAAGTAATGTCCTTTGTCCATGACGAAGTCGGGACACCGGCTGATCTGCAGGAGCGCAGGCGCGACTTTCTCGCGCATAACGGTGTCGGCATCTTCCTGGGTCAGATGCTTGGATTCGATCTCAGCCAGCGCATTTACGGTCGTGCTGAGGGTCTGCTTGAGCAGCGCGGGATCGGCCTCGGGGTTAAAGCTCGCGAGCAGGCTGACCGGCGTGCCTTTGGGAATCGGCCCGATATTCAGATCACCGAGGCGGCCGTTGAGCAGGTAGAACAACGCCGTCACTGCCAGGGCCAAAGTCAACGCCGTCAGTCCGGCCAGGCGCGCGATGAATCTCCGCCGCATAAGGTCTGCGGCATTTTCGTGGTCGCGCTTTTTTCCGGCGTAACGCAGAATAAGATAGGCGGCCAGCAGCAGCACCGCACCGGGCAGCCAGGGTGCGCGGGCAAACTTCAGCACCCACGGCATGAGCTGGCGCAGCTTGCCAAGGAACGGCACCTTGGCTAGGAGCGCCGGCAGTTGCGGCCCAGGCAGGTGGAGGTAGGTCTTATCGGTGGTGCGCCAGATCAGGCCGTGGTCTTTGCGCAGGCGCTCGGTGGTCGCCTCGTTGAAGGGCTTTTTGTCCTCGGGCGAAATCATGAGGCGCAGCTCGGGCCAAAGCATTTTGCGCATGGCATCGTCAAAGGCGATGAGGCGGCCATTCACGGACGGGTCGTTATTGAAAAGCCCGAGGGTGTTATTGTGCAGCAAGGGCGCGGTAGCCCAGATGGAAATGAGGGACGGCACCCGGTAGAAGCCGATCCCGCCGCCACCGTCCGGCGAGCCGGCTGGAGACTTGTGCCGCGGGGTGTAGGACTCATCCTTGCCGGAATAGGGATTGAAGTAGCTGACCGACCCGGACGCGGGCATGCGCTTGTAGCTTTGCGAGGTAAAGTCATTCCACATGTGCGCGCCGAGGCCATTGGTCGCCACCGCGCGGGCGGAGTTGGTGCGCACCACGGAGATCGGGACACGGTAGTCGGTCGAGAGATAGTTGTTTTGCCAGAACTCCGGCTTTTCAACCTCAGCTTCGGCCCACTTAATATACTTGTCGTCTTGCAGCCAGTGCCCCGGATCATGATCCCAGAACTCGCCTTTCGCCGCCCATTTTGCCAGGTCGGCCTCGCGCTCCGGCGGCTGGATGCTGGAGTGGCAGACGATGCAGTTGCGGGCAAAGACCTGCCGTCCGCGCGCCAGTTGCGCGACATCGATGTGGGTCGCCTTTTCACGCGCGAGGCGGCGGCCAGCCTCGGCCCGCTCGGAGTCCGGCCCGTGGGCCGCGGCCTCGATGATCGCGGGCTGTATCTTAGCCGTGCGCTCACCCGATCCCTTGGCCGCGAGCAGGGGCATCTTGGGCGAAATCTTGAGGAAGTAGTCGCGCAACGGGGCCACGCGTTCCTGCGTGGCCTGCCAATAGACGGAATGATCCTCGCAGTCCTGGATGGTAAAGGGCGACTGGGGCGCCCCGCCGATCAGCGGGTTGTGCAGGAGGACCCACTGCTCATAGTAAGTGCCGATATTCAGATAGACGCGGGCCAGGGCGCCCCATGCGCCGATGGAGTCCGCGCCGTCGAACAGGACGCGGGGGATGTAGCGCTGCGCGGCGTCGTTGGAGCCGTTCACGCGTTCCAGCAGTCCGGCCTGTTGGAAGGCATGCCAATAGGCTTCGGGCACCTTGTCCCGCGTCTTGATGTCTTTGAGATCAGTCGTTTTCGACTGCCAGACAAAGCCCTCGGATGATCCGGCGGGCAGCATCTCCCGCGGATTGCCCCAGAGCGCGGGCTGCGTGAGGCTGTGGCCGTACTGGGTTTCGGGAGGGTTGATGAACGAACGGACCACGCGCTCCTTCAAGCCGAAGATCGCGTTCATGGCGTTCGCGTTATTGAGGCTGTCCGACGCGACCAGCGAAGTGTCCACGGTGCCCGGCGGCTGGCTATCGAGGATGTGATAGACTAGGTTGTCCTTCTTCAGCAGGTTGCCCACGACGGCGCGGATACGAAGGTATTGCGCGCCGATATTGCCCGAGATGTTTTCCCAGTTCGGCTCGGAGGTGCTGGCCGGCGGATTGAGCGGATGGAACGAGGCGTGGCAAAAGGCGCAGCTCATGCCGACGCGGTAGGGTCGCACGAGGGCGGGGTCGTTATAGTAACTTGGATCGTTGTAATAACGCTTGGCATCCCATTTCGCCCGGACTGGTTCAAAGGCCGGATTAGGGAACAGGCGCAGGCCGACCACGCCGGTCGAGCGGCCATAGATCGCTTCGGGAACCCCCCGGCTAGCCGGCTGTGCAGGCACGTCCAGCCAAAGGCCGTACTGATCCGGTCGCGCCGCTTGCTTCATGCCGGGCTCGTTGATCAGCCCGGCGGTGTCGAAACGCGCAGGACGGTTGCGCGAATCGATCATTTTAAGAAAGTCCGTAAAGCCATAGCTATGTCCGGCGAGCCAGTCCCAGAAGCCTTCATTGCCGCCGCACCACAGCATCCAGGTATTGCGACCGAGGATTTCATTTTGGGTACTTACGGGATCGGCAAGTTGCGCCTCGTCCGCCACCTGGGCCAGATCGCGAAGCTGATCCACCGGCAAAGTGCGGGCTTTTCCCGCGTCCCCGTCTTTCGGCATGGCGATAGCATCCATGCCTTTGAGAAAATTTGTCGCGTCAGAAATCGGATAACGGAAAGTTTGCACTGTAAGTCCGTTCTTTTTCGCTTCATCGTCGGGCGGTTTTGTATTTCTTCCGTCGGAGGAGCTGAGAAGTACCAGCGCGAAAGGAAACACAAAACTGAGTGCAAGGCGGGTGGGCATACAGGTGGGTGGGTAATGGCCTGCACACCGCGGGGTGCGGGACCGGGGAAGTGTTTTTGGTTAGCTTCGGGGTGGCTCCATACGTTTCCGAAATGCTCAGCAGCGCTTGCGACCGACCAACTACTGACAATTTCGTTGTTAGGTAGTCCACAGAACCAGCGCAAGTTTTTTCTAGACATATTTTTTAAGAGAGTCAGTCTCCACGTCCAAGGAGACCCTGCGCTCTCCTATGTTAGGCATCTCCAGTCATCACACCGGCGCTAATTTTGTGAACTCAAAGAACCTAGGCACTGAGCAGATCACCGACGCGGACCGCGCCTATCGCGGCTCGCGTTTTGCCGATGTGCGGGACGCGGTGCTCGCCCGGCCTTATCAGAATCCTTGGAGCGGCGCGGGTCATTCGGCGCTGCCGACTTACCCAGTCACGCTCGGCCGGTTTCTGACCGGTCTGCTGCCCGGGCCACTGCGCATCCGCCAGGCGACTGAGCGCACCGTGGACTCGCACGCCGACTTACGCTTTGGGACCGACGGCACCGGATTCCGCCGCCTGCTGCATCCCAATGGCATATGTCTAACCGGGCTGTGGGAAATCACGGGGGACAACCCCTACTCGGGTTACTTCAAAAGGGGTAGCCGCGGGCTGATCGTGGGCCGTTACTCGACGTGCTGCTCGGAGACGCGGCGCGGGCATACGCGGTCGCTGTCGCTCGTGGGCAAACTGTATCCGACCACCGACCCGGAACACCGGGAGCCGCTGCGCACGGCGAGCTTTTTCACCCAGCAGGATCTCGGCGGCGATCACACGGACTACATCAACGACGCCGAGCTGCGCAACGCGCCGGACACGCGGCTGTGGCGGCGCGGCGCGGCGTGGCCCATCCTGGCGCTGAGCGGCCTCGTGTTCATGCGCGTGGACAAGGAGCCCACCATCCGCCAGCTCTACGAGATCGCCGAGCTGGGCAAACCCGACGGCGAGCCGACGCGCGCGCCGAAGTTCATGCGCCTGCTCGTGGACAAAGGGCAGGCGCGCATCCCTGGCGACGGACTCGATTTTCGTGACGAGATCATGGCGCAAATCTACGACAAGGGCGACGCCGTGGATCACCCGCGGCGTCCGCTCGTGTTTCACATCGAAGTCACCGACGAAGGCACGCGCAGCGGTTCGCTCGCGTTCCAGACTTGCGAGTTCAAGAACTGGCAGCGCATCGGCTCGATCACTTTTGAGAAAGCCGCCGCGTCCCGCCAAGGCGACGAAGTCATCCACTTTCACCACCCGTCGTGGCGTGCCGACCCAATGACCCCGCCACCGCCACCCGCCAGAACGAAGGCAAAAACGGCGCGGCACCCCGCATCCCGCCGCCCTCCACCCCGCACCCTGCCATGAGCTCCACCCGCCACCTGCTCCTCCTCGCCGGAATCGTCCTCGCCCTCCTTAGCGCCTTCGTTGCAGCGGCCATCCTGCCGTGGCTGGTGGGTGGCTGCGGCCTCGCTGCCGGCGTGCTGAGCACCGGGCCAAAGCTCAGCCGCGCCACCTTCTTTGGCGCGCTAGGTCTGGTCGTCGCGCTCTCCGCGATTTACCTCCAGCCGTTCAATCCCACATGGCTGGGCAGCATCGTCTTCTTCGTCCGCGTCTTCTTTGCCCACGTCCTGCTGGCAGTGGCTCTGCTGCGTTTCCTGAAGGTAGCGGACGACTAGCAATCGAGGGCGAAGCGCGCGGCAAGCGCCCGCTCCGTCTGGCGGTTGATGAGTTCCGCACCCTAGGACCTCGCCAAGAAGGCCAAAACACGTCTCCGCCAGGCCCAAATGCGCTGCGATTATCGCGCGGCATTACTCCGATACTTCGCACGTCGAGCAGGAAGCAGGGTCGCGTAGCGTTTGTTAGCGGCGCGGGCGTCGTGTGTTTTTGCGGCCCCTGTTTCTCGACCTGCTTACGTTGACCCACACTTCGCCGCCTTTCAGCTCCGCGAGCAGGTCGATGCCGTGCTACCTGTCACCCCTGCGGCCAAACGGGTGGGACACGAATGCCACGCCGCTGAATTGCATTACCGCCATCCTTCAGCGCGATGACCGGGCGGGCGTGAGGAAATCGCAAAAGAAATAATCAAATGTGTTCCACCCGAGTGCCGAATGGTGGAACGCCAGACTCTAGCGCAGCGATTGGACTGATGGCGCCAGGGTCATATCCTGCGGAGGCAGCATTCACGGCTATGGACTGCCAGGCGTCTTCTTGAAAGCGGTTCCGCAGAGCGAGGTTCACTTTCTTGAGTCCTTGACGCACGCGATTAAGATCCGCTCTGCATTCGCTGGGCTGATTGGCGAGGTCGGCGCGTTTCCATTCTGCGCGCTACAAATCCGGCGCCGGAGGCGGGGCGCTGGCGGGTGTGGATGCAGGGGCCGGCGCGGGGGCGGCTTCGGCGAAGTCGGTGGAAGTGATGGGCACGACCAAAATGGTGTTGAGGTAGTTGACGCGGACGGCGCTGCCTTCGCGGGCGACGAGCTTCACGGGGGTGCCGACGGGGAGCTTCATTTTGCCGTAGGCGAGCTGGACTTCGATTTGCTTGGTGAGCTTGAGATTGAGCTTCGCCGCGGCCCCGGGATCGGCGGGCGGAGCGGCGGGTAGTACTGCGGGCGCGGGGGCCGTGGCGGGAGTTGCCGGTTTGGCGGGCGCGGCGGGGTCGAAAAGCGAGCCGCCGGCGAGCGGCGGGTCGGGCGGAAAACCGTTGAGCGGCACGGCGGTCTTCGGCGCGGGGGCGGCGGGGTCGGCGGCCATCGCGGGCTCGCCGGGCAGTGGGGCCATCTTGAGAGGGTCGGCGGGCGCGGGGGCCATTTTCGGATCAAGGGGGTCGGCGGCGGCTACGAGGGCGGGATTGGCCGGATCGACCATCGCCGGATCGCCGGGCAGCGGCGGCAGGGCGCCGGGATCGGCCTGGGCGATCATTTTCTCCGGCGCGATGGGCGGGAACGCCTCCGGCTTCACCGCCACGGGCGCGGGCGCAATTTTCGGCGCGGGATTTTCCCCCTGCGCCGACGCGGTTTTGTCGGTCGCCGACGGCGATTTCGATCCACCGGCGTTGAGCACTTTTTGCACGAAGAAAAACATCGCCAGAATGATCGCGCCAAAGACCAGGCCGCGGGTGATGGCGGCGAGCGGGAGGGCGGAGGACGAGGCGCGCCGGCGGGGCTTGCCGCCCGCGGACCGCTGACGGCTGATCTCGGCGGCGAGCTTAGCGCCGGAGGCGTAGCGCAGCTTGCCCTGCCACGGCTTGGCCACGAGCTGCGGAAATTTTTCCGCGACCGCGGGGAAGAAGTATTTCCGCGCGGCGTCCTTGTCCTCGTCCCAGTTTGGGAATTTAACGTCGAGATAGCCGACGAGCACCTGGCAGTGGGCCTTGGTGATCTTGGTAAAATACTCCGCGCCCTCGCCCTCGCAGTGGGCGAAAAACTCGCTCGCGCGGCTTTCCTTTTTCGCCTGGAGTTCGGCGGCAAAAAGGGCGGGGTGCAGCTTCAGCCGGTCGGTGTTCCACTGGACGAGGCGCGGGCCGTTTTTCGCGTCCTCCATGGCGTCGTTGACGAGCAGCGCGGCCTGGTCTTTGGAGAGTTCGGCGGTGAAAGGGATGCCGAGATAGCCGAGCAGCGCCCGCTGCTTTTCGGTCGCGGATTCGCCGGCTTTTGGCAGGTCTAGGACGGGCGCGGAAATGGGCGCAGGGGTGTCTGCCGCGGCGCTGGGCGGCGGGGGCGGCGGCGTCTCCAAGGCGGGAGCGGCAGGCTTGAGCACGTCGGCGAGCGGGATCCATTTGGGCAGGCCCGGATGCCACGCAAAATCGACCTCGCCGATGCTGCCCTGCCGGAGCAGCGTCTGTGTGGTTTCCTCGGTGAAAGGCCCGATCTCCTTGCCGTCGCGCAAAATGTAAATGTCCATGAGGGTTTAGGCGTTCAACCCCGGTGGCGGCGTTTCGGTGGGAGGAAAATCGAAGCCGTTCCGCGTCCGGTGGAGGCGCAGCCGGGACTATCTGCGCGCACCCGGATAAATCCAGCGCTTTCCCCGCGTCCGGGCATTGCCTTCCGCGGGGGCGCTCCATAGTTTCCCGCGCATGCTCGACATCCGCCTCATTCGCGAATATCCCGTTTTCGTCCGCGCCCGCCTGGCCACGCGCGGCGGCGACGCGCATACGAAGATCGACGCCGTGCTGGCCATCGACATGGAGCGGCGGGCGGCGGAAACGCGGCTGCAACTTTTGCAAGGCGACCGCAAGCGGATCAGCAAGGAGATCGGCGGGAAGAAAGCGGGGGGCGAGGACACGGCGGAGATCGAGGCGCAGGTGCGCGGCATCGGCGACGAAATCGCGCAGCTCAACGAGCGGGCGGCGGCGGGCGAGCAGGAGCAGCGCGATCTTTTGCTCCAGATCCCGAATCTCCCGCACGCCGCTGCGCCGCTCGGCGACGACGCGAGCGCCAACCCCGAAGTGCGCGTGTGGGGTGCGAAACCAGCGTTCGCTTTCACGCCGAAATCGCATGTCGAGCTGGGCGAAAAACTCGGGCTGCTGGACTTCGAGCGCGCGGCGAAAATCAGCGGCAGCGCCTTCGCCGTCTTCACCGGCGCGGGCGCGCGGCTGGAGCGGACGCTGCTGAATTTCCTGCTCGACCTGCACTCGCGCGAGCACGGTTACACCGAGGTCAGCACGCCCTTCGTCGTGCGGCCCGAGGCGCTGGTCGGCACCACGCAGCTCCCGAAATTCGCTGACCAGCTCTACCGCTGCGCGGACGACGAACTTTTCCTCGCGCCCACCGCTGAGGTGCCGGTAACCAATTTGCACCGCGAGGAAATCCTCAAGGCCGAGCAACTGCCCGTGCGCTACGTGGCCTACACGCCGTGCTTCCGCCGCGAGGCCGGCAGCGCGGGGCTGGGCACACGCGGGCTTATCCGCATGCACCAGTTCGACAAGGTGGAACTGGTGAAAATCACGACGCCGGAGACGGCCCTCGCGGAACTCGACGCGCTGACCGCGGATGCGGAAAAGGTGCTGCAACTGCTCGGCCTGCACTACCGCGTGATCGAGCTTTGCACGGGCGATGTCGGCTTTGGCGCGACGAAGACCTACGACATCGAGGTCTGGGCGCCCGGCCAGAACGCGTATCTGGAAGTGTCGAGCTGCTCGAATTTCGGCGACTACCAAGCCCGCCGCATGGCGCTGCGCTACAAGGCCGAGGACGGCAAAAACCTTTTCTGCCACACGCTCAACGGCTCGGGCACGGCGCTGCCGCGGCTCTTCGTCGCGCTGCTCGAAACGTACCAGCAAGCCGACGGCACGGTGCTGCTGCCGTCGATTCTGCACGACCGCTTCGGCGCGGATCGGATCGGGTGAAATGAACTGCATCTTCCCGCCAGATGAGCGCTGCCTGATCGGCGTTTCGGGCGGGCGCGATTCGGTGGCGCTGCTGCATCTGCTGTTGGGCACGGGCTTCAAAAAGCTCGTGGTCTGCCATCTCGATCACGGCTTGCGCGCGGCGAGCGCGGCGGATGCGCACTTCGTCGCGGCGCTCGGGAAACGGCTTGGGCTCAAGGTTTGCGGCGCACGCGAAAACGTGGCGGCGCGGGCTAAGCGGAAAAAGCTGTCGCTCGAAACCGCCGCCCGCGAGGCGCGCTACGCCTTCTTCGCGCGGGTGGCGCGCGCGGAAAAATGCCCACGGCTTTTCCTCGCGCATCACGCGGACGACCAGGTCGAGACGCTGCTTTTCAATCTCTTCCGCGGCTCCGCCGCCGCCGGCCTTGCGGCGATGCGCCCGCTGACCACGCGCACCGTCGGCGGTGTCATCTTGCACATCGCCCGCCCGCTGCTCGCGATGTGGCGCGAAGAAATCGATGCTTACATTTCAACCCACGCCCTCGCCTTTTGCGAAGACGCCTCGAACACCGACCCGCGCCACACCCGCAACCGCCTGCGCCACGAAATCATCCCCGAAATCGAGCGCGCCTTTGGCCGCAACATCCGCCGCGCGGTCTGGCGCGCAGCGGAGATTCTGCGCGACGAGGACGACTTCCTCTCCAGCCAGCCCGCGCTGCGCGACCTCCCGGAGACCTTGGAAACATCAGCCCTGCGGGAGCAACCCGGCGCGCTGCAACGGCGCATCATCCACGCGTGGCTGCATGCGCAGGGCGTCGCGGAAATCGGGTTCGCCGAAGTGGAGGCCGTGCGCAGTCTGCTCGCCGGACGCCGCGCGAAAGTGAACCTCCCCGGCGGCGTTCACGCGCGCCGCCGGACGAAGAGAATCTTTCTCGAACGCCCCGGCGCGACCGGGCTTTCCGATTGATCGACTTCCTTTCCCTCCTACACTCCGCGCCCATGCTCGCCGCCCTCCCCGAAACCAGCATCCTCATCGTCGAAGCCACGGCGGTGCCGCTGCTTTTTGGCGCGATGCTGGCGCTTGGCCGCATGCTCAAGCGGCGCGCGGGCATCCAGTTTGGGCTCGCCTATCAGCTTTTCAGCATCGCGTTTTCGGCCTGGCTGCCGTTCGAGATTCTATACGGCACGGTCTTGCAGGCGTCGAAAGCCGAGGCTGCCGTCAAGGCCGGCGACGAGAATTTTCTAGCCCACCTGAGCGCGATGAATGGCGTGCGCGCCGCGTGCGTTTTGCTGGGCGCGTTCGTGGTCATCGCGCTGCTGCGGCGGTGGTTTTGGGAGCTGTGGTTCGAAAGGAACCATCAGCAGAAAGCGCCGAAGTTTCTCAGCCAGATTTCCGGGCTGTTCATCTTCGTCGCCGCGGTGCTGGTGGTCTTTGGCGGGGTGTACGGGCACTCCATCGAGGGCGTGGTCTTTGGCTCCACGGTCGTAGTCGGCATCGTCGGTTTCGCGATGCAGGATTTGCTCGGCAACATCATCGCCGGTGTCGCCCTGGAACTCGGCAAGCCTTTCAAAACCGGTGACTGGCTGAAGGTGGACGGGCAGCACGCCGAGGTCATCGAGGTGAACTGGCGCTCCACGCGGCTGCGCACGAACGACGACATCTACCTCGACATCCCGAACAAGGCGATCGTGGGCGCAACGATCACGAACCTCTCCTACCCGACGCGCCAGCACGCCATCCGGCTGAGCGTGGGCTTTGAGTATGCGACGCCGCCGAATTTCATCAAAGACGTGATGGCCCGCGCCGCCGCCGAGGTGCCCGGCGTGCTCAGCACCCCGCCGCCCAAGGTCTTTTTGAAAGACTTCGGCGACTCGGCGGTGATCTACGAAGTCAAGTTCTGGCTCGATGACGAGGGGCGCTACAACGACATCCTCGACGGCATCCGCACGAACATCTGGTACGCCGCGCAGCGCCATAAAATCACCATCCCGTTTCCCATTCGCACACTCCAGATCGACCGGCGCAAAGCCCGCGGCCAGGACGCGCTGGCCACCGCGCGCACGACCGTGCGAAAGCAGGCTTTTCTCCAGCTCCTCGACGAGGCGCAGGTGGACAAACTGCTGGCGTATGCGCGGATGCTGCGCTTTGGCCGCGGCGAAAAAGTCATCCAGCAGGGCGCGGCGGGCGAGTCCATGTTCATCCTGCTGGGCGGCGAGGCCGAGGTCTTCATCGACGTGAACGGGCAGCACACGCGCGTCGCCTCGCTGCACACGGGCGACTACTGCGGCGAGATGTCGCTGCTCACCGGCGAGCCCCGCAGCGCCACGGTCATCGCGCGCACGGACTGCGAAATGTGGGAGATCGACAAGCCGGTGATGGCCGAGCTTTTGCAGGCCAACGAGACGCTGGTCCACAAGCTCGGCGAACTCCTCGCGCAGCGCCGACTCGAAACCGAAGGCGTGCTCGCGACCACCACCGAGCAGGCGCAAATCGTGACGAAGCAGAAGGAATACACGGCGGGCTTTTTGAAGAAGCTGTCGTCGTTTTTCGAACTGTAGGAGCTGCGTGGAGGCTGCGCGTGCTCGTCCCCGTCTCGCGCTCACGCTGGTGCTGCTCGCGCTGGTGCCGGTGGTCCTGTGGCCGGGCGATGTTTCGTGGCTGATCGACGAGTCGCGGATCATCGCCACGGCCTGGCATGCGAACCACGACGGGCAGCTCGCGGACGGTGGACTGTATGGGAATTTCGGCATCCGCTACGGCCCGCTGCCGACGCAGCTTTACCAGGCGCTGCTGCTCATCACGCACGATCCCCTCGCGCTCGTGGTGCTGCGCGGACTGCTGTGCGCGTGCGTGACCGGCGGCGCGCTGCTGTGGCTGGCGCGCAGCCTCGCGCTGCCGACGTGGTTTTCCGCGGCGCTGGTGGTTTCGCCGCACGTCACGGCCTACCAGCGCATTTTGTGGGACGCGAGTTTCTGCCTGCCGCTGGGCGCGCTGGCCTTCGCCGCGTTCGCGGATTTTCTGCGCACGGCGCGTCTGTGGTCGCTGCGGGTGTGCGTCGGCGCGAGTGCGGTGCTGCCGCTCATTCATCCGCAGGCGCTGGCGCTGGCGGTGCCGGTCTTGGGCTGGCTGGTCTGGCGGGAACGCGCGGCGCTGTGGCGCGACCGGCGGGCGCTGGTAGTGCTCGGCGTGGTGCTCTTCGCGCTGCACGCGGCGTACTTTTTTCAGGTGGCCGGGCAGCTCGCAGTGCGGTTTTCCGGCTCGGTGGAAAAAGGGTACCCGGGCGGCGGTTCGCGGGCGCTGAGTGCGCTTGCGCCCTTGCTCGGCGGGCGGCTGCTGTGCGGCGCGGACTATCTCGAAAGTCTCGCGCGGCCCGCCCCGCTGCCGGCACTGCAAGCGGCGGCGCAGTGGGGCGCGCGGCTGATCTACCTGCTCATCTGGCTCGGCATCGCGGTCGGGACTTGGCGGGTGTGGCGGGCGTTTCGCGCGCGGGAGAAATTCTCGGTGCGCGAGTGCGTGACCGCCGTCGCGCTGGCCGGACTGGTTGGCCAGATGCTGCTCTGCGGGCTGATGCGCATCCCGGCGCTGCCGCAGTATTTTTTCGGCACTTTCGTGGTCCATGCGTTCATGGCGTGGCTGGCCGTGGAGGCGCTCGCCCGCTGGCGCGCGGGCGCACTGCCCGGCGTAATCTACGGGATGAGCGCCGCGGTGCTCACGGCGAGCGCAGCGCTCGTCATCCACGCCCACGGCTTCGAGAAAATGCGCTGGCCCACACTCGGGAACAGCGTCGCGGTCGCGCGCGAGCTGAACCTTTTCAGCGACACGACGGTGCAAACCGACGTCGCCGTCCTCCAAAAAAATCCGCAAATCCTCCGCACGCTGCGCCTGCTGCTCCCGCCCGCGCCCGGCGAGACGCAGGGTGAAAACGGGCGGCTGTATGTCCACGGCTCCGCCAGGACGCACGACGGGAAAATCCATCTGGGAGGGCAGCAATTGGGTGAAGGCGAACTGTACCAACCAGCGCCCAATCACCAGCCGCTCGACGTGACTCCGCTGCCCAAAAACTGGGTGCCGGAGCCGGGCACTTGGTAGGCCGCTTTACGAGGCGCGGAGGATTGCGCCGAGGGTGGTGAGGCCGTGGACGAGTTCGGCTTCGGTGGCTTTGGCGCAATTCAAACGGAGGCAGGTTTTTTCCGGCGGCTGGGTAAAGAAGACCGCGCCGCTGGCGAAGACGATGCGCTCGGCGCGGGCGGCGTCGCGGACGGCGGCGAGGTCGAGGATGCGCGGCAGTTCGGCCCAGAGCATGTAGCCGCCGCGCGGCGGGGTGACGCGGGTGCCGGCGGGGAAGGTGCGGGCGATGGCGTCGAGCGCGAGGGTGCGGCGGTGGCGGTTGCGCTCGCGGAGGCGGGTGAGGTGCGGGTCGAGCGCGCCGCTTTCCAGAAACTCGCGCAGCGCGACCTCGGAGACGGTGGCGCTGTGGAGGTCCTGCTGGCATTTGCGCGCGGCGTAATCCTCGTGCAGCGCGCCTGGCACGCAGACGCCGACGCGCAGGCCGGGCGAGACGGATTTCGAGAAGCTGGTGACGTAGCTGACGGTCGAGCCGTCGTCCCACGCGAGCATGGTCTTCGGTGCGCCGCCATCGACGAGCTCGCCGTAGATGTCGTCCTCGATGAGGCGGACGCCGTGGGCGCGGCAGATTTCCACGAGGCGTTCGCGGTTCGCCTCGGGCACGGTCGCGCCGAAGGGATTCGAGAGCGCGGTGCAGACGATGAGACAGCGCGGTTTCCACCGCGCGAGCAGCGACTCGGCTTGCGCGGGATCGATACCGTCCGCGCCCGTGACCGGCAGCGGCAGGACGCGCACGCCGGCGACGCTGAGCAGCTCGAGCAGGCCGTAGTAGGCGGGCGCTTCCACGGCCACGATGTCCCCCGGCTGCACCAGCACCGAGAGCATGAGCTGGAGCCCCTGCGTGCAGCCGGTGACGGTGACGAGCTGCTCGCCGCGCAGGTTTGCGCCACGCGCATTCAGCCGCGCGGCGAGGTGGTCGCGCAGCGCGCGGTCGCCCTCGGGATGGTGATACGCCAGCATCTTCGCGCCCTCTTTTTCAAAACCACGCGCGAACGCGGCGCACAATTCTTCCACCGGCAGCGCATCGAGGCCAGGCACGCCGGCGGCGAGATTGATGAGGCCGGGCTCATCGGCCTGCCGCATGAAATCGATCAGGCGTCCAGCGGCGCGGAAGGTTTGCGGTTCGGTCGTCACGACAGCCGCACGAGGTCGCGCAGGAACTGCATCCAGATGAAAAACATGCCGCGCCAGGAGTAGCGGATTTCGCCGGTGGCGTTTTGCTTGAGGATGCCGGCGGCAATGTTGTGGGTGACCTGCGCGCGGAGGTCTTTTTGGATGTCCTGCTGGATGGTGGCGGGGTCGAGGTCGGCGAGGTCGGCGAGTGCGACACGGTTCATGTTCAGGAAATGGCGGTGGCTTTCATACATCTGCAAAAAGGTCTGGTCGCCGCGCAGGCGGTTGACGCGCCATTGCGGGACGAGCTTGAGGCTGTAGCTGAAGGGATAGTTCCACGTCGTCCAGATGGTGCCGTCCTGCGCGCGCGAGGAGATGCTGAGGTAGTAAAAGGCGACGTCGTGCTGATCAATGAGGCAGATGGCGGACTGGGCGCGGTCGGCGGGTTTGTAGAAAAGGCGGAAGAACTGCGCGTAGTCCTGCCAGTCCCAGCCGACGTCATCGACATGCTCAAAGCCTTCGCCCTCGACCTCGCCGGTGATTTCGTCGAGCGCGGGAAAGGTGCCGGAGTTGGGCGGCGTTTTGTGGCGCAGGTTTTTCTCCAGCGGAAGGGTGAGCTTGCGGATGCGGGTGAGGATTTCCAGCCACGGCAGCAGCAGCCAGCTCGAGGCGCAAAACACGCCGACCGACAGGTAGCCGCCGCTGAACAGCCAGCCGATGAGAAAGGAGGTGGCCAGGATGCCGAGCGCACCGAGTTTGCGCAGCGCCGGGTAGTGAAAAGTGCGCAGGCTGAGGCTAAGCGCGACGGTGCCGAGGATGACGAGGATTTTGGCCGGAAAGCTCCACTCTGGCAGGGCGGCGAGGGCGTGCAGGGTCACGGCGCGATGCTGTGCTCTTTGAGGAAGGGTTCAAGTTCCTCGGGGCCGAAGTCCGGGAGCACCGCGCCACCGGTGGTAACCAGCGTGGGGGTGAGGCGCTGGCCGGAGAGGCGGATCATCTCGTCGTAATCGGCACGGGTCTTTTCCACGTCGCGCAGCTCGTAGCGAAAGCCGCGGGCGTCGAGCCACTGCTGGGCGCGGACGCACCACGGGCACCAGATTTTGACGTAGAGGTTCAGGGGCATGGGGCGCGGAAACTAGCGGGCGGGGCGGGGCGCGTCAAACGACGGGTCGCTAGGCTTGACGGTCGCGGGCGCGGCCCGGACGCTGGCGCATGCTTCCACTCGCCGCTGAAAAATTCCCCGCCACGCCTGATGAACTCGCCGCAGCGCTGACGGCGGGCTTGGCCGCGCGCGCGCTGGCGGCGGAGGTGGAGGTGAAAGGGCCGGCGCTCGAGGCCCTCGGGACGCTGCGGGTTGGGCTGACGGGGGTACGGTTCACGCGCGGCTTCCGCGTGGCGACCACGCCGGCGGAAGATGCGACGACGGTGCGGGCGGAGCGGGTGGAGATCGTCGGTGCGCCGCTGGACTTTGAAGGCACGCCGCTGACGGTGCGGGTGGAGGCGGAGGGCGCGGAGTTTCATTTCGTGGGGACGCCCGCGGACGGCGCGCTGGCTATGGCGAATGCGGCGCGTGGTTCCATCGCGCTCACCGTCGGGCACGCGGCGCTGGAGGCGCTGCTGCATCAGCTCGCGAAAAGCGCGGCAGAGAAGCAGGGCCTGGAGGTCAAAAAAACGACGCTGGAACTGACAGCGCGCGGCCCGCGGGCGCTGGCCTTTCGCTGCGCGGTGACGGCGAAAATGTTTGTCATGAGCGCCGACCTTGCGCTCAGCGGCGAGCTCGCTGTGGACGGGCAGCTCAACGCGCGGGTCTCCGGCCTCACGCTCGGTGGCGACGCGATGATCACGAAGCTCGCCGCCGGTTTCATACGACCGCACCTCGACAAGCTGGAAGGCCGCGTCTTCCCGCTGCTTGCGCTCGCGCCCGCTGGACTGCCCCTGCGCGATGTGGAGATCGCCACGCACGATGGGCTGGAGATTCGCGCGAAGTTCGGGCGCGGGTGATGGTCCTTACTTAACCGTGCTGGCCGTTGCAGTCTTGGGGGTGCGAGAGAGGTCGATGAGGTCGCGCAGAATGTTGAGCGTCTCGTTTTTGATCGCATCGACGCCGACGGTCTTGGGCTCGCCCTCGCCATCTTCGTCGAGCGGGTCTTCGTCATCCGCAGCGGCGACTGCGTCCTCGGTCTTCTTGTCCTTTTTAGGCACAGCCGACGGGTCGGCGGGGACAGCGCCCGTCTTGATGTCTGTCTTGGCCGGGTCAGCGGGCTTTTTTTCCGGCTTCTCGGCGGTTGCGAGCTGCAGCTCCGGCTTGCTCACGTTGTCGAGCGTCACGGCATAGACCTTGGCCTCGGGGCGCTTGATTTTTCCCCGCGCCGCCGTGCGGGCCTCCTTGCGCGCCTTGTCCTGCTCGATCTCGGCACGGCGAGCCTTTTCGTTGAGCGAGACCTTATTGTCGGCCACGCGCTTTTTCGCCGCGTCCAAGTCCTCGGTGATGTAGCGGAACTCGGGATCGGCGGCGATGCGCACGGAGGACCGGGTGTTCAGCTCTTTTTTGAAAAGCGCGCGATCCCACTTTTCAAAATCCGCCGGAGCCACGGTGTCGTACGGCAGCGGGCCTTTGAGCGCGCCCTCACCGATCTCCGGCTGGTCGAAGATGGAGGGCAGATGCACGTCGGATTCCACGCCCTTGAGCTGGGTGGAGCCGCCGGCCACGCGGTAGAATTTCTGGATGGTGAGCTTGAGCGCGCCGGCCTCGTTGTTGCCGCTGCCGAGGAAGGGCATGATGCGGCCGATTTCGAGCATGGTCTGGACGGTGCCTTTGCCAAAGGTGCTGGCGTCGCCCACGATGACGCCGCGCCCGTAGTCCTGAATGGCGGCGGCGAAAATCTCACTGGCACTGGCGCTCAGGCGGTTGCAGCAAACGATGAGCGGGCCGTCCCAAGCGATGGAGGTGTCGCGATCCTTGAGCACATGCGACTGGCCGTTGGCGTCCTTGGCCTGCACGACGGGGCCTTTTTTGATGAACAGGCCGGTGAGTTTCACTGCCTCGTCGAGCGAACCGCCACCGTTGCGCCGCAGATCCATGACGAGGCCTTGCACGTTCTCCTGCTTGAGCCGGTTGATGAGCGCGAGCACGTCGGCGGTGGTGCTCTTCGCGCCCGCCGCGCCGCTGTGCTCCATGTCGGCGTAAAAGGACGGCAGCACGATCCAGCCGAGCCGGAAGGGATTCCCATCCGGGCCTGTCCGCTCGATGATCTCGGCCTTGGCTTCCTGCTCCTTGAGTTTGATCTCGTCGCGCTTGATCGCGATGACCTTGCGCACCGAGGGGTCGGCGGCGCTGGCGGGGATGACTTGGAGGCGGACGATGGTGTCTTTTTTCCCGCGGATCATCTCCACGACCTTGTCGAGCTTCATGTCCACGGCGTCCACGAAGTCCTTGTCGCCCTGCGCGACGGCGGAAACGCGGTCGCCGACCTTGATGCTGCCGTCCTTGGCCGCGGGACCGCCGGGCACGAGTTCCGCGATTTTGGCGTAGCCGTCGTCCGAGCGCAGCACGGCGCCGATGCCGATGAGGCCGAGCCGCATATTGATCTGGAAATTCTCCAGCTCCGAGCGGCTCATGTATTCGGAGTGCGGGTCGTAGGTCTGCGCGAGGACGGTGAGGAAGCCCTTGATGATGTCCTCTTTGGTCTGCTCGTGGAGGTAGCGCAGCACCTGGTCATAGCGGCGGGTGAGCGTTTTGACCGGCGGATTGAGCGCGTGTTTGGCGAGGGCCTCCTGGAGCATTTCGCCCTCGATGCGGTCGCGCCAGAGCGCGTCGGCGTCGGCGTCATCCTTGGGCCAGGCGGCTTTCTGGCGGTTGATCTGCACGGTGCGGTCGCTGGCAAACTCAAACTTCCCTTTGATGAGTTCCTTGTTTTTGGCGATGCGCTCCTCGACGCGCTTTTTGTAGATGTTGTAGATCGTGAAAGCCGGGTCCGTGGTGCCCACCAGCACGTCGCTGGAGAGCGAACTGCCGTACTTCGTGGTGAAAAGATCGACGTCTTTCTGAGTAAAGTAGAGACGGTTGTAGTCGAGGCCTTCGAGGTAGTTTTTGAGGAAGGTCTGCGAGATTTTCTCGTCGAGTTTTTTGCGGCTGTAGTGGCCCTGTTCGAGCAGGCGCCCGACGGAAATTTCGATTTGCGCCGGATCGGGGTCATCCGCCCCGAGGCCGGTGGCGGTGAAGACCAGCAGAGTGGCGAGCGGGAGGCAGAGAAAACGAAGGGATTTCATCGCAGATTTTGGGGCTTGGAAAACAAGGTGGAGGAAGCTGACAGAATTCGCGCAAAGCGCAACGGCGCTCGACCGGGTGGGCCGCCCCCGGGCGGTCCGTGGTTTTCTTGACTTAGGCGGAGCCGGCGAGCGTTTTCAAATCCGCGCGCTGCGTCTCATAGCTCGTGGCGAAGGCGAGCACCTTTTCGTCCGGCGCGATGCCCTGCGCGCGGCACCAGTCGAGATACACGTCGGGCCACCAGTTGCGATGCGCGGTCAGCCCTTCGTCGCGCCACTGCCGCCAGCCGACGAGCACTTTCGACCACGCGCGGTCGCCCCACTCGATCGCCTCCTTCGGACTCTCAAACTGCGACACGTACCAGTCGCGACCGACGCGCGCGTGCAGCACCTCATCCGCCCAGTCGTAATCCTGAAACAAGGCGGACAAAGGATTCCCAGCCGCCTGCGCCGTCTCCCACTCGAAGCGTTTCCCCGTCTTCGGCATCAGCCCCTGCTCGATGAAATAAAGCACGCCATGCCGCTCCTTCGCCGTGAGCTGCGTGTTCAGCCCGAGCGACCAGGTGAAGTTCACCATCACCTTCGTCCAATCCACGCCGAGCGAGACGAACCCGACCTCGCCCATCATCGCGTGCCGCGCCTCGTCCCAAAGCTGCCGCGTCATGTCGCGGTAGTAGCCCCACGGTTTGCCCCGCGTCTCGGTGATGATGGAGGCCATCATTTCCGGCACGTCGATCTCGCGCAGCCGTTTGTAAAACATCATTAGCACCTTCGGCTCAGGCGGCTGGGAAGCATCATAGATAAAGGCTTCCGCGTTCACGCCCATGTTGTACGGATCGGCAAAGCGCGCGTCGCGCCGCGGCACTTTGTCGTAAGCGAAAGGCGTGGCCGAGTAGTGCTTCACGAGCTGTTTGGAAACCGGAACGCTTGTTCCTTCCAGCCCGCCCGCAGCCGCGATACAATCATCGAGCAAGGTGAACCATTCCGTTGAGCGTTGAGCGTTGAGCGTTGGACGTTGAGCGTTCTCCCCGCGCAGCGACGCCAGCGCCTTCCCCCCGTACTCCACCATCTCCCTCAGCTCCAGCAGCGCGAATTTTCCCAGTCGCACCGACGGCGCATCCGCCAGCGGATTTGTCTCCGCGCGATGCCGCTCCAGCGCCGCGACCAGCGCCGGCACCGCCTTTTCATAAAGCCCCGCGAGCAGTTCCTCCGTCACCGGCGCGGCTTGGATTTCGTCGAAAAAAATCGCGAGGTTTTCATCCGGCACGACATCCAGCCCGAGCGGCGGTTCCCGCATTTCACCCACCCGCTGCCGCAGCGCCGCCGCATGCTCCGCGCAATAATGCGCGTGCAGCGAGAACGCCATTTTCAATTCGTAAACCGGCTCCGCCGTCAGCCGCGCAAGGAAAATTTCGTGCAACCGCTTGAACGCATAATGATGCCGCTTCAGCCGCCGCACACACTCCTCCACGGACAGCCCGGGCCTTTGTGCATCGGCGAAAGTGGCGAGCCCCGCGAGCGCGGGCAGGCCGTGGAGAGGCTGGTAGTTGCTCATGGCGGAAGTTTGATTTTGCCCATCATCCCGCCGCCTCGCGGGCGTGGCAAACACTCGTTCCACGCGCCGCGGCTCGGGAGCCCCGGCCAACGTTATTTACCGTCTGCACGCAGTCCCTCGACTTTTCCCGCCCGACCGGCTACTAACCTGCCCGCCATGAAAGCTTTCACCCTCGCTCTCGTTTTGCTGCCGCTGCTGGCCTGCGCCGAAGACTTCACGCTCGCGGACGGCACGAAATTCAAAGGCAACGTCACGCGGGTGGATCCCGACGGGTTGGTCGTCGAAACCGAGCGCGGCGTGGAAAAGCTCGCCGTTTACGCGCTCACGGCTGAAGACCAGAAACGGTTCGGTTTGAACCAGAAAGCCGCGGAAGAATTTCGCCTCCAGCAAAAGACCGCCCGCTCCCGGCAGCTCGCCGAGCAGGTCGCCGCCGTGCAGGCGCAGTCGGCAGCGCTCGAAAAGAAAATCCAGACAGCTCCCACGCCGGAGCAGACCGCCGCCTGGCTGCGCGTGGCGCAGACCGGTTTCACCGCCGAGGGCACCGTGATCGAAGGCACCGAAGGCGGTGTGCGCGTGCATCTCACCACGACCCGCGGCAAGGCGGCGGCCACGCTGCTGGAGAAAAGCACACTGACCAAGGTGGTGCTCGGCCAGGGCTTCATCTACGGGCTGCAGGGAGCCGAGGGCGACACCCAGCACGGCACGCTCTATCCCGCCGGCTACTACCAGTACGTCACCGACTTCGGCATCGTCCGCACCGTGCATGCCTACGCCACCACCGTGGAAGCCGCCATCCTCCACGGCGCCACCGGCGCCACCGCCCCGCCGGGCAATCTCGACAATCCGCGCGACAAACTCCCCGGCAACCTCCGCGGCGGAACCCTGCTCGACGCGCCGAAGCGCTGAGCCGCTGCGCCGATGTCTATTTGCCGCCTCGTTGTGCTTTTTTCTTTCTTACGGCGAGGCGTTTTGGTGGGCGCATGTCTTGGCAGGCGATCAGGCGGCTGAAAACCGTTGCTGAAAGATAAGTGTAACTTTGCGGCGCAGCAGCGACCTTGGTTTGTTTGATCGAAACTGATTTTGCCAGGCGCCGTGGCTTATCAACATGAATTGCGACGCCTGACTCCGAACCGTCGTAGTAAATATTAAAATCCTCCTTAGAAATTCCGCCGACGCTGGCGAAACGGTTCCACAATGCTGACGGACTCATTTGTTCGAAATGCTTCGTCTGAAACCAGCCGATAACGCGCTGAACTGGAGTGGTGGCGTAGATAACCACATGGCTTACCGGTCGCTTGAAAGGTCGTTTGCGGAACTCGACCGTTTTTCGCCCGTCCAAGATTGCATTCGCGTAAATCGGTTTGATTGAGAGTAGTGCGACTACAGGCGAGTTTGGAGCCATGTGAGAGAGTCTGACGTAAGTTTAGTGATGGATTGAGGAGGCGCTGCGACAATGTGATTCGTGATTAACTCCGCCAGCGCGATGTGTTTTTTGAGAACCGGTGAGTGTCGAAATGTGAGTGCAAAAGCGCCTCCCTCGCGACACTTCGCGGCGACGTCCTGCGGACGGTAAACTGTACGCTTCTTGAGGAAGCTAACCATCTTGGCTTCGTCATCGCTTGCCAATGTCTCCTCGACGACGCCGATTGTCGTCATCGCTTGCCAATCACCTGAGCGATAAAAGCAGACAATATCTCCGTGCCTGATGCTGCGCGTCTGGGCGCGACAAAAATATGCTTTGATCAGCGTATTCCCAAACGATTCGCTCCCGGCTAGTAGCGAGCCTTGAGGTTCGAGTTCGGGAAAGAGCAGTGCGTGAAAACGCGGCTCGATCGGGATGATGTAGGCTGTGACGCCACTCCATTTCACAGAAAACGGCCCGAATTTTTTCGCGTAATCCAGTGGCAAGATTCGTTCGTCGTCCGTTGTGACCGGAGACATCCGTTTCCGCATAACCAGCTCTTCTGTACCTGGTTTTTGATCGGCTATTTCGAATCCGAATTGATGCAGCAAATGCAACAGCGCGCCTTGTTTTGGGAATGTTTCAACGAATACCGTCTCGAAGTCGTTCGCATGAGCGAAATCGAAAATTGCCCGCAGAAGAAGTTCCCCCAACTTCGCGCCAGACGCCCGATCCGAGATTTTGAACGTGCAGATCTTCAATGTTGGATTGCGAGCGTCGGGCCATTCGCGATCCTCGGGCTTCACGATGGCGATCCCGGCGTATTCCTTCATGCCCCGCAGATCAACAGTCCAAGCCTGCCGGTGCTCCCGCTTGCACCTGTCCAGCCATTCATCGAAGTCGGGGTAATCTGCGCGAACGTCGGAAAAAATCGGGTCGTGGCTGTTAAGCTGATATGCCTGAACACTCACGACAGCAGGCGGCGACGGCGGCGCCACGGTGCGTTCTCCTTCGAGCAGATTGAGCGCTGCCGACAACGAAAGACAGCGATCTTCCAGCCCAATCCGCCGGCAAATCCGATGAAGACCGCGATCTTCAGAAATCAGATAGGCCACGGCGTTAGCATCCAACGCGGCAGCAAGATGAGCGTCGATCCAAGTGTGAGAATCAGCCGTGGGTTGGTTTGCAGCCTCCCGCACGCGGTCGGTCAACTGACGCGGGTTTATGAGCGAACGATACTTCTTCAGGAGAATACCGCGCAGCTTGCGACGGTTCTCATCAGTGTCGTTCGCGATGTCTCGTGATTGCTCCGGGTGGACAAAAAGCCCCGCGCCGACTTCCTGAGCAATTTGAAAAAGACGAATAGCATCGGGGCTCGCGGCCTCCAAATCGACCGTGGAGCCCGGCTCCAATGGGATGATGATATTCGTGTCGAGGAGGAGAAGCACGGGGACTACCTATCAGAGCGTTTGATTGATCGAAAGCACGACGATGCAGTGCCAACCGAAGCCCATTTTACTCCGCACCCGCCTCGCGGCCCATGAGATTGGCCATCGCCGCGCGGGGGGATAGGGTGCCGTCGAGGAGCGCGCGGATTTGGGTGATGATCGGCGTTTCGAGGCCGAGCCGCACCGCGCACTCGTGGGCGCTGTAGGTGGTGGGCACGCCTTCGGCGACCATGTTCATCGAGGCCACGATGTCGGCCAGCCGCTCGCCGCGGCCGAGGCGTTCGCCGACGGCGCGGTTGCGGCTGTGTTTGGAAAAGCAGGTGACCATGAGATCGCCGAGGCCGCTGAGGCCCTGGAAGGTCTCGCGCCGGCCGCCAAGCGCGGTGCCGAGGCGGGTGAGTTCGGCGAGCGCGCGGGTGACGAGCGCGGCCTTGGAGTTGTCGCCGAGGCCGAGGCCGTCGCTCACGCCAGCGGCGAGGGCGAAGATGTTTTTCAGCGCGCCGCCCAGTTCGATGCCGGCCACGTCGTTGCTCGTGTAGGCGCGGAAGGCCGGCGTGGAAAAGGCGTGCTGGAGCTGCTTCGCGAGCGCCCCGTCGCGGCAGCCGAGCACGAGCGCGGTGGGCATCTGGCGCGCGACTTCCTCCGCGTGGCTCGGGCCGGAAAGCACGCCGACAGGATTGCGCGGCAAGCACTCGGCGATGATCTCGCTCATCCGCAGCCCGCTGCCGCGCTCCACGCCTTTGGTGCAGGAAAGCAGCGCCGCGTTTTCCGCGAGGCCGATGGTCGAGAGTCGTGAGGCGACTTCGCGCACCGCCTTCGACGGCGTGACCAGCAGCACGAGGTCGCAGGCGCGCAGCTCGTCGAGCGCGTGGGTGAAACGCAGCGCCTCCGGCAGCGCGACGCCGGGGAGATACGCCGCGTTTTCCCGCGCCGCGGCGACGCGCGCAATGTGCGCCCCGTCGTGGCCCCAGATGGTGACGGGCAGATGGTTGACGAGCAGCGGCACCGCGAGCGCCGTGCCCCAACTTCCGGCTCCGATGATGGCAACGTTTTTGAAACTCATTTTGGATAAGGAGTGCTCAGTCCCGGCGCGGACAGCAAAGATTTGCCACAGAGGCGCAGAGGGCGCAGAGAAGGCCGTGAAAGGTAGTTTTTCCGCCTCTGCGATCTCTGCGCCTCTGCGGTAAAAAAACCGGCGGCATCACGGGGCAGGTGGTTTCGGATCGCCAAAGCGCAGCTCGGTGCCGGCGCGGAGGCGTTGGATATTCGCGGTGTGGCGTTTGATGACGAGCGCGGCGGCGGCGACGGCGAAATAGAAATTTGCCCAGCCGTGAATCCAGCCGAGGAAAAACATCGCGATCACGACGACCGGCAGGACGACCGCCGCCACGATCGAAGCGAGCGAAACGTAGCGCGAGATTTTGAACACCACGCCCCAGACCATGAACGTGAACAGCGCCGCGAGCGGCATCATGCCGATGATCACGCCGAGTGAAGTCGCCACGCCCTTCCCGCCCTTGAAGCGCAGCCAGACCGGAAAATTGTGCCCGAGAATGCAGCCCAGCGCGGCGGTGATGCCGGCGTAGTCGGGTGGGAGAAAATGCAGCGCGGTCTTGCCGTGGAGCAGATGCTCGGTGACGGGAAAGCGCGCCGCGAGGGCGACGCCGAGCGTGACCGCCAGCCAGCCTTTCGCGGTGTCGCACACGAACGCCAGCAGCCCCCATTTTTTCCCCATCACCCGCCAGACATTCGTCGCGCCGATGTTCTTGCTGCCGTACTCGCGGACATCGAGCCCCTGCGATTTCGAGATGAGCAGCCCGCTCGGAATCGACCCGAGCAGATAGCTCGCGAGGAGGACAACAGCGACGACGAGCCAGATCATTTCTTCCGCGCGCGTTTCGCCGCGAGGACGGCCTCGATTTTGCCGAGCGGCAGGCAGTTCACCACGTCCTTGCGGGTGAGCCAGCCTTTGCGGGCAATGCCGATGCCGTAGTGCAAAAACTGAAGATGGTCGGTGTGGTGCGCGTCGGGGTTGATGACGCAGCGCACGCCTTTCTCCTTCGCCAGCGGCCACCAGCGCCAGTCCATGTCGAGGCGGCGCGGGTTGGCGTTCAGCTCAATGAGCGTGCCGGTGGCCGCGGCGGCTTCGATGATCGCGGGGATGTTCACCGCGTAGGCGTCGCGCGCGAGCAGCATGCGCCCGGTGAGGTGGCCGAGCATGGTGACGTGGGGGTTTTCCATCGCGCGGATGAGGCGCTTGGTCATCTCCGCCTCGCTGAGCGAGAAGGAGCTGTGGACAGACGCGACCACGTAATCCAGCCGCTCCAGCAGGTGGTCGGGAAAGTCGAGCGTGCCGTCCTTGTGGATGTCCACCTCGCTGCCGGCGAAGATGCGGAAGTGGCCGTCTAAGGTGGCGTTCAGCGCCTTGATTTCCTCGAGCTGCGCGAGCAGCCGGTCGGCTTCGAGCCCGTGCGCCTGCACGGAAGATTTCGAGTGGTCGGCGATGCCGAGATACTGGAGGCCCAGCTCCTGCGCGGCGGCGGCCATCTCCGCGAGCGTGCTGCGCCCGTCGCTCGCGGTCGTGTGGTTGTGGAAAGTGCCGCGCAGGTTTTCGGGCGCGATGAGGTCGGGCAAAGTGTGCGCCTCCGCCGCGGCGAATTCCCCGCGATCTTCGCGCAGCTCGGGCTCCACGTAGTCGAGGTCGAGCGCGCGGTAGAGGCCGCGCTCGTCGAAGATTTGCGGCGGCTCGGACTTCGCGTTTTCGAGCGGCCCGAGCCGGTATTCGTTCAGCGTCCAGCCGCGGGCGAGGGCGCGCTGGCGCATGATGATGTTGTGCTCCTTCGAGCCGGTGAAGTAGTTCAGCGCAAAGGGATACTCCGCGTTTTTCACCACACGCAGATCGGCTTGGATGCCGCTCTTGAAGCGCACGCTCGATTTCGTCGCACCGTGCGCGATCACGCTCTCGACCATCTCGTGTTTCACAAAAAAATCCGACACCTCGGCTGGCGCGTTCGTGGCGACGATGAAATCGAGATCGCCTACCACTTCCTTCCGCCGCCGGTAGCTGCCGGCGATAGTCGCCTGCAAAACCTCCGGCAGCTCGCGCAGCTCGCCGACCATCCGCTCCGCGTCCGCCGCGATGGAGCCGAGCCGGAAGCGCCCGGCGTGTTTCGCGCGCGACTGAATGGCCCCGAGGATGTTGTCCGCCGTCTTTTTCCCAAAGCCCGAGAGCCCCGTCACGCGCCCGTCTTTGCACGCCGCTTCCAGCTCCGGGAGCGTGGTGATGCCGAGCTTGTCCCACAGCGCCTTGATTTTTTTCGGCCCGAGCCCTTGGAGGTCGAACATCTCGAAGACGCCCGGCGGAAACTCCGCTTTCAAAATCTCGTAGTACGCGAGCTGCCCCGTGGCGACGAGTTCCGTGATCTTCTCGGCGATCGCTTTGCCCACGCCCGGAATCTCTCCGAGCCGCCCCTCGCCCGCCGCCGCCACGATGTCGCCGGTATAAGTCTCCAGCGCCCGCGCCGCATTGGTGTAGGCGCGGATTTTGAAAACGTTCTCGCCTTTGATCTCCAGCATCTGCGCGATGCTTTCGAGGATGTCGGCGATCTTGTCTTTCGTGATGAGGGCCATGCGGGGAGGCGGGAAAATACCGCGCCGGGCCGAGCGCTGTCACGCCTGCGGGTGGAAAAAACGAGGCCTGTTCGGACGCGGCGGGCAAGATGAGATGCGCAGTTTTCAACCGCGGACTTGCGGGCGATCCGCGGAATGGCGGCGGCTGACGGCGGTGCCGCCCGCCTAGCCGATGAATTGAGGGCTGGAAGGCTGGTGCCCGTGCGCTAATTTCGCGGCATGTCTGTCGCTGAAATCAAAGACGCCTTGCGCACCTTGAGCGCCGCCGAGCTGGCGGATATCGAGCAGTTGGCCGCTGATCTGCGCCAGCGTCCGGCGGAGTCCGCGCCGCGCGTGCGGGTCGTGCAGTCGTCCGACGCGGATGTGCCTGCGGCGATGGACGCCGTTTTTGCAAAGCATCGCGAGTTGCTCCGGCGGCTGGCGCAGTGAGGCACGAAGATTTTGGCGGAAATCGTCTTCCTCTCGGTTGACTTGGTGCTGGAGCTGCACCGGCGTTCGCTCCGCGAACATGGTGGCAGCGATGGCATTCGCGATCTGGCTGGGCTCGAAAGTGCGATCGGTCAGCCGCAGAACGATTACTACTACGGTGGGGCGGATATTTTCGGCGTCGCGGCGGCCTATGCTTTTCACATCGCGCAGGCGCAGGCCTTCATCGACGGCAATAAGCGCACCGGCATCGGTTCGGCGCTGTTGTGCCTCGAACTTGCTGGAATCGAAACCGCGATGGAATCGTCGAACGCCCTCTACGACGCCATGATCGCCATCGCGAATCGCGAACTCGACAAACCCGGCCTCGCCGCTTTGGTGCGCCGGTTGTTCGGCTAGCGGACGAGCAGGCGGGCGACGCCGGGCACGTGTCCTCCGGGTCGTGTGTTTCAAGGTCTGCCGGCAAACCGAGCAACTTTCCAAATCGCATAAGACACACGACCCATGGAGGATTGTCACCCCACGCATGACCCCCATTCGCTTCCTCTTTCCAGTCGTCACCCTCACCCTCGCGCTCGCCGTCGTCGCGGCTCCGCCGAAAAAGGAGGAGGAAGACCCGAACGCGCCGGTGAGCTATTTCAAAAAGGTGCGGCCCATTTTTCAGGCGCAGTGTCAGGGCTGTCATCAGCCGGCGAAGGCCAAGGGCGGCTATGTGATGACGGACTTTGCCAAGCTGGTCGCGGGCGGCGAGGACTGCGCGAAGGACGGCTCGCGCGCGATCGTCCCGCGCGATCCCGACAAGTCCATGCTCGTGCAGCAAATCACGCCCACGAATGGCGAGGCCGAGATGCCGAAGAAAAAACCGCCGCTCGCGGAAAAGGAAATCGCGCTCATCCGCCGCTGGGTCGCGGAGGGCGCGGTCGATGACACGCCGGCCAATGCGAAGCAGCGTTTCGACGCGGAGCATCCGCCGGTCTATGCGCGCCCGCCGGTCATCACGTCGCTCGATTTTTCGCCGGACGGCGCGCTGCTCGCCGTCGCGGGTTTTCACGAAGTGCTGCTGTGGAAAGGCGACGGCTCGGAGATGGTCGCACGGCTCGTGGGGCTGTCGGAGCGCATCCAGACCGTGCGCTTTTCGCCCGATGGCAAACGGCTCGCAGCCTGCGGCGGACGCCCCGCGCAGATGGGCGAGGTGCAAATCTGGGACGTGGAAAAGCGCACGCTCGCACTGAGCGTGCCGGTCGGTTTCGACACCGTTTATGGCATCGCGTGGTCGCCGGACGGGAAGCTCGTCGCCTTCGGCTGCCCGGACAACACGCTGCGCGCCATCGACGCCGCGACCGGCGCGCAGGTGCTCCAGCAGACCTCACACAGCGACTGGGTGCTCGGCACCGCCTTCACCGCAAAAGGCGACCAGCTCGTGAGCGTGGGCCGCGACATGAGCGCGAAGCTCACCGAGATGGCGACGCAGCGCTTCATCGACAACATCAGCTCCATCACGCCCGGCGCACTGCGCGGCGGCTTGCAAAGCGTGGCGCGGCATCCGGTGCGCGATGAGTTCCTCGTCGGCGGCGCGGACGGCGTGCCGCAGGCCTACCGCATCGTGCGCAAAGTCCAGCGCCACATCGGCGACAACGCGCTCTGCATCCGCAAATGGCCGGCCATGGACGGGCGCATCTACGCCGTCGATTTTGCGCCCGACGGAAAAAGTTTCGCCGCCGCCAGCTCGCTCGACGGCCAGGGCGCGGTCAGCTTTTTCAACTACGACTTCGACACCGAAATGCCCGCCGACATCCTCGCCATCGAGAGCAAAGACGAGGGCGGCCGCAACGACGCCGAGAAAGCGAAGCTCGCCGCGCACTACGCGAGCGACGTGAAGCTGCTCGGCAGCGTGCCCCTCGGCGCGGGCCAGTTCGCGCTCCGCTGGCTGCGCGACGGCTCGGCGGTGGCGGCAGCAGGCGAGGATGGCAAAGTGCGCATCATCAGCGCAGCGGAGCCGCGGGTGGTGAAGGAATTTACCCCCGTCACGCTCGGGCCGGTGCCGGCCACGGCGGTGCGGTAAACCAAAAACCTGCCGCTTGTTCAGGGGCAAGCTGGCACTTGCCGGGGTGCGGGGCGTGGCGTATGCAGCCGCGCTGCTCTCGGCGGCGGGTTCGCCACCTGCTGCTCTCCTAGACGCCGGGCCGCAGCACAGCCCCAGAAAAACCCCGGCCACCTATCCCGCGCCGCACCTCTCGAATCATCACAAATCTCCCTATGAAGAAGTCATTTGCCATAATCGCCAGCCTGCTCGCAGTGCTGCTTTTCGTATTCCTCGCGTTGCGTCTGGGACGCGAAACCGCATCCGTCAGTCCCGTGGCGATAGCGAAAGCAGAGGTCGTGAAAGCCGAGCCCGCGGAGACCATTGCTGCCGAGCCAGTGGCCGAGCCGGCGCCCGCGGCGGCACCAGTGCCAGCCGCGGATTTCGGCAGCGACGCTTTGCAAGTTCCGCCCCAGCCGGATTTCAAAAAGGTCGTCGCTTTCAACCAATGGGCGAAGCAGTGGCAGGCGGCGGATGCGCCGGCGCGCGAGGAGCTGCGCGCGGAGGGTCTGCGGCTGGCCACGGAGCGGCGGCCGGAGTTCAAGGCACTGATCGTGGCCGATCCGCGGCGGGCGCTGGAGCAGGCGGTGCCGCGGGTGATTCGGCAGGATTTGCCGGCGGAAATCGCGGCGCAGTTGGAGCAGCCGGTTTCGGCGACGGGCGCGTTGAACGTCTATCGCGGGCGGCCGGAGGGCGACATTCCGGTGGGCACCGAGCTGACGCTGCGCTATTTCGAGACGGCGGCGGGTGCGAGCTACAAGGCGCGCGTCTTCGGTGAGTTGGTGCCGGCCAACTCGAAGGCCGAGGTGCCGTTGCGCGGCGTGGCGATTGATCGTGAATTTGCCGTCGCGGAAAATCCGGTGCGGCAGTTGGAAAAGGGCGAGCGCATTCCCAAAGACGCGCAGGTTGTGGCGACTTGCCCGGTTTCCCATCTCACCACCCCGGTCCCCGCGCCCGAGGCGGCGGTAACGGACGCGACGCCGACGGTCGAGATCGGCGGGCAGATCACCACCCTGTGCAACGGCACCCACGTCCAGGTGCTCGAAGAGCAGTACCGCACGCTGCTCCAGGCCAGCGGCCCCGGCGGCGCGGGTTTCTTTTACGACGCGTATCCCGGCACCTCGTCGAACGCCATTGGCAACTTCCGCTGCCTTTACATCCGCATCACCTATCCCGATCAGCTCAAGGCCCCGAACACCGAGGACAGCGCAGCCACCGACATGCGCAACGTTTCGAAATACTACCTCGAAAGTTCCTACGGCCGCATGACCACCACGAGCACGGTCACGCCGCTCGTGGTGCTGCCCCATTCGCAGGCCTGGTACATCGCCAAGGACACCGACGTGGACGGCCTCGGCCTCGTCCACAGCGACGCCCGCGCGGAGGCGAAAAAGCTCGGCTACGACTCCGGCCAGTACACCTGCACCATCGTCCGCGTGAACGGCGGGCCGCGCCTCAGCGGCATCTCGTGGGGCGGCGGCAGCAGCGTGTGGGTGAGCTGGGACGGCATGGACGTGCTCAACCACGAGTGCGGCCATTCGCTCGGCCGCAACCACGCGAACTACTGGAACACTTCCGACGGCACCGCCTACGGCACCGGCGCGAATGCGGAATACGGCAACGGCTTCGACGTGATGGGCGGCGGCGGCGGCTTCGGCGCCCACTACAATACGATCAGCAAACGCGCGCTCGGCTGGCTCAGCGATCCCTACGTCCACCGGCCCGCGGCCAATGCGAACGGTGTCTATCGCATCGTCGCCTACGACCAGCCGCGGCTGGAAGAGGGCAAGCGCTACGCCCTGCGCGTGGTGAAGGATGCGGTGCGCAATTACTACATCGAGTACCACCCGGCCTACGGCGGCCAGCTCACCGACTCGGCGCTGGTCATTTACAACTGGGCGGCCATCGGCAACGCCGGCCATCTGCTCGACACCACGCCGGGCACGCCCAGCGGAAAAAACGACGGCGGCATCGCCATCGGGCGCACCTATTCCGACCTGGAAAGCGACCAGCATTTCACCGTCCTCGCGAAAAACGCGACGACTCCGCCCTCGCTCGACATCGAGTATCAGCGCGGCCCTTTCCCCGGCAACCAAGCGCCCACCGTCAGCCTCAGCGCCAGTGCGACGACCATCTCCGCGGGCGGCAGCATCACTTTCACCGCCACGGCCAGCGACCCCGATGGCGACGCGCTCTCGTACTGGTGGGATTGCAGCGACGGCCTCGCCAGCTCGAACTCGCCGGTCTTCACCCGCACCTTTGCCAGCACCGTGCAAATGACGGTGATGGTCACGGTTTCCGACAAAAAGGGCCGCACCGCGCGGCGGCATGTGGTTGTGAATGTCGGCGCCCACGGGCGCGGGGCGGTCACGGGCAATGTGACCGTCGGCGGACTGCCGCTCGCGGGCGTGCTCATCACCAGCGACACGAGCAAATTCTGCTACACGGACAGCGACGGAAACTACGCGCTGTCGAATCTCACCATCGGCGCGCACACGCTCACCGCGGTTTATCCCGGCCACACTTTCACGCCGTCATTTGCGAATCCGCTCACCATCACCACGGGCACGAACACCGGCAACTGGACCGCCGCGGAAAGCACTCTCGTGACGCTGACGAAAACCGCCGATGCGACCGAAGGCGGCGCGAATGGCAGCTTCACGCTGACCCGCACCGGCAGCACCGCGGCGGATCTGATCGTGGAACTCGCGCCGGTCGGCGGCACCGCGACGCTGACCACGGACTACACCTTCAGTCCCGCGACGACCGATGACGGCAGCTTCAAAACTTTCACGATCCTCGCGGGCCAGTCCTCGCTCGTGGTCAATGTGGTGCCGGTGAATGACGCGAGCGCCGAGGGGCCGGAAACGGTTTCGCTCCAGCTCGCGTCGAACGCCAACTTCGTCGCCGACGGCCCGAGCCTCGCGCTGATGACGCTCAACGACAACGACACCACGCTCCCGCAGGTCAGCGTCGCCGTGACTGATCCCTACGCGAACGAGACGCCCGGCGATCCCGGCACGTTCGTCATTTCCCGCACGGGCGCGACGACCGCCGCGCTGAATGTCGTCGTCACCTATGCCGGCACCGCGACGAACACGACCGACTACGCCACGCTCGCCACGACCGTCGCGATTCCGATTGGCCAGGCGTCTTCCACGCTCACGCTCACGCCAGTCAATGACACGCTCATCGAAGGTCCGGAGGACGCCACCATCACCATCTCCAGCAACGCCGCCTACGTCCGCGACGCGAGCGCGCAGACCGCGACGATCAATATCACCGACGACGATTCGCCCGTCGTCACCGTGACCGCGCTCGATGCCAGCGCGTCCGAAGCGGGCACCGATCCCGGCGTCTTCCTCATCACGCGCACGGGCAGCACGGCGGCGGCGCTCACGGTGTACTATGGCTTCACCGGCAGCGCGCTGCACGGCACGGACTACGCCTCTTTGCCGGGGCAAATCACCTTCCCCATCGGCGCGGTCAGCGTGCCCGTGGTCATCACGCCGTACGACGACGACCTCGGTGAACCCGACCCCGAAACCGTCGTGCTCAGCCTCACGACTTTCGACAACAAGTACAGCCTCGGCGCGGCGTTCTCCGCGACGGTCAACATCACCGACAACGACGACATCCCTGTCGTCTCCGTGCGCGCCGGCACGTCGCCGTCCGAGCCGAGCACCTCGGGCACCGTGATCTTCCGCGCGATCGGCTCGGCCACGGGAAACATCACCGTCCATTACACCCTCAGCGGCACCGCGACGGCGGGCACCGACTACACCGCACCATCCGGCACGGTCACGATCTCCGCGAACGGCTCCACCGACGCGACCGTGACGCTCCCGATGCTCGCTGACACTTTGCTCGAAGACACGGAGACGATCATCGTCACGATCACGCCTGATCCGACGTACCGCGTGTTCAACGACGGCACTGCGACGCTGCGTTTGAAAGACGACGACAGCGGCGACCGCGTGATGGTTTCGACCTGGAACAGCACGCCCGCCGAAGCCGCGAGCGCGACGGGAAAATTCTACTTCTCGCGCGGCGGCACCACCGGCGATCTCGTGGTGAATTACGCCGTCTCCGGCACCGCCACGAACGGCACCGACTACGCGGCGCTTAGCGGCACGATCACCATTCCTGACACCGCGAGCGGCGCGGATCTCATCATCACGCCGGTCGATGATGCGCTCGCCGAGGGCAGCGAAAGTGTGACTGTCACCGTGCTGCCGGGCACCGGCTACGGGCCGGAGATTCCGGCCAGCGCCACGCTCTACATCACCGACAACGACGCGCTCGCCACGCAAGTCGGCTTCACCTCCGCGACCGGCGCGACCACCGAAGCGCCCGGCGCGCTCGGCGAGTACCGCGACATCCCCGTGACGCTCAACGCCGCGAGCGCGAATACCGTGACCGTCCAGTACACCGGCGGCGGCGGCACCGCGCAGGGCGACGATGTCGATTGGACCTTCGCCGATGCGGCCAATGGCAACGCCGTTATCTCCGGCGGCACGCTCACTTTCGCGCCCGGCGTGACTTCGCAAAACGTCCGCATCCGGGTGAAAAACGACGGCGTCACCGAGGGCAGCGAAACCGCGGTGCTCAAGCTCCAGTACGCGAACCTGGCCGGCATCGTCTCCGCCCGCACCACGCACACGCTGACTATCACCGACGCTAATGATCCCGCCCCGCGCGTCCACTTTCTCCTCGCCGCCACCACCCGCGCCGAGCCAGACGGCAGCGAGCCGCTGCTCATGGCCGTGCTCGACCGCGCCCTCACTGCCACGGCCACCGTGCAGTACACCGTCTCCGGCAGCGCCACCGCCGGCAGCGACTACACGCTCCCGCCCGGCACGGTCACGTTCGCCGCGGGCGAGACGGTGAAACTTCTCCCACTGGTCATCCTCAACGACGCCATCATCGAGGCCTTGGAAACCGTCGTCGTCACGCTCACCAACCCGGTCAACGCCGTCCTCGGCTCGCCCGCCACGCACACCGTCACCATCCGCGACAGCGTGCTGCCCGCAGTCAGCATCGGGGCGGGTTTGGCCGAAGTCGGCGAGGACGCCGGCCCCGCCGCGTTCACCATTTCGCGGAGCAGCAACGCGACGGGCTTCCCGCTCACCGTCGCCTACACCGTCGCCGGCACGGCGGTCGCGGGCAGCGATTTCACCGCGCCCTCCGGCAGCGTCACCATCCCCACCGGTGCGACCTCCGCGCCGCTGCCGATCACGCTCACCGACGATGCCACCGAGGAGCCAAACGAAACGCTCATCGTCACCATTTCGCCCAACGCGGCGTACGATCTCGGCCCGATCGCGCAGGCCACCGTGACCATCCTTGATGACGACGCGCTGCCGGTTGTGGACATCTCCTCACCGGTGAATCCCGCCGTCGCCATCCCAGCCAATGTCGGGCTCATGCTCGTCGCGCGAGCGACGCGCGACACGCCCGGCGGCGTGGTCACGCTCCCCTACGCGTGGAGCAAAATCAGCGGGCCCGGCACCGTGACTTTTGAGAGCGCATCGGCCGGCGCGACCGCAGCCACTTTCTCCGCCAGCGGCAGCTACGTCCTCCGCGCAACCGCCACCGCCGGGGCGCTCACGGGCACCAGCGACCTCCGCGTGGATGTCGCGCCGGTGCTCACCGCGCAATACATCAACACGAGCACGGCGGCGGGTTCGTGGAGTGAATCGGACACCGTCTCCGGCTCGCACGCGGGCGGCACCATCACGCTCATTGGCGCGAGCACGGGCATCAGCAGCAGCGGCACGACTGACGGTTTCTACTTCCTCGCCGCGCCGGTCACGGGCGACTTCGATTTCGCGGTGCGCGTCGCCAGCGTGAGCAATCCCGGTGGCAGCGGTTCCTGCCGCTTCGGTTTGATGGCCCGCGCCTCCACGGCGACGAACGCGCCTTACGCGATGAGTTTCTTCCGCGCGGGCGCGACTGCCTGCTTCCAAGCTCGTCTCACCGCCGGGGGAGATCCCTACGACAGTCTCGGCTCGACTGTTTACACGCTGCCTCAATGGGTGCGCCTCGTGCGCAGCGGCGACGACTTCTCCGGCTACACCAGCAATGACGGCGTGACCTGGACCCAGCGCGGCGCCACGCAAACTTTCGCGGCGGGCATCATGGGCGCCTCGCCGATCGTCGGCCTCGCCCTCACGAGCGCCGTCACCGCCACGGCCTCGACCGCCGTTTTCGACAGCCTGAACTTTTTCCTCCCGACCAACCGCGGCCCCGTCGTCGATGCCGGCGCGGCGCTCACCGGCGGCGGCCCGTGGAATCTCGACGCCACCGTGAGCGACGACAGCCGCCCGGTGCCCGCCGCGCTCACCCCGCTCTGGCAGGCGGTGAGCGGCGCGGGCGTCGTCGAGTTTTTCACCCCGTCTTCCATCGATACCGGCGTCAGCTTTTCCGCCTCCGGCACCTACCGCCTGCGCCTCATGGTCGGCGATGGCGCGATCACGACGTTTGACGAAACCGCCGCCAACATCACCGCCGCGCCGCTGCTCGCCTGGCGGCAGACCAATTTCGGCACCACCCTCGGCACCGGCGACGCCGCCAACCTCGCCGACAACGACGACGACGGCTGGGCCAACATCGTCGAATACGCCCTCCTCACCTCGCCCACGCAGGCGACCGCCGCGCCCTACACCGTCACCATGACGCCGACGAATTTCGTCCTCGCGCTCAACCGCGACCCGCAGCGCACCGACGTCACCATCACCATCGAATCCTGCGCCGACCTCGGCGGCACCTGGACCCCGGTCGCCCGCAGCGCCGGCGGCGCGGCCTTCACCGCGCTCGTGCCGGAGGCGGCCGTCGTTGAAACCGGCACCGGCCCCGTGGCGGCCACCGTCACCGTCGGCACCATGGCCGCGCCCGCGCGCCGGTTTTTCCATGTGAAAGTGCAGTCGTCGGTCCCGTGAGGCACCTTTGGCGTGCGGTCTGGGAGCGGCGATTTCCCCATCGCCGAATCCGATGCAGCGCCTGAGGCACTGAGGCCGATTTGGCAATCGCCCCTTCCAGAATTCAGCGCCCGCAGTCTCCACCTTACATTTTCCACCCGGTTGGATTATCTGCCTTGCACGTCTTGCCCCATCCCATGCGACTCCCGCCTTTTCGTTCACTCCTCGTTCTCACTGCGCTGCTGCCTTCGGCCCTGGCCGCCCCGGCTGCGCCGGAGCTGGCGAAGGCCGCGCCCCCCGAAGCGCTGCCGCCCGGCGCGCAGATCGCCAGCCTCGACATCCAGCCGGCCAAAGTCGTGCTGAGCGGCAAATACGAGGGCGCGCAGTTGGTCGTGACGGCGAAGCTAGCGGACGGGACGACGGCGGACGTAACGCGGCTGGCGGGTTATCAACTGGCCGGGGATTGCGCGGAAGTTGCAAAAAACGGACGGCTCGACGCGCGGAAAAATGGCGCGGCATCGCTGGCGATTGAGATCGGCGGGCAAAAGGCGGCGGTGCCGGTGGAAGTCGCGGGCGTGATCGAAAGTCAGCCCGTCGATTTCATCCGCGATGTGAATCCGGTGATGACGCGGCTGGGCTGCAATGCGGGGACGTGCCACGGGGCGAAGGACGGGAAGTTTGGCTTCAAGCTTTCGCTGCGCGGCTACGATCCGATCTACGATGTGCGTTCGCTCAAGGACGATCTCGCGGGACGGCGGCTGAATGTGGCGTCGCCGGATGATTCCCTGATGCTGCTGAAAGCGACGGCGGGCGTGCCGCACGAGGGCGGGCAGCGGACGAAGCTCGGGGAAAAGTATTACGACTTGCTGCGGACGTGGATCGCCGACGGCGCGAAGCTCGACCTCGCCGCGCCGCGCGTGGTGAAGATCGAGGTCTCGCCGCACGATCCCGTGGTGCAGCAAATCGGCGCGCGGCAGCAGGTGCGGGTCGTGGCGACTTTCAGCGACGGCCAGACGCGTGACGTAACCGCCGAGGCCTTTCTCGACAGCGGCAATACCGACGTGGCGAAGACCGACGGCGGCGGGCTCGTGGAGACGCTGCGCCGCGGTGAGGCCCCGCTGCTCGCGCGCTACGAGGGCAATTACGCCGCGACCACGCTGACCGTCATGGGCGACCGCACGGGCTTCGCGTGGCAGACGCCGGAGACGTGGGGACGCATCGACGAACTGGTCGCCGCGAAATGGCAGCGCATGAAAATCGCGCCCTCGGGTTTGTGCAGCGACGCCGAGTTTCTGCGCCGCGTTTCGCTCGACCTCACCGGACTGCCGCCGACCGCGGAGGAAGTGCGGGCCTTTCTCGCCGACGCGCGGCCCGTGCGGGAGAAACGCGATGCGGTGATCGAGAAGCTGCTCGCGTCGCCGGAGTTCGTGGATCATTCGACGAACAAGTGGGCCGACTTGTTGCAGGTGAACTCGAAGTTTCTCGGCGGCGAAGGCGCGCGGCTTTTCCGCGAGTGGATTCGCAAGGAGATGGCGGCGAACACGCCATACGACCAGTTCGTGCGGAAAATCCTGACCGCGACGGGCTCGAACAAGGACAACCCTGCGGCGAGTTACTGGAAAATCCTCCGCGATCCGGCGGAGACGATGGAGAACACGACGCACCTTTTCCTCGCCACGCGCTTCAACTGCAACAAGTGCCACGACCATCCCTTCGAGCGCTGGACGCAGGATCAGTACTACCACACGTCCGCCTATTTCTCGCAGGTCGCCTTCGCCGCCGACCCCGCCGCGGGCGGCGCGAAGCTCGAAGGCACCGCCGTGGAAAAACCGCGTCCGCTTTATGAAATCGTGAGCGACGCGAAGGAGGGCGAAGTCACGCATCTGCGGACGAACAAAGTCGCCGCGCCCGAGTTCCCCTTTCCCGCGAAAGCCGAGACGACCGGCAGCCGCCGCGAGCAGCTCGCCGCGTGGATGACTTCGCCGGACAACCGCTATTTCGCGACGAGCTACGTGAACCGGCTGTGGGGCTATCTCACCGGCGCGGGCGTCATCGAGCCGCTCGACGACATCCGCGCGGGCAACCCGCCGACGAACCCCGAACTGCTCGACTACCTGACGAAAGAATTCGTCGGCCACGGTTTCGACGCGCGGCATGTGCTGCGGCTCATCTGCCAGTCCCGCACCTACCAGCTGGGCATCGCCACGAACCCGTGGAACGCCGACGACAAAATCAACTACTCGCACGCCCTCGCGCGGCGGCTGCCGGCGGAGGTGCTCTACGACGCGGTGCTCAAAGCGGTGGGCTCCGGGCCGCGGCTGCCGGGCGGCCTGCGCGCCGGGCAGCTTCCCGATTCCGCGACGGACTTGCCGAGCGGCTTCCTCGCGAATCTCGGACGGCCCGCGCGGGAGAGTTCGTGCGAATGTGAGCGCAGCAGCGACCTGCGGCTCGGCAGCATCATGGCGCTGCTCGGCGGGCCTGCGGTGTCCGAGGCAATCGGCGACGCGGCGAACGAACTCGCGAAGCTGACGACCGCGCAGCCAGATGATCGCAAGCTGGTGGACGAACTTTTCACCCGCGTGCTCAGTCGGCCCGCGAGCGAACAGGAGATCGGGAAAGTGCTGGAAAGCTGGAGCGTGATCGACGCCGACAACGCCGCGCTGCTAGTGCAACTCGACGCCAAAGAAAAGGAGCAGGCGCCACTCATTGCGCAGGCGGAGGCGGCGCGCGTGAAAGCAATGGCCGACATGAAGGCGGAACTCGCCCGCTACGAGGCCGAGATCGCGCCGAAGATCGTGGAAGCGGAGAAAAAGCGCGTCGCAGATATCGCCGCCGCCGAGGCCGCGGTGAAGGACTACGAGGCGAAGAATCTCGCCGCCGCGCAGACGGCTTTCGAGAACGCTGCGCCCATCGCCCGCACCTTCACGGGCTGGACGCCACTCGACATCGTCGAGGCCCGCGCTACCGGTGAGATCACGCTCACGAAGCAACCCGACGGCTCATTCAAGGCCAGCGGTGCGCGCCCAAGCACAACCGATTACGTGGTGAAGGCGGATACGAAACTCGCGGGCATCACCGGCATTGGCATCGAGGTGCTGCCGTCGGGCGAGGAGGCCAACTTTGGCCCCGGACGCTTTGCCGACGGCAATTTCGTCCTCGGCGAAATCGCCCTGAAGGTCGGCGAGCTGGGCACCAGCGCGAATCCCGTGGACGTGAAATTCACCGCCGCCGTTGCGGACTTCAACCAGTTGAACTTCGAGATTTCCAAAGCCATCGACGGACGCAAGGGTGACGAGAACAACGGCTGGGCCGTCTCCGGCAGCCACGGCGTCCCGCACTTCGCCGCGCTCACCCTCGCGCAGCCCATCGGCGACGCCGCGAAAGGCGTGCGCCTGCGCTTCGAGATGAACCAGCCGCGCAAAGGCGGCTTCGCCATCGCGCGCTTCCGCCTGTGGGTCACCACCGCCGCCGCACCCGTGCAGGGCGGCTACCCGCAGCCCGTCATCGACGCGCTCAAAAAAATCCCCGCCGCCCGGACCGACGCCGACAAAGCCGCGCTCACCGCCTACTGGAACGCCTACGACCCCGAACTCAGCAAGCGCCGCCTCGCCCACGAGAAAAGCAACCTGCCGCTCCCCACCGACCCCGGCCTCGTCCAGCGCCGCACCGCCGCTGCCACTGCGGAACTCCCCATCACCCTCGACGCCAAACTCGTGCGGATGCGCCAGGACACCGAACAATCCAAAGCCCAGCTCGCCAACAAGCGCCTCACCGGCGTCCAAGACCTCGCCTGGGCGCTCATCAACACGCCGTCGTTCCTGTTCAACCATTAGACCTAAAGAGGTCGTTTAAAAATCGCTTCTGTTTGGTAACGCGCTAAGGAGGGAAATTGCATTTCCCATGGCGGGTGTTCCCCATTCCCAAACTGAAGGTTTCCCCTCGTTCCGAAGTTTACGTCGGAACGCGCTGTCCCCGAAGCTGAGCTTCGTCCACCCTCCCGGCGTGCGCTTCTCCCACCTTCGCTTCGCCCGAACCCATGTTGTTTTTTCGCGAGCATGAATGGGCGCTGGTGCCGGGGAGATCGCGGCTGGAGGCGCAGATTAGGCTGGAGCATCGGTCGCCGGCGGACGTGGACTGGTTTGTGGAGGCGCATTTCCTGGCGAGTGGGGCGCGCTGGCGGCGGGTGAAGCAGGCGGACCGGCCGACGATGGAGGTTCGGTTGTGTTTTTTCGAGCCGGGGGTGCGGGACTGGACGGAGCTGGAGCGGGTGAGCTTCTGGGATCTGGCGCGGCGGGAGAGGATCTTTTCGGAAGCGGGGACGCTGGAGACGCGCTACCGGTCCGGGCCGGGGGAGGAGATGCAGAGTTCGAGGCTGGCGGATCACATCTGGCGGGTGGCGAAGCGGGAAGGGCGGTTCTTTACCGTGGAGCTGGCGGCGTTTGCGGATGGACGGGATGTTTTCAAGGAGCTGGCGGGGCTGGTGGTGACGCCGGACGGGGAGGAGGCGCCGGTGGAGCCGGATGAGGAGTTTTGGAAGGCGAATGCGCAGCTTTACATGGTGGAGAACATCCCGCTCGGGGTGGTGCGGGTGGAGGTGCCGCGCAATGCGGAGGACGCGGAGGCGCATGCCCCGAAGCGAGTGCGGTCGTGGCTGGGGCTGGAGGAGCCGGACTGTGTGGAGGTGCATGATTTCGCGATGCCGGGCGGGGAGTTCCGGGATTGGGGCGGGGACCTGCAGGTGAAGCTGCATTTCCACGGGTACTATGAGGACTGAAGCATGAGCTGGGTGCAACTAAACGGGGAGACGTGGCGGCCGACGAAGGATGTGGCGGAGGTGAAGGTGCATCTCTCGCGGCCGGATGCGCAGTGCGACAGGCAGGAGTGGAGTTTCGAGATGATGCACATGGTGCCGTGGAAAAATCCGCCGCCGGGTGCCTCGCATTCGGAGAAAGCGCTGGCGGTGAGGCTGGAGACGATGGGTTTTGACGTGCGCGACTGGCGGCGGCTGGCGGGAATGGAGCTGCGCGCGGATGCGGCCTGGCACGAGAGGCACGGGCGCTGTCACGAATACGGACGGCTGAGGGAGAGTTCGCTGGATGTGGACGAGATGCTGTTTCGCGAACCTGCGGAGGAGGGGCTGGAAACGGCGCGGGTGCGGTCGTGGCGGGCGCATGATTTCGTGCTGCGGTTCGGACAGCGGGACGGGCTGGCGTTTTCCATGGAACTGGAGGCGTGGCTGCTGCCGGAGAGCGAGTTCTGGCGACGCGAGCCGGAGTCGCCGGAGGAGCTGGCGCGGTTCGGTGAGGGGCCGCCGAATCTGCGCATTATGGCGACGGCGTTTTTCACGACGGGCTGGGTGAATCTGCCGCGCTGCGAAGACCCGCCGGCGCTGGCGCGGCGGTTCCTGCGGGAGGAGATCGCGTATGAAGGAATGCACGACCCGCGAATCCAATGGAGCACGCGCGCAAAGCCGGGGACGAGGGAGCGCGTGGAGATGCCGGAATGGCCGGCGACGGTATTTTTCAGAACTGAGCCCGGAACGCCGCGTCGGCGTCGCGGGCGGCTGGAGGAATAGCTAACAATTGTGCGAAGGAAGGGATTACTTTCGCACGCAGCCAACCCTCCTCCCACACCCACTATGCTCCGTATCTCAGGACAACCCGGTCGCGATCTTTGCGACGCTCACCTCGGCGTTTCGCGCCGCGACATCATCCGCGTCGGCGGCTCGGCGATCATGGGGCTGACGCTGGGGTCGCTTTTCAAACTGCGCGCGGAAACTCCGGCACCCGGGCCGGCGAAGGGCGGGCCGGGTTGGGGGAAGGCGAAATCGGTCATCATGGTCTATCTCCAAGGCGGGCCGTCGCATCTGGATCTGTGGGATCCGAAGGAGAACGTGCCGGATAAGATCCGCAGCTCGTTCAAGAACATCCCGACGAAGATTCCGGGGATCAATTTCACCGAAGTCCTGCCGAAGCTGGCGCAGATCAATGACAAGCTGACGATGGTGCGCTCGATGAGCTACACGCCGAACGGGCTCTTCAATCACACGGCGGCGATTTACCAAATCATGACGGGCTACACGACGGACAAGGTCTCGCCGTCGGGCCAGCTCGAGCCGCCGAACGCGAAGGACTATCCGAATTTTGGC
>JANPHJ010000222.1:0-1604 GCA_031424395.1 Chthoniobacter sp.
CGTCACCGCCTACGACCTCAGCCTCCACGAAACCGCGCAGCTCACCGGCCTGCGGTTTCCCATCGAAGGCCTCGTGCGCGGCAACGTGACCGCCGAAGGCCCGCTCGGCGCGCTGAAAAGCAGCGGTTCACTCACGCTCACCAAAGCCCGCCTCCCGCTCGGCTGGAGTGGCGACGCGCTGTCCGCGGTCGAGGGCGCGGCGAAATTCGACGGTCAGACCATGCGCGTCGAAAAATTCACCGGCCAGCATCCGACCGGCGACTTCAGCGCGAGCGGCGAAATTGATTTCACCAACCTCCGCGACCCGTCGCTCAAGCTCGCGGTGAACAGCGACAAGAGCCGCCTGCGCCCATTTTTTGAGCCAAATCAAATCCGGAAGCTCGGGCTCGAAACGCATCTTGATTTGCAAATCACCGGCCGCGCGAGCGCCGCGATGGTCGCCGGCGATGCGCAAATTACCGACGCATCATTCGGCGATTTGCTGACTTCAAACCCAAGATATTTCCAGCCACTCGCCACGGTCCTGAACGACCTTCCATTTGATCCTCCGCCCGTCTTCTCATTGAACTCCGCGCCATGGGCCGACTGGCAATGGAACGTCCGTTTCCAAGCCCGTAAGCTTCGCTTTTTGGGTTTCGACAGAATGGATGTGGATGTCCGCCTCGGCGGCACCGGCGCCGAACCGGAGCTGATTGGCAAAGTGGATTTCGCGGCGGGGAATGACCACGGGAACTGCGATGCGACCCTTGAATTCCGCGACGGCTTTCCGCAAAGCCCATCGATCAGCGCCAAGGTCAGCGGCCCGGCACTTTCCCATCATCCTTTCGCCGTTTACGTCACGGGAACGCCACAGCATCCGATCCGCCTCGTGATGTGCAATCCGCCGCTCACCGAGCGCGCCATCCGCGCGGAAATGAATGGGGAGGACGCGGCGAGGTTTCTTTCGGGTGAGAGCCGCTTCTCGCTGCTCGTACCGGTCGAATTGCGGGAGGGCGTGGAAATGGCCGACTGGCCGGAGATCAAGGCGGAGCCAAGCCCGGAGGCTCCACCGGTGGTTGGAAATACACCCGCGCCGGGGAATGGCGTGCCGCAATGAGCGAGGAAAAGGCACCCGGACGCCGACGCTCCGGGCTGTTCATCGGACGCTGGTTTGGCATTGCGTTTTACCTCGATGCCTCGTGGTTTTTCATCGCGGCCATCGTCACCTACTCGTTTTCGACGGAGTACTTTCCCAGCAGCCTGCACCGCGCGCCCGATGCCTTTACCTTCCTGCTGGGGGCGCTGACGGCGTTCCTGTTTTTCCTGAGCATCCTGCTGCACGAACTCGGCCACAGTCTCGTGAGCCAGCGCTGTGGCATCGCCGTGCCGCGCATCACGCTGCTGTTCATCGGCGGCTTGGCGGAAATCTCGCGGGAGCCTGATGACGCGAAAACCGAACTCAAGATCGCCCTCGGCGGCCCGGTGGTGAGCGTGTTTTTGAGCACGCTTTTCTACCTGCTCTCGCGGGTTGGCGAGGCGTTCGGCTGGAGTGCCGCGGCGCTCGTCTGCCAGTTGCTGGCGGCGACGAATTTCAGCCTCGTCGTCTTCAACATGATCCCCGGCTA
>JANPHJ010000223.1:0-14377 GCA_031424395.1 Chthoniobacter sp.
GCGTGGGTTTCATTCCAGTCGTAAGCCTGCTGCACGCCCAGCCCCTCGAAGATCAGCCGCGCCGGCAGACTGCCCCACGGCCAGCCGCCGCGCCCGCCGCTGCCGGGCGAACTGCTGAACGCGCCGGTGGTGAAAATGAGCGCGGGATCAACTTCGCGCACGGCCTCGGCAAAGTAGCCGTACTGGCGGAAGGAGACGTCGTAGTGCTCGACGTATTTCACAAACTCGGCCTGCGTTTTCACCGGCTCCTCGTAGGGCAGCACCGGCGGCCCGAGGCTGGGCGCGCCGGGCAGGCGCGGCTGCGGCGAACCGAAAAACGCGGTCATTCCTTCGCCCCACGGGCGGTCGGGCACGGGCGGCGCCCATTCCCAGTACGAGACGTAGCCGCCACCGGTTGCGCCGATCTCCAGCCCGGCGAAGTTTGGCAGCCGCGCGAAACGCTGCGCGGCGAGCGCGAGGCTCCGGTAGAGCGGCGCGTGCCAGTCCGGCAGCGTGTGGGCGAAGAAGGCGACGTTCGGATGCTGGAGCGAAGGGCGGTTCCAGTTGCTGTCGTACTGGAGCCCGAGCCGCACGCCGCGCCGCGCGAGCGCGGCCGCGCGCTGCTCGAAACTGTCCGGCGCGGCGGGCGCGGGCAAAGTCAGCGCGGGATCGAAGATGGTGTCGTAGCCCAGCTCGGCGATGCGCGCGGCGTAGGCGGCGGCGGTGTCGCCTTTTTTGAAAAAGCCGCCGCTCATCCCAAGCGGCAGCGCCGCGGCGTAAAGCGTGAGCGGCGAGTGCGCGACCGAGTTTCCAAAATGCCGCTGCAACCCCGCGACGGGTTCCGGCACCGTTTCCACGGGGTACGGCTGCGCGAGCGCGGCAAGGTCGGCGGCCCATTCCTTCGGGTTCGGAAAGGTCTCGGGGCGGGTGAGACTTTGCACCGTGATGTGCGGTCCTTCGCCGGCCAGCGGCGTGTTCAGCACGAAAAGCATCTCGCGCGGATTGCCGAGCTTCACCGGCTGCAAACCCGCATCCAGCTTCACCGGCGCACGCCCGTCCACGCTCAGCTCGTAGCGATGCCCTGGCTCATTCTGCGGCAGCAGCAGGGTGAGCGAACGCCACGGCCCGGCTTTGTGATAGACGACTGCGCCGTCCGCTTTCAGCTCCACGTTTTTCACCACTGGCCCGCCTTCGCCTTTGATCAAAACCGGGAACAGCCACAGCTCGTAGCGCCCGGTCATGGCCTCGCTGGCCGTGGCGCAGCGCGCGGTGCTGTCGGCGGTGTAGAGGTGCCGCCGGCCGGCTCGCCATGCCATCGCGCGCAGCCAGTGGCTGCCGGGCTGGAGCACGTCGTCGCCGGGCATTTGGAAAGGCGAGGCGGCGTCCGCGCCCGCGCGCAGCTTGAGCGGAATCTGCTCCTCGGCGCGGGCGCGGAAAATGGGCTGGCCGTTGAGCGTGAAGTCGGGCCAGTCCACGCCATCGGGGGCATCGGCATTGCGCTTCGCGAGCTGGCGCGTGGGCGCCAGGCCGCTGCTGAGGCCGAGGGGCATGTCGTAGCGCACGAGGCTGAGCTGGCCGGTGAAAACGGCGGGCGCATCCGCGGCGCGGACGGATCCGGCGGCGAGGAAAAGGACCAGTGCGGCAAGTCTGGGGAGGGACGGGCGCATGGCGTAATGGATGCCGCGGAAGCGCCGCGAAGAAAAGCGGGAAACCACCGACGGGCTCGATTACCGCTGCCGGGGCGCCCAGTGCGTGCGGACGTACTCCTCCACCGCTTCCTGCCACGGGCGCGGGCTCAGGCCGGTCACTTGCTGGAGCAGGCCGGCGCTCATCGCGGTATAGACCGGGCGGCGCGCGATGAAGGCTTTCAAGTCCGCCATTTTCAGCGCGCCGACGGTGCGGCCTTTGAGCGGCACACCGGCGGCCACGGCGCAGTCGAGCGCGTGCTGGCCGTACTGCTGCCAGGTGCATTCGCCGGTGTTGCACAGATGAACCACGCCATCGAGCCCCGGTTCGTCGAGGAGCGGGCGCAGCAGGCGCGCGGCGTCAAGGGTGTAGGTGGGCACGGCCACTTTGTCGCCGATGGCCTCAAGGGTTTCGTGCCCGAGCGCGCGCTGCAAAATCTGATCAATGAAACTCGGACGGTCCGGCCCGAAAACCCACGACACCCGTACGGCGAGATGCCGGTCTGAAACGGCGTGCAGGCTGCGCTCGCCGCCGAGCTTGGACGCGCCATAGACGCTGATCGGTTTCGCGTCGTCCTGCTCGGTGTACGGCGTGCGCTTTGCGCCGTCGAACACGTAGTCCGTACTGATGTGGACGCAGCGCGCCTTCTGCCGCGTACAGGCGTCGGCGATGGTCGCCACGGCCTGGCTGTTGAGGTGAAAGGCCTCGGCGGGTTCCTGCTCGCAGCGGTCCACATTGGTCTGCGCGGCGCAGTTCACCAGCACGTCGAATTCCAGCCCGCCGAGCGTCTCATGCACCTGTTTGATATCGCCGATGTCGAGCAGCGCATGATTGAAGCCGATGACCTCGTCGCCCGCCGTGCGCCACGCGCGCAGCAGCGCCGCACCGAGCCGCCCGCCGCTGCCGATGATGACGATCTTGCGCGCCATGCGTCAGCGCTTCAGGAGCGGCTCCCACCACGCGCGGTTGCGCACGTACCAGTCGATCGTTTCGCGAATCCCCGGCTCGTGCCGGTGCTGCGGCTTCCACTCCAGCTCACGGTGGGCCTTTGACGAATCAATGGCGTAGCGCCGGTCGTGGCCCAGCCGGTCGGCCACGTATTTAACGAGGCTCTCGGGCTTGCCGAGATGCGCGAGGATCATTTTCACCACGTCGATATTCCGCATCTCGCCGTCGGAGCCGACGTTGTAAACTTCGCCGGGTTTGCCATTCAGCAGTGCGGAGACGATGGCCGCGCAATGGTCCCCGACGTGGATCCAGTCGCGCACGTTCAGCCCGTCGCCATAGACCGGCAGCGACTGGTCGGCGAGCGCGTTCAGGATCATCAGCGGGATGAGTTTTTCGGGAAACTGATACGGCCCGTAATTGTTCGAGCAGCGCGTGATGACGACCTCCAGGCCGAAGGTGTGGTGATACGCGAGGGCCAGCAGGTCGGCGGATGCCTTGCTCGCAGAGTACGGCGAGCTGGGCTCCAGCGGGGAGGTTTCGGAAAAGCGACCCTCCGGCCCGAGCGAGCCATACACCTCGTCGGTCGAGATTTGCACGAAGCGCCGCACGCCGTGGCGGCGCGCCGCGTTCAGCAGTGTGGAGGTGCCGACGACGTTCGTGTGGATGAAATCGCCGGGCGAATCAATCGAGCGATCGACGTGCGACTCGGCGGCGAAATTGATGACGGCGAAGTACTGGTGTCGCGCCAGCGCCGCGTCGATCTTGGCCGCGTCGCAGATGTCGGCGTGGAGAAACTCATACCGCTCACCATAGCTCTCAGCCACGCCCGCGAGGTTGGCGGGATTGCCGGCATAGGTCAGCGCGTCCACGTTGGTAATCATCGACGGGCCGTAGTGGTTCAGGACATGACGGATGAAATTGCTGCCGATAAAGCCGCAGCCGCCGGTGACGAGGAGTCGCATAGGGGTGCGGTATCTAGCAGCCGCGGAATGGGCGCGCTACAGATTTTCGGCAGCCTCGCCACGGGGCGGAAATGCGTGGAAATCGCTTTTGACCTTGGGCTGTCCGCCAGAAATAATGCGGCCATGAAACTGCGCTCCCTCCCCGCCCTTATCGCGCTTTGCGGCGCAGCCACCCTGCTCACCCCAGCCGCTTTGGCCAAAAAGAAGGACAAGGACAAGGAGCCCGCCAATTACTTGGATGCGAACGGCGTGGACCGGAATCCCAACCTGCACAACTACGTGCCGCCGCAGCAGAACCAGCAGGTAAAACTGAAGGTCGAAAACAACACCGGGCAGGTCGTGGGCATCTACTACGTCTCCCCGCGCGGCACGGCGGAGAATCTCGGCGAGCTGCCGCCCGATGGGAAAAAGCATGACCTGGTGTCGTACGCCGGTCAGACGTGGATTTTCAAAATCGGCCGCCAGGTCATTCAGCAGTATCAGGCTACGGCTGACCCGAAACAGAGCTTTGCCCTCGGCCGCGCGGGCGGCGGCGGCTACGCGCCGCCGGTGGTGCAGTATCCGCCGGAGCCGCCAGTTCGTCGCGGCGGCGGTTTTGCCCCGGAAGTCGGTGATCGCACGGCCTTTCTCGGCGTCCACAATGACGCCCGCGCCCAGGTGCGCGTGGCCCCGCTGCGCTGGGATGCGGAATGCGCCGCCGCCGCGCAGGCCTGGGCCAATCAGCTCGCTCAGCGCGACCGCGGCCTCGTGCATAGCGGCAGCCCGGACTATGGCGAAAATGTGTGGGCCGGCAGCGGGCGCGACTTCACCCCCGCCGACGCCGCCAGCGCCTGGCTCAGCGAGCGCCGCAATTACGACGGCGGCCCTATCGACCAGGCGAATCTCAATGCCGCCCACTACACGCAGATGGTGTGGAGCCGCACGACCGGCGTCGGCTACGGCATCGCCCGCAGCTCCCGCGGCACCATCTACATCGTGGCCAACTACGCGCCGCCCGGCAACGCGCTCGGCCAGCGGCCCTACCGGTAGGAGAATACCGCCCATGCAAATCCCACTCGAAGACGGCTTCAGCGACATCGTCGGCAAAGCGATGCGCGGGCTGCAATTCACCGACGCCCAACTCGCCGAAGTCGCGGGCGTGACCGCCGCCGCCGTGCATGCCCTGCGCGACGGCGCATGGGACGAAACGACCGCCCGCGCCGTAGCGCCCATGCTCGGTTTGAAAACGGACGCGCTCTGCGCGCTCGGCCACCGCGCCTACACCCCCGCGCCGCTCGCGCTGGACGGACTGGCGCACTTCAATACGCCCTTTGAGGACATGACCGTGAACTCCTACCTCGCCTGGGACACCGCCACTCGCGAGGCCGTCGCCTTCGACACCGGCGCAGATTGCAGCGGCGTGCTCGCCTTGCTCGCGGAGAAAAAACTGAGCCTCAAAGCGATCCTCCTCACGCACACCCACGGCGACCACATCTTCGACCTCGACCGGCTGAAGGCGCAGACCGGCGCGCCCGCATTCGTGGGCGACCGCGAGCCACTCGGCGGCGCGGAATCCTTTGCCAGCGGGCGTTCCTGGGCCGTCGGCGCACTGCGCATCGAGTCGCGCCTGACGTGGGGCCACTCGCCGGGCGGGATCACTTTCGTCATCGCGGGCCTCGCCCGGCCCGTAGCCATCGTGGGGGACGCCATTTTCGCCGGCTCCATGGGCGGCGGCGGCGTCAGCTATACCGCCGCGCTCAGCACGAATCGCGAGCAAATCCTTGCGCTTCCCGCTGAAACCATTCTCTGTCCCGGCCACGGCCCGCTGACGACGGTGCGCGAGCAGCGCGAGTTCAATCCGTTTTTCTAAGCTCTCACGGCACTGGCAGGAGTTGCACCGCGTCGGCATGCACGGTGCCGTCGGCTCCGGCAGTGGCGATGGTCACGGCGGCAGGTTTGCCCGGCTCGAAACGGAACGCGCCGAGCGAGACAAAGCCCTGCGGCAGCGGCGGCGCGACACGCTCGTTCACGCTCGCGGTTTTCGTGCCGTTGGCGCTCTCGATGGTCACGGGCGCATTGGTCGCGCGGTTCTCGTGCATGCCGTAGCTGAGGCGCACTTCGTAGCGGCCGGCCTTTTCGATTTTGAATTCGTAGCGCGCCGCCGCCGGCTCCTTCGCCGCCGCGTAGATGTAGCCCGCGCCGACGTAGCCCTTCAGCCCGCCCGCTCCGCTTTTCGTCCACGCGCCGGTCAGCTTCGCCTGCGCATCATCCAGCACCAGACCGGGCAGCGTCGTCGCCTCCAAGCCCGCGGCGGTTTCCGGTTTGAGATCCTTCGGTGCCGCGGGTGCGGCAAAACCATCCGGCAGCGTGATCGGTGCCGTCACCGTCGCGCGCCGCGCCGCGCCGTGCAGCGCGAGAAGCTCTTTCAGCTCGCCGAAATACCGGTCGTATACCGCCCGCGGCGCGCATTGGTTTTTCACGCAGATGGACGCCGCCTTGCCCACGACCTCGCCGATCATCCCGCCCGTCTTCATCACCCGCACCGTGCCCAGCGCCTCGTGCGTCACGCTGATGTCGCGGCCCGCCATGAACAGATTTTCGATGTTCTTGGAATACATGCAGCGGTAGGGCACCGGGTAGCCGTGCTGCCGGTCCACGCCTTTGCCAAAGACCGCCTTCGAGATGAACGGATCGTCGGGAAATTTCTTCGCGTACTGCTCCTTCGGGTAGTGCAGGTCGATGTCCCACGTCGTCGGCACGGTGCCGTCGGGAAAGACCTTCTTTTCCGTGATGTCATCGCGCGTCAGCAGCACATCGCCGATGAGCTGGCGCGACTCCCGCGTGCCGCCCACGTACGCGACCCATTCGATCTTCGCGTTCGCGTGCTCCGCCTTGCCGCCCCTGTTTTTCATCGCGTTGAACGCGCCGAAAACCGCTCGCAGATTCGAGTCGCGCATGTCCTCCAGGCCGGTGAGCGGATGCTTGTTGAAGCCGCCCTCCCAAAACCATTCGCCGCCGCGTTTCGGATACGGAAAATCGTCCAAGTCCAGGTCCAGCGCCCACGGCGTCTCCGGGAAAGTCTGCGGCGTGCCGGTGTCCTTCCAGCGCCACATGTTGCTCATGCCGAGATGCTCCGTCTCGCGCACCGTCAGCTCCGCGCCGGCCAGCGCGCCGAGCGTGCCGTGGCCGGTGCAATCGACGAAAAACTTCCCGGCAAAGCGCCGCCGCTCGCTCGTCTTCGTATCGAGCGCGATGACCGCGACGATGCTCTGGCCGGTCTTCTCGGCGGCGAGCACATGATTGTTGAAAAACAGCGTGATGTTTTTTTCCGCGCGCACCAGCGCCTCCTTTTTGGCATCGCCAAACTCCTCGTACGTTCCCGGCGAAGCCTTCGCCACATCCATGAATTCCTCCACGATTTCCCCGATGTTCGGATACAGCCCGCGCCGGATGCCGCCCTGCGCCCACACCCGCACCTCGCTTGATCCATTCCCGCCGAGCACCGCGCGATCCTGCACCAGCGCCACTTTGCAGCCCATCCGCGCCGCCGAGAGCGCCGCGCCCATGCCCGCGTAGCCGCCGCCCACCACCACCAAATCGTAGCTGCCGCCATCCACCGGCTGCTCCGAAATCCCGAGCGCCGAGCGCCGCCATTTCGCCAGCGCCTCGCCCTCGTTCGGCGGTGCGGCCTGCGCATCCTTGGTGAAAAAGATCGCGTCGCACCGCCCGTCGAAGCCCGTCAGATCATGCAGCGCGAGCGCCACCTCGGGTTTCGCAATCTCGACCGTGCCGCCGTCCTGCCACGCCCACTCCGCGCCTTTCGTCCCGAACTTTTCCGGGAGCGGTTTCCCGTCAAGCAGCAGCTCGAACTTTCCCGGAGTGCCCGGCGCTTTCCATTTTGCCACCCAGTCCTTCGTCCGCACGAAAACACGGTATGCCCCCGTACTCGGAAACTTCACCACCGTCGCCGCGTCCTTCACCGGCTCGCCCAGCCCGTGCGCGAGCAGATACGGCGAGCCCATGATCTCGATGAACTGCGTGTCCAGCATCCATCCGCCCGGCTCGCGAAAACTCTCGGCCTCGATCAGCACCTGATCCGCGGCCGCCGCACCCAAGGTGAGAACGAACCCGAGGAGGGGAAACAATTTGCGCGTTTGCATGACTACTTTTTCTCCACCGGTTTGCCCGCCTTCTCCCACGCTTTGAAGCCCTCATTCATGTGATACACCGTACCGAGCTGCAACACCTCGGGCACCTTGCACGCTCGCCCGCTCCGCCCGCCGGCCGCGCAGTGGATGAGGTAGGTTTTGCCTTTCTCCAAAGCGGCGACCTCCTTCGCAAAATCATCCGCCATGATGTCGATGTTCTTCGCCCCCACGATGTGTCCCGCCTTGAACTCGTCCGCCGTCCGCACGTCGAGCACCACGATGTCTTTCTTCTCCTTCAACAGGTTCTCCGCCTCATCGATCGACACATTTTTTACCGCCGTCGCGGGCACCGCGGCGGGCGCGAGCGGCGCCGGGGCAGCGGCGAAAAGCGGCGTGACGGTGAGCGTGAGTGCGGCGAGGAGAACGGCGGGGGTTTTCATAGTGCCGGTGATTCAAGCAACTTCTCTCCGCCGCGCAACGCCCGATGCGCGCCCTATCTCACCGCCGCGCGGAAGATGGCCGCGGAGAGCGCCGCGCCCACGGACTGGAGCGTGAAGGGCTTTTGCAAAAAGCCGTCCGGCGCGAGGCCGCCGAGCCGTTCGAGCACCTCCTTGGCCGAGTAGGCGCTGGCAAAGAGCACGGGCAGGTCGGGTTTCAGCGCACAGCACCGCATGCGGCAGATGCTGCCGCCAGTCCGCCGGCGAAACCTCCGCCCCGGCTCCGCGCTGCGGGAGTGGCCGTCCCACGCTCGCGCGTAGGCCGGCTAGCGCGGCGAGGGCCATGGCCGTGGCATGCAACAGGTCGGCGATGCTGCCAGTCTCGAAGTCGGCGCGCAGTTCCTGCGTCCCGAACACGCAGTCCGCCACAATCATGACCATGAGGCCCACCACCAGGAGCACCGTCGCCACTTGGTCGCGGCGCGCATCTTTCAAAAGCAGCAGGCTGGCGAGCGGCCAGAGCAGGGTGAGTTCCAGCGCGGGACACGCCACCGAAAGCCAGACGGCGGTCGTCCACGCGCCGCCGCCCGGTCCGACGTGCGGGCCGACGAGGACATTCCAGAAAACCAGCGCGCCAGCGACCATCACGATGACGCCGTCCAGCGCCATAAGCCGGCGCTCGCGACCGCGCAACTGCGGCCGCGGCAGCAGGCAGATGCCGCCGAAGACCAGCGGGCAAGCCGCGAGGAAAAAGACATCCGCCACCGAGGGAAACGGGTTCGCTTTGAGAAACACCTGCAGCACCAGCCACACCGCCCGCCCCAGCGTCCACGACGCCACCCCCGCGCCGAGCAGCAGCCACGGGCGGGCCTCGTTCCGCGCCGCGCGGCGGCGCCACCCCGCCCGCCCCAGCCCGGCCACAGCAAACAAGCCGGACGCCAAGCTGATGACATTGCTCAGGGCCGTCTTCGGCGCGCCTTTTTCCAAGCCAAAGGCACAACGCAGCCCGCGCCAAAAATAAGCAATGCGAGCCCTACGCCAGCGGCAAAAACCGGCCGCGACATGGCGGGGCTACGGGCCATGCGCGGTCGGAAGATTGGGGCTTTGGCGGACGCGCATGCAGATATGAGGGCGCAGGTAGCATACCAATCCCCCGACATTTTCCCTGCGCCGGCCGCCAGGGTTTCGCGCCTTGCGCCCGCAGCTACTTACCCGGCAGCGCCAGGCCAAAAACCCGCACCAGAAAAGCGAGCTGGTCGGCCTTTTCGTCGATGATCTTGGCCGTCGGCTTGCCGCTGCCGTGGCCGGCTTTGGTCTCGATGCGGATGAGCACGGGCGGGCCGTCGGGCGGCTGGCATTCCTGAAGCCGCGCGGCAAATTTGAAGCTGTGCGCGGGCACCACGCGATCGTCGTGATCGCCAGTCGTGATGAGCGTGGCCGGGTAGCGCACGCCGGGCCGGAGCCGGTGCAGCGGCGAGTAGGCGAGGAGCGTGCGGAAATCGTCCGCATTTTCCGCGGAGCCGTAGTCGCTTTTCCACGCCCAGCCGATGGTGAATTTATGAAAGCGCAGCATGTCCAGCACGCCGACCGCCGGCAGCGCCGCGCCGAACAGCTCGGGCCGCTGCGTCAGGCACGCGCCTACGAGCAGCCCGCCATTGCTGCCGCCTTGGATCGCGAGCTTCTGCGGCGAGGTGTATTTGTTCTCCACCAGCCACTGCGCGGCGGCGATGAAGTCGTCGAAGACATTCTGCTTCCGCTCCTTGATCCCCGCTTCATGCCACGCGATGCCGTACTCGCCGCCGCCGCGCAGATTCGGCATGGCGAAGACGCCGCCCATTTCCATCCATACGAGATCGGTCACGCTGAACGTGGGCTCCAGGCTGATATTGAAACCGCCGTAGCCGTAGAGCAGCGCAGGCGCGGTTGCGTCGATCGCGAGCCCGCGCCGGTGCGTGATGAACATCGGGATGCGCGTGCCGTCCTTGCTGGGAAAAAACACCTGCTTCGTCTCGTAGTCCGCGGGCTGGAAAGCCACGCGCGGCTCGCGGAAAATCTCGCTCTCCCCGCTCACCAGATTCAGCCGGTAGATCGTCCCCGGCACCGTGAAGCTGGTAAAAGAATAGAACGTCTCCACATCCCCGCGCTTGCCCCCAAAACCCGCCGCCGCGCCGAGGCCCGGCAGCGCGAGGTCGCGCACCAGCTTCGCGCGCTCCGCCTGGCCGTCCCACGCCATGATGCGCACGAGGCTGTGCGCGTCCTGCAGGTAGCTGCAAATGAATTGCCGGTGGACGAGCGACACGCCTTTCAGCGGCTCCGCGGCCTGCGGGATGATTTCGCGCCAGCGCGCGCGGTCCGGTTTCGTGATGTCGATGGCGATGACGCGGCTGCGCGGCGCGTCGAGATCGGTCTCGAAAAAGAACCGCAGCCCGTCGTTGTCGATGAAGGAAAACGCCGCGGTGAATTCGGGGATCAGCTCCACGACCTTCGCCTTGGGATCGGCGAGGTCTTGGTAAAACGTGAGGTTCTTCGTGTCCGTGCCCTTGCTCACATGGATGACGAGGAAGCGTCCGTCGTCCGACACGTTGCCATTGAAACCCCAGTCGGCGTGATCGCGCCGCTCGTAGATGAGCGTGTCCTGGGCCTGCTTCGTGCCGAGCTTGTGAAAGTAGAGTTTCTGAAATTCGTTCACGCCTTTCTTCTCCTCGCCCGCGCGCGGCGCATCGAAGCGGCTGTAGAAAAAGCCGCTCCCGTCCTTCGTCCACGACGCGCCGGAAAACTTCACCCACTCGACCAGATCATCGCGCTCCACGCCCGTCGCCACCTCGCGCACATGCCAGTCCTCCCAGTCCGAACCCGCGCGCGAAAGTCCGTAGGCGAGCAACTCGCCGTCGTCGCTCACCGCGTAGCCCGCGAGCGAAACGGTGCCGTCGGCCGAGAGAGTGTTCGGGTCGAGCAGCACACGCGGCGGCGCCTCATGCCGGTCAAGCGTGTACAGGACGCGCTGGTTTTGCAGGCCACTGTTGCGCATGAAAAAATAGCGCCCGCCTTGCTGGAACGGGACGCTAAACCGCTCGTAATTCCACAGCTTCGTCAGCCGCTCCCTGATCCTCGGACGCTCCTCCACGGCGTCGAGAAAGGCCGCCGTGACCTTGTTCTCCGCCACCACCCAGGCCTTCGTCTCGTCGGAATTGTCATCCTCCAGCCAGCGATACGGATCGGCGATTTTCTCGCCGTGATAGTCGTCCACCTGATCCCTCGACTGCGTCTTCGGATAAGCCAGCGGAGCATTTTCAGCAGCCATAGATGGAATGAGGCAAAGGGCGGTGCCAGCCGCGAGGATGAAGGCGGTCGGTCGCATGTCCCGACAGCTACCCGCCGCTGCTGGTGCTGACACGGAAAAAATCCGGCACCGGCGAAAAAACGCCGGTGCCGGATTGCAGACCAATTTCTTGGCACCAAAAGACTCAGGCCGTGCGCCGCCGACGCGCCGCGAGCAGCGCGAGTCCGGTGAAGCTTAGGAAGGCCGTCGCCGGCTCGGGCACCGCCGCGATGCTGACCAGACCGCTTCCGCCAATCATGCCGGCGGCTGTCGCCACACCCGTGCCGAGGTTCACGATGTAAAAGGCGTTGGCATCGCTCAGGTAGGCGGTCCCGGTTGGATCGATATCAAAGCCGACATTCGCCCCGACCACCGTACCCAGTCCCCCGCCGACGGCGGTGACCGTGTTGAACTGCGGCGCAACGCTGTGAATGATCAGCGCGTCGGTCACGGTGTCGATGCTGTAGAGCGTGGTGGAGGCGGCGCCGTCGAAGTTGTTCGTGTAGGCGCTCGAGACCAATTGGAATGAAGTGTTCGAGAACGTGCCATCCACGATCACCGTCCCGGCGGTGCCGGAGGCTGAGGGCGCGGTCGTGGCGTCGGGCACCATGCGGTAGTTCTGATCCGTGTCGCCAAACAGCCGCATGCGATCCGCGACCGGGTTGAAGTCTAGGTCGGTGATATTGGCAATCGCTGTGAGCGGGTTGAAGCGGAAGGTGGCCGACGCATCCCCGAGGTTGATCGAGTAGGTGCCGCCCGTGTTGGTGATGCCGTAGAGCAGGCCGTTCACGGGGAAAAAGTCGATATCGACAATGCCCGGCTGCGAGATGGTGCCGATGGTGTTGATCGTCCCCGGCGTAGCGGAGTCGAAGCTGATGAGGCCGTTGGTGGAGGTCAGACCGTAGATGGTCGTGGCCTGAAGTGCGGCCGCCGAGCTGAGCAGCCCGAGGGCGAAGATTCCTAGCGTTTTGGTTTTGTTCATGGGTGTGGTGGTGCTGATGGGGAAAATCGGCATGACTGTCCCGGTCACCTGTGCGCAGCCCGAAACCGCTTGGACGCAAAGAAAATAAAAGATTATTGGCGCCACCCGCCGGCGCGCTCAGCCGGGCTCTTAAATTCTCCGCGCGAGGATGTAGCCGCGGCTCACCGCCGTCGGCTGATATTCCATCCAGTCAAACCCCGCGCCGTCCAGATACCCGCGCATCTCCGCCAGCGAATAGCATTTCCCCTCGGTGATGTTCATCAGCAGCGCCGAGTATTCCGCCACATGCAGCGGCCCCGTCTTTTCCGCGTTGATGTAGGCGTCGTGCAAAATGAGCAGCCCGTCCGGAGCCAGCGCCGCGTGCGACTTCGCCAGCAGGTCGCGCACGAGCGGCTCGTCCCAGTCGTGCAGCACATTCGAGATCAGATGCGTGTCGAAATCCGCCGGCCACGCATCCGTGAACATGTCCCCCGCGATCACCTCCACCTGCGCCGTACAGTCCTGCCGCGCGATGCATTCACGCGCGATGCGATCCACGGGCGGCTTTTCAAAAACCGCCGCGCGCAAATGAGGATGCCGCGCGACCAACGAGCACGCGTAGATGCCGGAACCGCCCGCCACATCGAGCACCGCGCGCTGCCCGGCGAGGTCCAGCTTGCGCGCCATCGCCGGCCCGAGCAGCACCCCGCGGCAGTCCATCGCCGCGGTGAACGGCTGCGCAAAATCCTCGCGCTCCATGGCCTGCGCCCACGCCTGCGGATCATAGCTCCCCCAGTTCGCGGGCTTGCCCGTGCGCAAGACTTTTAGCATGTCGAGCGTCGGCGCGCGGTCCTTCATCGAGACGTAGTACGGCGCGAGATTCCACGGCGAACCCGCGGCCAGATGCTCCCGCGCCCGCAACGTGCAGTGAAACACACCGCCCGAAATCTGGGTCAGCCCCATCGCGTTGAACAGCGTCATCATCACGTCCGCGGGACGCGGATGGATTTCAAAGTGCGCGCAAATCGCGCCGAGCGTTGCCGGGTGCTCCGCGAGCCAGGTGAAAAAATCGAGATGCGCCAGCGCGGCAGCCAGCAGATCGACGGAGACGATGCCATCGCGCAGACGGTAAAGCGGGAGCGGGTCGGTGGCGGGTTCGGAGAGGAGCGAGGGCTGGGGCATGGTGTGCCGAACCTCTTACCCTGCCGCTTCGGCAGGCGGCGAGGATGAACCAGTGACCGAGGGATTTTAGCCGCGGATAATCACGGATATTCACGGATGAAATCTTCTGCATCCGTGTTCATCCGTGCCCATCCGTGCCTAAAAACGATGGCCTCGCTAAGCCAAGGCCCCTTCACTCCTCAGCCAATTCATCCATCACCCGCCGCTCCCGTTTCGTCGGCCGTCCCGCGCCTTTCGGGCGAAAGCCCGGCGTCCGCAGGCTGCGCTCATCGCGCTTCGCCAGCTCCTCCTGCGGAGTGAGATCCTCCGCGTACAGCGGCACCAACTTCGCCGCCACGCGCGACGGCGGCGCCGCGAGCACGCGCAGCGTCCGCGTCACCAGTCCCGTGCGCGCCGTCACCAGCTCACCGCTTTTCGCTTCATGCGCGGGCTTCGTCTCCGCGCCGTTCACCTTCACCTGCCGGGCCTTGATCGACGCCACGGCGAGTCCGCGGGTTTTGAAAACGCGGACGGCCCACAGCCATTGGTCGAGTCGCATGCCGCGGGCTCTGCCCGTTGTGGATTAAGCGACGCTTTGCGCCGGGCTCTTCGCCGGCTTGGCGGCGGCGAGGGCGGCGAGGACCTTCTCGACGGCAGCCTCGGCGGTGAGGCCGTGCTTTTTGCGCAGGATGTCCACTGCGCCGTGCTCGACGAACTGGTCGGGCCAGCCGACGCGGACGACGGGCGTTTTGATGCCGGCGTCGTTGAGGTGCTCGATGACGGCGCAGCCGAAGCCG
>JANPHJ010000224.1:0-4515 GCA_031424395.1 Chthoniobacter sp.
CTGCTCGAACCCGCCGCAGTTAGGAACCCGGCTGGCGGCGATAATTTTGGCCGAGCGTTCTGGATTTTGCAAGGCCAGACGGCGGGCTCAGCCAATACCAGCCTTCACCCGGGGCCGGGCGGGTGGGCGCAAAGCCATTCCCAGACCGAACCCTCCAACGCTACCCGGCTAACCTGCCATGTTCCTCTGCACCGACACCCCCTGTGCTCAAGGCGTCATTACGACCATTAGGCGAGTGGCGAGGAAGGACGCGCGCTTTCAGGGCTTGGCAGTGACTGGGCTGCTGGTGAAAAGGGCGGCTTTCAAATCCGCGGCGGCGAGTTGCTGGGCGTCCTTCGCTTTATCCACGACGGCTCCCATGCCGAAGAACTCATGGACCACGCCGTCATAGATTTTGTGGTTCACTTTCACCCCAGCCTCGGTAAGGGCCTTGGCCAGCTTGTCACCGTCGGATTTGAGCGGATCGATTTGGGCATTGATGATTGTAGCCGGCGGCAGCGCCTTGAGCGCATCGCCCGCAAGAACGAGGGAGAGGAGCGGGTTTTTGGCGTCGCCGGGATTAGCGAGCGTGTGTTTGCCAAACCATTCGATCATGGCCTTGTTCAGAGGCTTTGCGGCGGCGTTTTCACGGTACGATGGCGAGTCGAGATCGGTGAGATCGGCGACAGGATAGACGAGCACCTGATACAGCGGCAGCATGATGCCGCGCTCTTTCGCCATCAGGCACACCGCGGCGGCCATATTGCCTCCCGCGCTTTCGCCGACGACGGCGATCCGCTTCGAGTCGTAGTTGCGCTTCCATTCGTTTTTTACCAGCGCCTGATACACGCCGAAGACGTCCTCATGCGCGGCGGGAAACTTGAACTCGGGCGCTTGGCGGTAATGCGTAGAAACGACGATCGCGCCGACGGCATTGGCGAGGGCCCGCGGTGACGCGTCGTAAGTATCCAGGTCGGCGATGACCCAGCCGCCGCCGTGGATGTAGAGGATCACGGGAAACGGCCCGTCGCCTTTCGGCGTATAGACGCGCACTGCGACGGAGTGATCCCCGACAGTTACTTTGGTATTATCCACGTCACCCACCGGTTCGGGGCCTTTCTTGTCCTGCTTCTTCAACAGCTTCGCTACCGCGTCGGCGGGCGTGGGCTGTTTGCGGGCCTCCTCAGGCGTCAGCGTCTCGATGGGTTTGCCGCCGAGCGCGGCGAGTTCGTCGAGCACGGCTTTCATCTGGGGATCGGGTGGCGCGCCCTGCTGGGCATGGGTGGTCAGGCAGAGCGTGAGCAGGCTGGCGGCGGCGAGGGCGAGGTGGATTTTCATTTTCATAAGGTTGGCTGATTGGTTGATTGTTAGGTTGGGCTTGTAATTCGGGCAGTTGCGCTTTGGAGATATCGCCGTGCTGCATGCCGCTGAGCGGTCCTTCAAATTTTGCGGTCGTTGGGTAAAGCTCGAAGGACCCCGGTGGCGGATGCCCTTTAATTAGCAGCCGGTCGTTGCCGTCCATCGGCGCAAAGGCGCGCGCGGTGACAGTTTTTACTTGCCACCGGGACCGTCCTTCGCCGCGCCACCGGTGCCGGTGCCATTGTTGCCGTTGCCGGTGTTGGGAGTGCCGTTGTTCAGCCGGCGCGCGCCGCCCGCGGGGTCATTGGACGCTTCCCCCGTCGCCGGACGGAACTCCATGCCCTGCGGCATCGGCGCAAGCCTTCCGTCGTTCATAAGCATCTGCCCGCTCGGCACCATCGTGGCGTCGATCATGTAGGCCCGCCCGCCGCGGATGAGGTAGGCGTGGCCATCAAACATAACGATCCCAGTCGGCGCGACGGGCGCCGGCGCCGGGCGGGGCGCAGCGACCACGATGGTGCCATCGAAAGTCAGCACCTGATCTCCGTGGAGCACGAGTGCTTTGCCGTCGGCAAAAGTAATCGTGCCATCGGGCTGCACGCGGGTGCCATTGGTTAGTTTCAGCTCTTTTTCGAGCTTGGTCGTGGCCCCGTTGCGCGTCACCAGCGCGGCCCCACCCGAAACGCTCACGCCATCGGTGGCGGAGACGCCGACTTCCAAATCTTTGCGGGTCGGCGCGGGCGTGGCCGCCTCAAGGGCGATCGGCGCAGGCGCGGCAGGCTCGGCGCACAGCATTTGCACCGAGAGTGAAGACGAAAGGAGGAGGAGCCGGGATATTTTCATAAAGATCAATCGGCGCGCGAGCGCGCGGTGGTTGCTAAATTTTGCCGAGTGTGACCGCCAAGGAGGCAAACCGGGCGGCGGCTCACCGCCCGCCGGGAGGACGATGGCGGTGGCGCTTTCCTCAGGCGGGTGCTCGGGTGGGGAGGCTTGGGCGCATGGTCTGTCGCGAGAGGCGGAGGACTTGAAGAGCGCCGACTTGCGCCCGCGGCGCGGGCGAGACAAGGCGCTCCACAGGCTTGCCGATGAGCTGGCGCGTGACGCATCATCGCGGCACCATGACGCTCCGCCCGCCGACTTGTGTGATCGAAAATATGCAGCCGCTCGTCGAGGGCGGGCGCTACCCGGTGAAGCGCACGGTCGGCGAGGACATCGTGGTCGAGGCGGATGTTTTCAAGGACGGGCATGACCTCGTGAGCGCAGTGCTGAAATGGCGGCAGCGCGGCGCGGCTCGCTGGTACGAGACGCCGATGACGCCGCTGGTGAACGACCGCTGGCGCGGCACGTTCTCGGTGTTTGAAAACGCGATCTATGAATTCACCGTCGAGGCGTGGGGCGACACGTTTCTTTCGTGGCAGCACGAGTTTGAGCTGAAGTTTGCCGCGGCGCTGCCGGACTTGCAAAGCGAGACGCTGGAGGGCGTGGGCTTGGTGGCGAAAGCCGCGCGGCTGGCGCAGGAGGCCGGGCAGAAGCGCGACGCGGAACGGCTGGTGGTGCTGGCCGACAAAATCCGCGCTGGCAGGCCAGCGGACGTGAATGCGCTGGCCCATTCGCCGGAGTTGGAGGGGCTAATGACGGCGTACCCGGATCGCGGGGAGAGCGCGGAGTATTTACTGAACATGCCGGCGATGGGGGAGCTGGTGGGTGCTGGGAAAGCAGCGCCGGAAATTTCAGCGGTGGCAAAAAAGGCGAAAACGACGGGCAAAAAGAAGGCGGTCGTGAAAGCGGCGGCGCAAGCTGAGAGGGCGCGGTATCCGGCGGTTTATGTGGACCGTCCACGCGCGCTCTTCTCCCAGTGGTATGAATTTTTCCCGCGCTCCGCGGAGGGCCGGGGCGACAAGGGCTCGACCTTCCGCGACTGTCTCCCGCGCATCGACGATGCGCAGGCGATGGGCTTCGACGTGATCTATTTCCCTCCGATCCATCCCGTCGGCGTGACGGCGCGCAAGGGCCGCAACAACGCCGTGACGTGCAAGTCGGGCGAGCCGGGCGTGCCTTACGCCATCGGCAACCGGCACCAGAAATGCGCGCACGGAGGCGGGCACAAGGATGTCGCGCCGGAGCTGGGGACGCTCGCGGATTTCGACTGGCTGGTGGCGCAAATCCACGCGCGCGGGATGGAGCTGGCGCTGGACTTCGCGCTGAACTGCTCGCCGGATCATCCCTACGTCCACGAGCATCCCGACTGGTTTTACCAGCGGCCCGACGGCACGATCAAATACGCGGAAAACCCGCCGAAGAAATACCAGGACGTGTATCCGCTGAACTACCACAACGCGGACTGGCGCGCGCTGTGGAGCGAGATCGCGAGTGTGGTCGAGTTTTGGTGCGAGCACGGCGTGCGCATTTTCCGCGTGGACAATCCGCACACGAAGCCCGTGGCGTTTTGGGAGTATCTCATCACCCGTGTGCAGCAGCGTTTTCCCGACGCGATCTTTCTGAGCGAAGCCTTCACCCGGCCCAAAATGATGGCCGTGCTGGCGCGCGCCGGCTTTACGCAGAGCTACACCTACTTCACCTGGCGCAATACGAAGCAGGGCCTCACGGAATACTTTGTCGATCTCACGCACACCGAGCGCGCCGAGACGATGCGCCCGAATCTCTGGCCAAACACGCCTGACATTCTGCCGAGCTTTCTGCAATTCGGCGGACGGCCCGCTTTCCTCATCCGCGCGGTGCTCGCGGCTACGCTGTCGCCGATCTACGGCATCTACTCCGGCTTCGAGCTGTGCGAAAATACCGGGCTCGAAATGAAGCCGTGCGACGCCGCGGGCGACGTGCGCCATTTCCTCCACCTCTGCGACAACGACTACAAGCAGCTCGCCCGCGAGGAATATCTCGACTCCGAGAAATACCAGTGGAAGGAGCGCGACTGGAACGCGCCCGGCAACATCAAGGCCACGATCACCCAGCTCAACCGCATCCGCCGCGAAAACCGCGCGCTCCAGCAGCTCCGCAACCTGCGCTTTCTGCCATGCGACAACGACCTCGTGCTCTACTACGTGAAGATGACCGAGGCGCGGGACAACATCGTGCTGGTGGTGGTGTCGCTCGATCCCTTTCACACGCAGGACGCTTTCATCGACGTGCCGTTTGAGCGCTTCGGATTTTTCGAAG
>JANPHJ010000225.1:0-10345 GCA_031424395.1 Chthoniobacter sp.
GCCTGCGCCAGGTGCGTGGCCGCGATCATGCCGATGGCAATCGCCTCCCCGTGCGTCAGCGCGTAGTCCGCGGCCATGAGCACCGGGTAGGCGAAAAGCCCGTGCGACGGCATCTTTTCCTTGGCGAGGTGGTCCTTGTAGGCGTGGCAGTTTTCCAGCATCGGCATCGGCGTCTGGCAGCTCAGAATCCACGCCAGCTCGGTGTGCTGCGGCACATCGCTCTGGCGGAAAAGCACCGCCTTCGCCGGGTCGAGCCCGCAGGCGAGAAAGTCCAGCGCCACCCCGCGCACGTACTCGCGCAGCTTCACCGGATCGAAGACCGAAGTCAGCGCGTGGTAGTCCGCAATGAAATAAAACGCCTCGCCGCGCTCCTGCCATTCGATGGCCGGGCGCATCATGCCAAAGTAGTTGCCGATGTGCGGCTGGCCGGTCGGCTTGATGCCGGAGAGGATGCGGGGCGTGGCCATTACTCCCACTCGATGGTCGCGGGCGGTTTGCTGCTGATGTCGTAGCAGACGCGGTTGACGCCTTTCACCTCGTTGATGATGCGCGTGGAAATTTTCGCGAGCAGCTCGTAGGGCAGGCGCACCCAGTCGGCGGTCATGCCGTCCTGCGATTCGACGATGCGCAGGGCGATGGTGTTTTCGTAAGTGCGCTCGTCGCCCATGACGCCCACGCTTTTCACCGGGAGCAGCACGGCGAAGCTCTGCCAGACGCGGTAGTACCAGTCGCTGGCTTTCATCTCGGAGACGACGATGGCGTCGGCCTCGCGCAGGATGCGGAGCCGCTCGGCGGTGATCGCGCCGAGGATGCGGACGGCGAGGCCGGGGCCGGGGAAGGGCTGGCGCTGGGTGACTTCTTTCGGCAGGCCGAGCTGCGCGCCGACTTCACGGACTTCGTCTTTGAAAAGTTCGCGCAGGGGCTCGACGAGCTTGAGCTTCATGTTCTTCGGCAGCCCGCCGACGTTGTGGTGGCTCTTGATCAAGGCGGCGGGGTTGCCGGCAATGGCGACACTTTCGATGACGTCGGGGTAGAGGGTGCCTTGGGCGAGGAATTTGAAGCGGGTTTTGGTGCCAGCTTTGGTCAGCGCTTTCACGGCGTCGTCGAACACGCGGACAAATTCGTTGCCAATGATTTTGCGTTTGCGCTCGGGGGAGGTGACGCCTTGCAAGCGGCCGAGAAAGCGGGCGGAGGCGCGGACGGTCTTGAGCTTGATGTGGAAGTTGTCGCCAAAAAGGCGCTGGACGGCTTCGGCTTCGTTGCTGCGGAGCAGGCCGTTGTCCACGAAGACGCAGGTGAGCTGGTCGCCGATGGCCTTGTGCAAAAGCGCGGCGGCGACGCTGCTGTCCACGCCGCCGCTGAGGCCGAGGAGGACATGGTCGCCGCCCACCTGCTTGCGGATTTGCGCGCAGATCTGGTCGATGAACGAGCCCATGGTCCAATCCATTTTGCAGCCGCAGATTTCGTAGAGAAAGTTGGCGATGAGTTCCTTGCCGCGCGGGGTGTGGACGACTTCGGGATGAAACTGCAGGCCGTAGAATTTCTTTTTCGGCTGCTCGATGGCCGCGTAGGGCGAGTTGTCGGTGGTGGCGACGGTGCGGAAGCCGCGGGGCAGTTTGGTGAGCTTGTCGCCGTGGCTGTTCCAGATGTCGATGGCCGTGGGCAGGCCGCGAAAGAGCGGACAGGCGCGCTCTTTTACCTGGAGCAGCCCGCTGCCGTACTCGCGCCGGGCGCTGTGCTCCACTTTGCCGCCGAGGTGGTGGCCCATGAGCTGCATGCCGTAGCAGATGCCGAGGACGGGGATGCCGAGGTCGAAAATCGCGGGGTCGGGCTGCGGCGCGTCCTTGCCATAAACGCTGGAAGGGCCGCCGCTCAGGATGAGCCCGCGAGGATGCAGCGCGGCGATTTTTTGCGCGGACAAGTCACAGCGCACGATCTGCGAATAGACCTGGCACTCGCGGACGCGGCGCGCAATGACCTGCGTGGATTGCGAGCCGAAATCGAGGATGACGATCCGCGACGCCGGAGTGACGGCGTTAATTGCCGACACGGGTGTTTTCGCGGATGAGGGGGTCGGCCGAGCGGTCGGGCTGCGTAAGCGTGCCGTGGCCGGTCACGCCGCGGCCGAGCTTTTCGGCCGCGTTCGGCTTGGTCTGGTCGGGGGGCACGTCGGTTTCGCAACCGGAAAAGGCGAGGCCCGCACCGGCGAGCGCGATCGAGGCAAGGATGGCTTTCATGGCGGTGTTGATAGCGCGCGCGGGGCGGGGATGTGAAGGTGAAAGTGCCGCGCGCCGGACGATTGCGCGCGGCGCGGGCTTCGGTGATAAACACGGCCCATGATTTCGGCGGACCTGCTGCTCCACGCTTATCGCAACGCGGTTTTTCCGATGGCCTCGCCGGACGGCGAAATCGCGTGGTTTTCGCCCGATCCGCGCGCGATCATCCCGCTCGACGAGGGCTTCCGCGTGCCGCACGGGCTGCGGCGGACTTTGAAAAAAGGCGCATTCGAGATTCGCATCGACACGGTTTTTGCAACGGTGATGCGGCAGTGCGCGGCGCGGGAGGAGACGTGGATTGATGAGCAGATCATCGCCAGCTACGTGGCGTTGCACCGCTGCGGCCACGCGCACTCGGTGGAGGCGTGGCTGGACGGGCGGCTGGCGGGCGGGCTGTATGGCGTGGCGCTGGGGGGGGCTTTTTTCGGCGAGTCGATGTTTCACGAGGTCCCCGATGCCTCCAAAGTGGCGCTGCATGCACTGGTCATGCGGCTGCGCGCGCAGGGCTTCGAGCTGCTCGATACCCAGTGGCTCACCCCGCATTTGGAGACCTTTGGCGCGCTGGAAATCCCGCGCGACGAATATCGCGAGCGCCTGCTGGCCTGCGTGGAAAAGCCTTGCCGCTTCACGGATCGGGCCGAGTGACCGCAGGGCGGGCGCTCCGCGTCCGGCACGGCATTGGAGTTGCTGTTCTTCGCACTATGCTCAGTCACAACAACCGTAGCCGCCAGAGGGGCTTCACGCTCGCCGAGACTCTCGTCGGGGCCGCCATCGCCGTGATCGGCATGGCCGCCGTGGGCCTGCTGAACTCCGCCCACCTGCGCTTCGTCCAATCCGCGCGGCAGTCGAATGCGGCGACCTTGGCGCTGCAGGAGCGGGTGGAACAAATCCGACTGGCTGACTGGCGGAAAATCTCTGATCCCGCTTACCTCAAGGACACGCTCTACGCCACCGTTCCAAGGTCCTCCGCCCCGCTGGCCAAATTTACTGAAAAGGTGATTGTGGCGGCCTACCCGAACGAAGCCGCAGCGCAAAAGCTGGTGGTGCAGCGGCTGAGCAATGGCACCCGGGTGACGTTGCTGAGCGGGACCGGCCTCGATACTCAGCGCCTCGCCAAAGTAGATCTGGAAATCGGGTGGACCGGCTCGGACGGCCGGGCCCGCCTGCGGGCCACCACGACGCTGATTTCCAACGGCGGCATCAGCCGCATGAACCTGCCCGGCTTTGGCGGGGCCGGAACCGGCAGCAGCACCCCCGCACCGAGCAGCACCCCCGCACCGAGCACCACGCCCGCTCCGAGTGCCACGCCCGCTCCGAGTGCCACGCCGGCACCGGCCACGCCGGTGCCGCCAGGAAATGGACGCGGAAACGTGGGTGGCAAACCGGGGAAAAGGTGATATGCGCAACCTCCCTTTCCGTCACCTCATGCACCGCGCTGGCTGGACGCTCACGGAACTGCTCGTGGCCATGAGCATCTCCACCATTCTCAGCGCGGGGCTGATCACGGCCGTCATTTCTTTGCAAAAGAGCTTTCTCGCGAGCCGCCATCACATCATCGCCCAGAGCGAGCAGATGCTGCTGATGGATAACATGGGTCTGGATCTGCGCCGCGCCCTTTCAGTGACCACCTCGGCCTCGGAACTGACCATCATCATTCCCGACTACTACAAGACCGACGGCACGCCGCGGAATCCCAGCATCAGTGGCAGCACCGCTGTTTACGGGCCGACCCCCAGGACAATCCGCTACTACAAGAGCGGCGCTAACATCTGCCGGAGCGAAGCGGGTGCCGTCTCCATCCTGGCGAGCAATGTTTCCGACTTCCAACTCACCTTCCAGAATCTCGGCCAGAGCATCCAGGTCTCGATCACCTTTGTCCCGAAATATCAACTCTGGAGCAACAGTGCCAACGACCGCCGCGCCAGCACCGCCACTTTCGCAACGACCCTGCTTCGTAACAAACGCTGAACTTTTACCCTATGCGCCGCACTCCTACCCAAAACGGCTCGACCATGGTCGTTGCCCTGATGTTTCTCGCCATCCTCATGGCCGTGGGCGGAGCTACTTTCCTCTCCGTGCAGGGCCGCTACCGGCAGGTGCATCAAAATGCCACCTGGCAGGAAGCGCTGCTCGCCGCAGAGTCGGGCATCGACTTGGCGGTCAATGAAATGCGCAAAGACCTCTATGCGCCCGCGACGGCCTGGGCGGATTGGTCCAATGACCCCAGCACCTCCGGCGGCACGGCCCCCGCGCTGATCTCCGCCGATGCGTCCTACTATACTTCCCGAGTGCTGCTCCGCGAGGGCGAGGGCGGCCAGCGCTCTTACTGCAAGATTTCTGTGGATGCTCCGGATTACCTCCTCGATGCCAGCGGTGAGCAATGGTACCGCGTGCGCTGCCTGGGAATTGCCAATCTGCCTGGTGGCGCCGTCGCCGCCGGGGACAAGGCCGACCTGGGCCTGCGGAAATTCGACCTCCAGTTCGACCACCGCACCGGTGCGCGCGTCTTGCCGCAGGCCACGCGTCTGATCGAGGCCATCGTCAAGCCGGTCGGCACCTTCCGACTGGCTCTGCTAGGGGTTAAAGATATTAACCTCAACAACCAGAACATCGTGGTCGATAGCTATGACTCCCGCGATCCCGCGAAGTCCACCGCCGGCTTCTATGATGTGACCAAGCGGCAGAAGAATGGGCACATCGCGACCAATGGCCTCCTCATCGAAGCCGGCAGCGCGCATATCTACGGCAATGCCGCGACCAACGGCGGCACGGTGCTGAACTCCTCCAATGTCACCGGAACTATTCAAAACGACTTCTATCAGGAGATTTTCTCGGTCACGCGTCCGAATGTCACCGCCGACGCCGGCACGCCGGGCACGATCAATGGCTCGACGACCATCACTGCCAAGGCGGGCAATCCGACCCAAGTCATCGTCACGCAAATCAACCTCTCCGGCCAGGCGGTGCTCAATATCGCCGGCGCGGCGAATGGCAGCGCCACCTACGCGCAGATTATCGTGAACTCCAACATCTCCCTGAGCGGTCAGGCGCAGATTGTCGTCGCTCCCGGAGTCCACGTCCGCATCTTTGTCGCTGGCGATGCCGACATCACCGGAACAGGCGTGCTCAATACCAATTCACCGCTGAACTTTCAGGTTTACGGCCTGGACCGTCCGAAGAATGCCGACGGTTCGCCGCAAAATCCCGGACTGCTGAAGATCGCCGGCAACGGAGCTTTCCGGGGGACTGTCTATGCTCCCAGCTACAATGTAACGATGGTCGGCGGCGGCACGGACGACACCATTTACGGATCCTTTGTCGGCTGGAACGTGGCGATGACCGGCGTGCAGGCGGTTCACTATGATGAAGCCCTAGGTGACGGCGGACTGATCTCGGATTACAAGGTGGTCAGTTGGTTCGAGGACGTGCGTTAGCTCAACAGCCAGGCAGGCACCGTACCGTGGCCTGGCTCGTCTTCAGGCCCTTGGCCGCATTGCCGGCACCGGCAACAAAGCAAGGACAGGCTTCCAAGCCCGGCCCGTACTAGCTAAGCCCGGCCCCCGTGATATGAGCGACTAAGGCTTGACCGGGTCCCACTTGGCGTTGACGCCGTTCAAGGGGTTCGAGGTGCCGCCGCTTTCCGTCTTGGTGGTGTTAAAAGCCTCGGGGTCGGTGGCCGGCCCAAACTTAATCGAGGCCACATGGCTGTCGGCGAAGAGGACATTGATCTGGGAGCGGCCATTGTGGGTGCCGAGCTTGGTCCCGGTCGGGCGGGCGAGGGACACGTTCTGATTGGCCAGACCTTTGAAGACCGGCGTGGAGACGACCCCAGGATCCATTTCCGCCGCCATCATGATGAGCTGCGAGGGGGCTATGAGCTTGGAGAAATTTCCGTCCCACCCCGGCTTGCCCGGCTGGGTCAGCACCTTGTTATTGATCCCGTAACTGACCGGCGCGGCATCGCCGCTCGCATCGTTCCGCTTGTCGAAGGGGCTCTTGAACACCTTCCAGTTGGTGACGTATTTGGCCTGGAGGGTCTTGGGCCATGAGTCTGCGCCCGCCGCCGGCGGGTCCTTGAAGACCTGCTCGTCGTTGTCGTTCAGATACGCGGCCACGCCGAGGCCGAGCTGCTTGAGATTGCTGGCGCAGCTCGTGGCGCGGCTGCGTTCCATCACTTTGCCAAAGACCGGCAGGGCGATGCCCGCGAGGATGGCGATGATGCTGATGACGACGAGGAGTTCGATGAGGGTGAAGGCGGACTTTTTCATAGTGGGGGCAAGTTTTGCGGCGGCAAACTAGAACGCGTCCTCCCGGCTGTCGAGCGGGCAAACGCGGGAAACTGCCGCGCGCCCAGCATTGTCACTTGCCAAGCACCCGCGCCCGCCCTTCCACTCCACCCCACATGCCGCCGAAAGTCCTGCTCCTCACCGCCGGCTATGGCGAGGGCCACAACGCCGCCGCGCGCGGTCTCCACGCCGCCCTCACCGAGCGCGGGGCCAACGCCGAGGTGCTCGACCTTTTCGCCCTCACCGGCGGCGCTGTCTATGAGCGTTCGCGGCGCGACTACCTCGCGCTCATCAACCGCGCCCCGCGCGTCTGGGCCGTCCTCTACGGCCTCATCGACCGCTTCCCTATCATCCCGCTCACGCTGCCGTTTTTGGGCAGAATGCGCCGGGCCTTCGCGGCGATCATCGCGGAGAAAAAGCCCGTCGCCGTGGTCTCGGTCTATCCGCTGTACGCCTACCTCATCCGCCAGCTCTACCCGGACGCCACGGCGCGACCCTTCGCCTTTCACACCGTCGTCACCGACTCCGTCACCATCAACAGCGTCTGGCACCGCGCGCCGAGCGACACCTTCCTCGTCCCGAACGACGCCAGCGCCCGCGTCATGGAGCGCGCCGGCGTGCCGCCGGAAAAGCTCCGCGTCCTCGGCTTTCCCGTGCCCCCGCGTTTCGCCCGCGACCGCCCGGAGCGGGCCGCCCCGCCCCCGCCGCGCGTCCTTTATATGGTCAATGCCGCGCCTGAACAGGCTCCCGGCATCGTCGCCCGGCTGCTGCAAATCCCTGACCTCCACCTCACTGTCACCTACGGCCGCGACCCAGCCTTGGGCCAGCGCCTCGCAGCGGCTGCCGCTGGCCGCCCGCTCGAACTCCACGGCTGGACCGAGCGCATGCCGGAGCTGCTGATGACTCACCACCTCCTCATTGGCAAAGCCGGCGGCGCGGCCGTGCAGGAGAGCATCGCCGCCGGCACGCCCATGCTCATCACCCACGTCGTGCCAGGGCAGGAGGAGGGCAATGCGCGGCTCCTTTTTGAAAACGAATGCGGCGCCCTCTGCCCGAGCGGCGACGCTCTCGCCGCGAAAATCGAAAGCCTTTTCGCCCACGATGCTGCGGAGTGGCGGCAGTGGGAGCGAAGCATCGCCCGCCTCGCGAAACCGGACGCCGCTTTGCAAATCGCGGACTTTGTTCTTGGCGGGAAGTAGCTTGGGCAGTCGCGCGGGATCAGGCTTCTTCCGTCGCATCGCGACGAGGTGACTATAGCCCGGCACTTTAGTGCCGGGACTTGGCGTGAAACGGTTTCGTCGCGTAAGCGACGGCTGAAAAACGGCCGCGCTCAAACGTCGCTACGCGACGCAGCCGTCTTCATCTGCCACCCGGCACTGAAGTGCCGGGCTACGTTCATCGCGTCGCGCTACGACGGCAGGCGAGAAAGCAGGGAGTTTGCCACTGCTCCTGCCCTTGATCCGCGGCGGCGAAGAGCAGGAACCGACATTCCATTTGCCACCCCCGCAGCCCGTGCGGATACTCCCCGCCCTTATGACTCTGACCGAAAAAATCCTCGCCCGCGCCAGCGGCAAAGCGCACGTCGCCGCGGGCGACAATGTGTGGGTGAATGTGGACCTCCTGATGACCCACGACGTGTGCGGCCCCGGCACCATCGGCGTCTTCAAACGCGAGTTCGGCCAGGATGCCAAAGTGTGGGACCGGCAGAAGCTCGTCATCATCCCTGACCACTACATTTTCACCGCCGACTCGATGTCGAACCGCAACGTGGACATCCTCCGCGACTTCGCCCGCGAGCAGGGGCTGCCCTATTTCTACGACGTGATCGATGACCCGAACGGCCACTGGCAGTTCGACGCCTCGCGCGGCCAGCTCAAGCAGCAGTACGGGAAAAACTACACCGGCGTCTGCCACACCACGCTTCCGTGGAAGGGCCACACCCGGCCCGGCGAAATCCTTTTCGGCACCGACTCGCACACCTGCATGGCCGGTGCGTTCAACCAGTTCGCCACCGGCATCGGCAACACCGACGCGGGCTTCATCCTCGGCACCGGCAAACTGCTCATCAAAGTGCCGGAATCCATGCGCTTTTTCCTCGAAGGCGAAATGCAGCCCGGCGTCATGGCGAAAGACGTGATCCTGCACGTCATCGGCGACATCGGCTTCGACGGCGCGACCTACCGCGCGATGCAGTGGGAAGGCCCGGGCGTCTTCGCCATGAACATGGATGACCGCATGACCATCGCCAACATGGCCATCGAGGCCGGCGGCAAGAACGCCATGTTTCCCTACGACGAAAAGACCGGCGCATACGTCCGCGAGCGCGTCGCGGAAAACGGCACGAAGAGCGAGTTCGAGCCCGTCGAGTTGGAGAAAGAGCAGCGCTTCATCTACGACAAAGTTTTCAACCTCTCCGAGCTCGAGCCCACCGTCGCCTGCCACCCCGACCCCGGCCAGCGCAAGCTCGCCAAGGAAATGAACGTCACCCTCGACCGCGCCTACATCGGCTCCTGCACCGGCGGGAAGACGAGCGACTTCCTCGCCTTCGCCCACGTCGTCAAAGGCAAGACCGTGAAGATCGACACCTTCGGCGTGCCCGCCACGACGAAGGTCGTGCAGGAGTTGAAAGACACGCTCTGGGACGGCGTCAGCGTCTGGTCCATCCTCGAAAGCGCCGGCGTCCGCATGACCGAAAACGCCTCCTGCGCCGCCTGCCTCGGCGGCCCCGTCGATACCTTTGGCCGTATGAACACCGCCCTCAAGTGCATCAGCGCCACCAACCGCAACTTCCCCGGCCGCATGGGCAGCAAGGAATCGCAGGTCTTTCTCGCCAGCCCCTACACCGTCGCCGCCAGCGCCCTCACCGGCCGCATCACCGACCCCCGGGAATACGTCAGTTGAACGCACGGGCGAGGAACCCTGTCGCATCCCCGGCTCCTTGGCCGATAGTTCATCATGCCCCATCCCCGCGCGCTCACCCTGCTCCCGCTCCTCACGGCGCTGGCGCTCGGCGCGTGCGCCACGAAGCAGGTGAAATCCGGCACCCGCTACATCGTCACCGCGCCGAAGACCGCCTTTTACAAATACGGCCCCGCGCAAAGTTTCGGCCCCGACACCACGCTCGCCCAGGGCACCATCGTCACCATGCTCGAAAGCACCTGGGGCTTCTGCCATGTGATGACCGATGCCGGCCTCGGCGGCTACGTCTCCAGCGACGACCTCAAGCTCGCCCCGCCCGCCCCACCCACCACGCCCTCCCCCAAACTCGCCGGCAACAACGCCCGCAACCCGCAGTTCTTCTCCGGCCGCCCCAAGCAAAACACCATCCGCCCCACCCCCGGCGGCCCCCTTTTCGACGTGAACGACATTCCCATGCCCCTGCCCGATAACAGTCCAGCCCCCGGCCCCAAACCCAAATTCCGCTACTAGCCAAAAGCCGCGCCCGCATCTAACTCCTAACCCGACACACCTATGGCCACCATCACCAGCCCCGTCTTTGTCTGCCAAGATAACATCGACACCGACCAGATCATCCCCGCGCAGTATCTTACTCTCGTGCCGACCATCGCTGAGGAATACGAGAAGCTCGGCAGCTATGCCCTTATCGGTCTGCCCGATGTCCAGTATCCCGTGAAATTCATCCAGCCGGGCGAGCTAAAGACCCATTACCAGATCGTCATCGCCGGCCGCAACTTCGGCTGCGGCAGCTCCCGCGAGCACGCCCCCATCGCGATGGGTGCCGCGGGCGTCCAGGTCGTCGTCGCCGAAAGCTTCGCCCGCATC
>JANPHJ010000226.1:0-2510 GCA_031424395.1 Chthoniobacter sp.
GCGCCGTGCCCGAGGTGCAGCGGAAAATTGAACGGCCCAACCACCGCCGCCGGCCCGCGCGACCGCCGCCGGATCAAGGCCGGATGCGGCCCGCCGAGGTTCCCCTCCTCCGCCAGCCAGCGCTCGGCGTCGCCGATCGTCAGGTCAATCTTCGCCACCACCGCGCCCACTTCGCCGAACGCCTCGGTCAGCGGCTTGCCTGTCTCCAGCGCGATGCCGCGGGCCAGTTCGTCCTTCGCCGCGGCGAGCGCGGATTGCGCCACGCGCAGCCGCGCGATCCGCTCGGGCAAAGGTGTGCGCGCCCATGCGGCTGCAGCGGCGACGGCGGATTTAACCGCAGCCCCGACATCGCCTGCGGCTACGTCCGGCAGGACGACGGACAAATCGCCCGGACTGCGCCGCGGCTCACCCGCCATAAATCTCCCGCCACGCTTGGAACGTATTGAGATGCACGCGCACGACTTTGCGCACGTCGCTCGTGTAGCCGCCGGCGAGCACCCACGCCACGGGAATCGCGTGCTCTTTCGCGAACGCAAAGACCCGCCGGTCCCGCGCCAGCAGGTCGTCGTGATCGAGGGCGAGCGGCGAGAATGGATCCTCGAAATACGGATCGGCTCCCGCCTGGTAAAGCAGGAGGTCAGGGCGCTGGTCGGCGATGAGCGGCAGGGTGGCGTCCATTATGCGCAGGAGCGTGGCGCGGTCGCAGCCGGCGGGCAGGGCGAAAGAGCGGTGGTTTTCGCCGTCCTCGTGGTGGCGCTCGGTCACGTCGCGATAGCACCAGTGGTCCCAGTAGTCATTCCCATAAAGCGACAGCGCGAAAAGGTGCGGGCGCGGGGCGACGAGCTGCGCGGTGCCGTTGCCGTAATGCAGGTCCATGTCGAGCACGGCGGCGGTGCGGATTTCGCCCGCGGCGTGCAGCGCATCGAGCGCGACGATGAGGCCGTTGAAGGTGCAGAAGCCTTCGCCGTGGTCCGCGCAGGCGTGATGAAATCCACTCACGACCGCCGCGGAAACACCGTCGCGCAAAGCCTGCCGCGCCGCCGCGAGACAGCCGCCGCCGGTCAGGCAGACCGACGCATACAGCTCCGGCGACCACGGAAATTTCTGCGACTCCGCGAGTTCCCGCGGCTCGCCGGTCTGGACGGCAGCGAGGTATTCCGCCGTATGCACGCGCCGCAAATCCTCCTCGGTCACAGGCGCGGGCTGGACGAGCCGCACATCCGCCGCGGCGCGCAGGCCGTCGGCGACGAGCCCGAATTTCCGGATCGGCATGATGTGGTCGCCGAGCGGGATCGCGTAGCCGGGATGGTAAAAAGCGGTCAGCATTGGGTCGGTGGGAGCAGCGCGATCACGGCGTCGGCGGCGGGAAAACGGTCGAGCGCGAGCAGCGGATGCGCCAGGTCGGCGGGGCGAAACTGCGGCGTGTAGATGGCGTACAACGCGCGGACGAGGCGGCGCACTTCGCGTCCCGAGATGGTCGGCTCGGCCTCGCGCCCGACCTGCCGCACTACGAGCTGAAAGGGCAGCGGCCGTGGCCCGCCTGTCGCGTCGATGACCTCCGGCGCGCGGAAGTCCGGCTGATAGAAGGCCACGGCGGCGGGGTCGATTTTCCGAAATCCGCCGCGCTCGTACGCGCGCAGCCGGATGGACCGCGCCGGGTCGTCCGCCGTGAGGTATTCCATCTCCGCGAGCAGCGTCACGGGTGCATCCGCCGGTGCGCCATGGGCCGCCAGACATTCGCGCGCGGCCTGGATGGGCCATGCCCGCAGCCATCCGGCCAGCCCCGTGCGCCGCGCACCGGGCGCGATGAGATTGTGCGAGAGATGCACCACCGCCCCGCCGCCATCGACCGTGGCCGTGTGGTCGCGCGCGGCCATGAATTCCCCGGCGCGCCGCACCAGCACCAGCTCGTAGAGCAGGCGCGGCGCGAGCCCGAAGCGCTGGCCGAGCGTCGCCCGCAATTCCATCTCGTCCTTCGCGCCAAACTCCGCCCACAGCGGCGCGTAGGCGCTTTCAAAAAGCGGGTCATCGGCCGAGCGAATGCGGTCGATTTGCAGCGTCGAGAGCTCGAGCCCGGCGGAGCTGTCATCGCCCGGTGCGAGGTCGGCGGTGGATGAAACAATCTGCGCCATGAGTTTGCGGAAACGCGCAGGTTTATGGTTCATTGACCGCATGGCAAGCACCCCGACTCCACTCCAGCAGCTCGACCAGCGCTTTCACCTCCACCCCTTCACCAATCACGACGAGATGCACGCGCACGGCACGCACGTCATCGTCTCCGGCAGCGGCGTCTTCGTGCAGGACGCGCAGGGCCGCCAGCTCCTCGACGGCCTGGCCGGCCTGTGGTGCGTGAACGTGGGCTACGGCCGCACCGAGATCATCGACGCCGTGGCGGCGCAGATGCGGCAGGTCGCCTTCTACCCGTCCTTTTTCAACACCACCACCGAGCCCGCCATCCGCCTCGCCGAGCGGCTGGCCAAGCTCGCGCCCGCGCGGCTCCAGCACACCAT
>JANPHJ010000227.1:0-7832 GCA_031424395.1 Chthoniobacter sp.
AAGGGGCCACGCTCCCCAGTTGCGGCCTGTGGTTCGTCACTCCCCATACCGCTTACATTCAGGGCGACTACAACACCGGCACGACGAGCAGCACCCAGCCCGCGTCCAACACCACCACCACCTACGTCCCGCCAGTGGACAACCCCAGTCCCAAGGTTTCCGGCTACAATCTCATTTCCTCCGCCGTCGTCGCCGATGCCGTAAACGTCCTTTCCAACGCCTGGAACGACGCCAACTCACTGCTCGGCCTCAGCAGCCGTACCGCCTCCAGCACGACCATCAACACCGCCATCGTCGCCGGCAGTGTCCCCACCACCACGGCGTCCTACAGCGGCGGCATCGAAAACTTTTCCCGTTTTCACGAGGACTGGTCCGGCGACTTCCTCACCGTCTATGGCGCCTTCGCCCTGATCTTCAACAGCGCGCAGGCCACCGGCCCGTGGAATGCCGCCAGCTACAGCCCGCCCAACCGCCGCTGGTATTACGACACCAACCTGCAGGACCACAACCCGCCCGGCTTCCGCGTCGCCCGCACCTACGAGCGCGGACAGTGGGTCAAACGCTAACCCATGAAACACCTCCGCCTCACGACTCTGCTCGCCCTCGTCGGCACCCTCGCGCCCTTCCCCGGCAAAGCGCTCGACCTCACTCCAGCGCACACCTTTCGCGACCTCGAAGGCATCAAGATCCCGATTGTCCTTTTCACTGATGAAGGAAAAAAGATCGCCTTCCAGCCGCCGCAGAAATGGACGGTCAGTGGCGGCGGTAACTCCGTCAGCTTCTATCCCGCCGGACTCCAGGCCACCGTCATGCAACTCCGCGTCCGCACCCGTCAGCCGCCGAGGGACGGCGAGACCGAGGATCTCGAAAAGTGGTGCCGCAGCCAGTTGCCGCCCGACGCCGCCGAGCCCGCACTCGAAGGTGATGCCGCCAACGTCTTCACCCTCGGCACCCGGCCCAGCCGCGAGTTCACCTTCACCTACGCCGCGCAGGGCCGCCGCTTCACCACCTCCGTCGCCATCGTCGATTGGAACGCGCGCGAACGTGTCGCCGTCGTCGTCACCGCTCCCAGCCCGGACTTCGCCGCCACCCACGGAACCGCAATGCGCAGCATGTTTTCCTGGAGCCCGTAGTAGGCCGCGCGGCGCTTGCGAGGCGGAGGTGAGAGTCGAACTCACTCGTAGGGGTTTTGCAGACCCCGGCCTTCCCACTTGGCTACTCCGCCGTTCGCAAATTGCGCGGCGGAGAGGTAAGCGAACCCCGCCGGGGCGTCAACCGGGAAACAGCCGGGCCCGGCGCAGTTTCCCGGCCAGGACGGGACGCCTGCGACCCATCCGCGGCGCGGCCCTTTTTTTTTGAAGACAAGTGCGGACGGTTTTGCCCATAGTCCGCGCCCCTCGCCGCCGCTTTGGCGGACGCCGTTTGGCAAAACCACCACCTCAACCCACCACTCACACCTTATCCCATGAAATACGGCCTGAACATCCCCGCCAGCGGCGCACTAGACTTTGTCTCCCTCGGCGCCCTCATCCACCGCCTCGATCCCGGCCTCATCCCTTTCCGCAAAGCTACGCACTGCGACATCCACGTCAGCGGCGGTGAGTTCAACTGCGCGGCCAATCTCGCCGACTGTTTCGGCCTCAAGACCGGCATCGCCAGCGCCATGGTGGACTACCCCATCGGCCACCTCATCGCCGAACGCGTCCGCGCCATGGGCGTGCGGCCTTTCTACAAAAACTTCAAGCACGACGGCGTCCACGGCCCCAATATGGCCACCGTCTATAGCGACCGCGGCCAGGGCGTCCGCGCCCCGGTGGTTTTCTACAACCGCTGCAACGAAGCCGCCGGCCAGCTCAAGCCGGGGGACTTTGACTGGAAAGCCATCTTCGCCGGCGGCGTCCGCTGGTTTCACAGCGGCGGCATTTTTGCGGCCCTCTCGCCGACCACCGCGGAGGTCATCATCGAGGGCATGCAGGCGGCGAAAGCGGCGGGCGCCATCGTCTCCTTCGACCTCAACTATCGCGCCAAGCTCTGGAACATCGTCGGCGGCCACGCGCACGCCGTCGAGGTGCTCGACCGCATCGTGAAAAACGTCGATGTCCTCGTCGGCAACGAGGAAGACCTCCAGCTCGGCCTCGGCATCCCCGGCCCCTCGGTCGAAGCGAAATCCAAGGTCGATTCCAGCGCCTTCGTCAGCATGATGGACAACGTCACCAAAAAGCATCCGCAGGTGAAAGTCGTCGCCACCACCCTGCGCGAGGTCCATTCCACCAACCGCCACACCTGGAGCGCCGTCGCCTGGATCGACGGCCAAACCTACAACGCCCCCACCGCAGAACTCGACGTCATCGACCGCATCGGCGGCGGCGACGGCTATGCCGCCGGCTTCTTCTACGGCCTGCTCAACGGCGAGACCCCCGAAGACGCGGTCAAGCTCGGCTGGGCGCACGGCGCCCTCATCACCACCTTCCCCGGCGACACCACCATGGCCACGGTCGATCAGGTGCGCGCCTTTGCCCAAGGCGGCTCCGCGCGCATCCAGCGATGACCGGCAGACGACACAAACCGACAAAATGCGCGTGGAGCAATCCGCGCCCTTTTTTCGGTTCGCGCATGATCCGGCAGCCTTGTGCGAGTCGGGCCAACGAAAACGCCGCCCCAGCCCGAACGGGTAACCGCTGGTGATGCCAGTGACCATCCACCATCCACAACCCGACCGGGGCGCGGCGGTGTTTTACGAAGCGAACAATTTCCTGAAAAATAAGGGCAAATTTCCCGCCCTTGCGCTGTTTCTATCTGTGACGAAACTTCGTCACACCCGTCCTCCCTATGAACCCTGACCCTGCCTGCTCCTGCACCGAAAAATACCGCCGCGAACATTCGCCTTCGCTGGATAATCTGATCTTCACGCGCCGGCAGTTTCTCGAACGCACGGGCATGGGCATGGGCGCGCTCAGCCTCGCGGGCATCCTCGGGCTCGACCTGCGCTCGGAGGCGGCCGGCACGGCTCCGGCGCTGACGCCGCTGGCCCCGCACGCGCCGCACTTTGCCGCGAAGGCCAAGGCGGTGATTCACATTTTCGCCGAAGGCGGGCCGTCGCAGGTGGATACGTGGGACCCGAAACCGGAACTGACGAAGTTCGACGGGAAGACGATTCCGGGTCACGACGGGCTGGCGTTTGGCTCGCCGTTCACCTTCACGCCGATGGGCAAGTCGGGCCTCCCGGTCAGCTCCGTTTTCCCGAAGCTTGGCGAGTGCATCGATGACATGGCGATCGTCCGCTCGCTGTGGACGGACATCCCGGCGCATGAGGTCGCGCAGCGGTTTATGAACACGGGTTCGCTGCAACTGCCGAAGCCGAGCATGGGCTCGTGGGTGGTGTACGGGCTGGGCTCGGAGAATCAAAACATGCCCGGCTTTATCACGCTCGGCGGCAAGCCGGAGTGGCGGCAGGCGTCGTTCCTGCCGGGGGTTTTCCAAGGCTGCAATGTGAACTACAGCTCGAAGATGAAACTGGACGAGGTGCTGCTGAATATCAGCAACCAGTTCACCCCGCAGGACCGTCAGCGGCGGCAGCTCGACCTCGTCCACAAGCTCAATGAGGCGCACGCGCAGGCGCTGCAAAAGGACGCGCAGCTCGAGGCGCGGATCGAGGCGTTTGAGATGGCCTTCAAAATGCAGACGGAGGCGACCGAGGCCTTTGACATCAACAAGGAGCCGCAGGCCATGCGCGACCTCTATGGCCCGACCGACCTCGGCGCGAAAATGCTGGTGGCGCGGCGGCTGGTGGAGCGCGGCGTGCGCTTTGTGCAGGTCAGCGCGGGCGGGTGGGATCACCACAACAAGCTGGACGAGGCGCTTACCAAAAAGGCCGGCGAAGTGGACGGCCCGGCGGCGGCCCTGCTCAAGGATCTCAAACAGCGCGGCATGCTCGACTCCACGCTGGTGATTTGGGGCGGCGAGTTTGGCCGCACCGTGGTGCGCGACCGCAATGGCAACGAATTCCCCGGCCGCGATCACAATGGCCGCGCGATGTGCGCGTGGATGGCGGGCGGCGGCGTGAAAGGCGGCACGGCCTATGGAGCGACCGATGAGTTCGGCTCGCGCGCGGCGGAAAACAAAGTCCACATCCACGACTTCCACGCGACGATCATGGCGCTGCTGGGCTTCGACCCCACGAAGCTCACCTTCCGCTACAACGGCCGCGATTTCCGCTTCACCGACAACTTCGGCAACGTCGTCAAAGAACTCATCGCCTAAGCCGCCATGCGCTCCCTCCTCCTCGCCACGCTCGCCGCCGCCAGCGCACCCGCGTTTGCTGCGGTCACCGCCGAGCCCACGAAAGAACAGGCCGCTTTTTTCGAGAGCAAAATCCGCCCGATCCTCGCGGACAATTGCTACAAGTGCCACAGCCTCGAAAAGGGAAAGTCCAAGGGCGGCCTGACGCTCGACACGCGCGAGGGCGTGCTCAAAGGCGGTGAAGACGGCCCGGCGATCAAGCCCGGTGATCCCGCCGGCAGCCCGCTCATCAAGGCCATCAACTACCAGGACAAAGACCTGCAAATGCCGCCGAGCAAAGACGGCGGCAAACTCACCGACACGCAGATCGCCGCGCTCACCGAGTGGGTGAAAATGGGCGCGCCCGATCCGCGCAAAGACGAGGTGAAAAGCAAACTTACCGGCCTGACCGACACCGCCCGCCACCACTGGGCCTACCAGCCCGTGACCAAGCCCGCGCAGCCCGCCGTCAAGAACCGCGCGTGGTGCCGGACCGCCGTGGACACTTTCATCCTCGCGAAGATCGAGGAGAAAGGAATGCTGCCCATGCCCGATGTCGGCCGGGAAGCGCTGCTCCGCCGCGCCAGCTACGACCTCACCGGCCTGCCGCCCACGCCGCAGGAAGTGCAGGCTTACATGAGCGACGACACGCCCCAGGCGTTTGCCAAAGTCATCGAGCGCCTGCTCGCCTCGCCCGCCTACGGCGAGCGCTGGGGCCGCTACTGGCTCGATACCGCGCGCTACGCCGACACCATCGGCGGCGACAAGAATAACAAGAAACTCGACTACCGCTTCCCCTACGCCTGGACGTATCGCGACTACGTCATCAAAGCCTTCAACGACGACAAGCCCTACGATCAGTTCATCACCGAGCAGCTCGCCGCCGACAAACTCCCCGACATCAAACCCGACGACGCGCGCATGGCCGCGCTCGGTTTCCTCACCGTCGGCGAGCGGTTCCAAAATCAGAACGACGTCATCAACGACCGCATCGACACGGTGACGAAAGGTTTCCTCGGCCTGACCGTCGCCTGCGCGCGCTGCCACGACCACAAGTTCGACCCCATCCCAACGAAGGATTACTACGCGCTGCACGGCGTCTTCGCGAGCAGCACGGAGCCCGCGGAGAAACCGGTGATCGCCATGCCTTCGGCGGAAAAGTCCGCGGACTTCCAAAAGAAATTCATCGAGATCGAGGCGGAAAACCGCGCCACCTACTACCGCGTCATCGGCGAGGAAACGGCGAAGTTTCGCACCAGTCCCGGGCCATACATGATGGCGGGCCGCCGCAAGGGGGCCAAGGCGAGTGAGGAGGAGCTGAAGGCACGTATCGAGCTGATCGCCAAACACAAACTCGATCCGCAGCTCTTGCAGGAAGTGGCGCGCACCGTGCGCCCGAACGATCCGGTCGGCGCCCCGTTCAAGATGTTCATGGAACTGGAGTCGTCGGATTTTCCCGACAAAGCCGCAGGCGTCATCGCCGAGATGGCGAGCGGCAAAGGCCGGGTGAAGAATTTGAACCCGCTCGTCGCTGCGGCGTTCAAGGATGCCAAGCCGCAATCTCTGCAGGACGTGGCGGACATCTACGCAAAGCTTTTTGCCACCGCCGAGACGAAGGCGAAGGATTACCTCAAGGCCGCGTCCGAGGCCAAGGCGCTGCCCGTGCCCGGCTTCGACGCGGCGCTCGCGCAGCTCGTGGAGATGCCCTTTCACATCGACGCCGCCGGCACCCTCGACACCGAGCATCTGCGCGACGCCGTGGCGCGGTGGCCGCAGCAGATGACCAATCGCGCGGGCTTCGCCTTTGCCAAGATCAACGAACTCCAGCTCACCAACTCGGGCGCGCCCGTCCGCGCCATGGTGCTCGCCGACCTGCCCAAGCCGAAGGACTCCGCCGTCTTCATCCGCGGCCAGGCCGAGACGAAGGGCGAAGTCGTCCCGCGTCGCTTCCTCGAAGTGCTTTCGCCCGAGGGCAGGGCTGCGCCTTTCGCCAAGGACAGCAGCGGCCGCCTCGACCTCGCGCGCTGCATTGCGGCGAAGACGAACCCGCTCACCGCGCGCGTCGTCGTGAACCGCGTGTGGATGCACCATTTTGGCGAGGGCTTTGTCCGCACGCCCGACGATCTGGGCACGCAAAGCGAGCCGCCCACGCATCCCGAACTGCTCGACTACCTCGCGTCCTACTTCATGGAAAGCGGCTGGTCGCTGAAGAAACTGCACCGCGTCATCATGCTCTCCCGCGTCTATCAGGAGAGCAGCGACACGAACAAACAGTACGAGCAAATCGACTCCCAAAACCGCCTGCTCTGGCGCGCGAACATCCGCCGGCTCGACTTCGAAGCCATGCGCGATTCGCTCCTCGTCTTCAGCGGCCGACTCGACCGCACCCTCGGCGGCCAGCCCGTGAATCTCACCGACGAACCCTACAGCTACCGCCGCTCCGTCTATGGCTACATCGATCGCGGCAACCTGCCCGAACTCATGCAGAGCTTCGACTTCAGCGACCCGGACATGCCGAATAGCAAACGCGCCACCACCATCGTCCCGCAGCAGGCGCTCTTCCTGATGAACAGCCCGATGGCCGTGGATGTCGCCCGCCGCATCATCGCCCGCCGCGAAATCTCCGGGGCCAGCGACGACCTCGCCCGCGTCATCGCGCTCTACCGCGTCATCTTCCAGCGCAACCCGCGCCCGCCGGAAATCCAGACGGCCATGCAGTTTGTCGGTACCGAGATGAAGGCGCAGCCGCTGCTCGCCGCGCCCGCCGATCCCAAGCTCAACGCGAAGCTGAATGCCAAGCGCGGGGAGATGAAAAAGAACGGCTACAAAGACGGGACGAAGGCCATTCAGAACGAAGGCGAACTCGTCGAGCGCAAGCCGCTCACCCCGTGGGAAACCTACGCGCAGGCCCTCCTCTTCTCGAACGAAGCGGCCTACGTGAACTGAGCGCCACGTCCTATCTTGCGCCGCGGCGGGGAATCCCCTTTCCTCTCCGCCCTATGCTCCGTATCCAAGCCTTCACCGGCCTCCGTCCCGCGTCCGAACTCGTCGCCGAAGTGGCCTGCGTCCCCTACGACGTCGTCAACCGCGCGGAATCAGCCGCCCTCGCCGCCGGCCATCCGCAGACTCTGCTCCGCGTCGATCGCGCCGAGATCGACCTGCCCGCCGACACCGATCCCTACAGCGATGCGGTGTACGAAAAAGCGCGCGAAAACTTCCTCGCCCTGCAAAAAAGCGGCGCGCTCATCCGCGAGACCGAGCCCTGCCTTTACCTCTACCAGCAACGCATGGGCGCGCATGTGCAGACCGGCCTCGCCGCCGTCTGCCACATCGAGGACTACGAGCGCGACATCATCAAAAAGCACGAGAAAACCCGTCCCGACAAAGAGAACGACCGCACCCGCCTCATCGGCACGCTCAGCGCCGACACCGGCCCCGTCTTCCTCACCTACCGCGACTCCGAGGCCATCGACGCCCTCACCGCCGGGGCTTTGAAAACCGCGCCGCTCTACGACTTCACCGCGCCCGACGGCATCCAGCACACCGTCTGGCGC
>JANPHJ010000228.1:0-17609 GCA_031424395.1 Chthoniobacter sp.
GCGCGAGATACTGCGCGTTGAACCAGTCACACTTCGCCAGATCGAAGTGCGCGCCCTTGCGGTTCTCATTCGCCAGGTCAAAACGCGCGACGATCTCCTCGCGCGGCATGATCTCGCGGTCGTCCTTGGGCGACCAGCCGAGCAGGCAGAAGTAATTCAGCACCGCCTCCGGCACGTAGCCGCCCTCGAGGTAGCTGGTGATGCTCGCGCCCGTGTCGCGCTTACTCATCTTCGAGCCGTCCTTGTTCAATATGAGTGGGATGTGCCCGAAGCGCGGCGGCTCCACGCCGAGCGCCTGGTACAGCTCGAGATGCTTCGCCGTATTGGAAAGGTGATCCTCGCCGCGGATGACGTGCGTGATCCGCATGGCGATGTCATCGACCACGTTCACGAAATGAAAAATCCACCCGCCATCCGCTCGCCGGATGGTCATGTCGGCCTCCTGCTCGCCCTCGCGGTTTTGCGACTTGCTGCGATCCACCTCGATGCGCCCGCACACCATGTCCTCAAACACCAGCGGCATCCGCGGCAGCCGGAAACGCAGCGCCCCGTTTTCATCCGCATACACGCGGCCCGCGGCGCTGAGCTGATCCGCATACCGCTGGTAAACGGCCTCGCGGTCGCTCTGGAAATACGGCCCGCAATCGCCGCCCGCCTCCGGTCCTTCGTCCCAGTCCAACCCCAGCCAGCGCAGCCCGTCGTAGATGACCTGCACGGCTGCGTCGTTGTGCCGCGCACGGTCGGTGTCTTCGATGCGCAGGATGAATTTTCCGCCGTGGTGCCGCGCGAAAAGCCAGTTGAACAATGCCGTGCGCGCCCCGCCAACATGCAGGTAGCCGGTGGGCGAAGGGGCGAAACGGACGCGGATTTCAGGGTTCATAAAAAGGGCGGCGAACTTGCCGCATCCCCGCGCGCGAGGGAAAGGAAAAGTGCGCCTACTTCGGCCCCGCACCCACCACCGCGTCCGGGCGGTACATGTCGGCGTTGCTGCCCTCAAATTCCGCTTTCAACTTCACGCGGAAGGCCGCCAGGTCGAGCAGCTCCCAGTGGGTGAAACGGACGACGCCCTCCGCATCGCGTTCATGCTCGATGCCGATGAGGAGGTGGCGCGCGTCATCGTTCACCTTGTTGGTCTCGCGCTTCGGTTCGAAATAGAAGGTCCGCAGCGCGCTGGTCTTGCTGCCCTGCGCGAAGAGCTTTGGGTCGAGGTAGAATACACGGCCCGTCGCCTTGTCCACCAGCCGCAGGTCGGGGTAGCCCGAGCGCAAATGCGCGCCCGCCTTCGTCACCGGCACCGCACATTCCAAGCCCGGCACGGCGTTCAGTTTCTCGTGAATTGCGTCCTCGAATTTGCTGCTCATCTCGTTCACGCGTTTCACCCCGCGCGTCTTGCTGTCGGGCGCATTCATCGCTACGAGCACGGCATCGAGCGCCGTGCCGATCTGCGCGAGCACGCGCTGGTCGTCTTGGTCCTTCGGATCTATGGCGATCACCTTTTTTCCCGAAGTGGCAGCGATGACATCGGCGAAACGGATGCCTTTCAGCGCCGCGGTTTCATCCAGCAGCCACGGAATGAGCTTGTTGACCGCGTCCGCCTTGTCATCGGCCAGGGCCGGAAACGCGGTGAGAAAAACGGCGATGAGGAGAAGGAGTCGGCGCATGACCGAGCGATAGCGGAAGCCGGGCGAATTGTCAGCCCCGAGCCGAATTTTCGCTTGCCGCTCTGCCCATTCCGGCAATAGTTCGCGGCCTGATTTCAGACGGGGAGTTAGCTCAGTTGGTAGAGCGCGTCGTTCGCAATGACGAGGTCAGGGGTTCGACCCCCCTACTCTCCAGGTCTGAAATCCGCGGACTCACGCAAACGGGAGCAGGATTTTTTCCGAAGGGCGAAATGGCGGGCTGGTGTGGACCCGGAAATTTCCTCATTTACGGCGGGCGCAAAAAACGTATTCTCCGCGCCGTTCTTCATTCCGCGGCGCGATAGCAGCGGAATCTTCCCCAGAGCATGCGCAGCTCGACTACACACCATTCCGAAGATTATGGGCAAGAAAGACACCACCGCCAAACCCGCCACTCCGGCCAGGCGCGCCGCGAAACCAGCCGCCGCCGCATCCGCACCTAACGGTGCCAAAAAACCCGCCGCACCCAGGCCGTCCGCCAAGGCCGTCGCTGCACCGAGGCGCACAGCCAAACCGGCCCCGGCCCGCACGCCGGCTTTCACCACCGACGACGTGGCGCTGCGCGCCTACTTCGTCGCCGAAAAGCGCCGCCAGCACGCGCTGCCGGGCGACGAGCATCAGGACTGGATCGAGGCCGAAAGCCAGCTCCGCGCCGAGAGCAAAGCGCCCCGAAAATCCGCGCGCTGAGCGTGGCCGCGCCCCCCGCCGTGACTGCTTCCGCCGCCGCCTTGCAGCCCCTGGCCGACGCCTTGAAAGCCCGGCTCGCCCTCATCGCCGACCGCGCATTTTACCAGCGCGACCCCGCGGCGCACTTGGCCGCGCTGCAAGTCGTCTCCGAGCGCATCACCACGCTCGCCGCGCAGCTTCCGCCCGGCACCGATCCGCAGTTCGCGCACTACCTCCAGCGGTGCAGCTACGACAAGGCGCTCGCCTTTCTCGAAGCCCCGCGCGCGTGACCCGCCGCCTCACTGCGACTCCGCGGTGCCGATGAAAAGCCCGAGCTGATCGCGGTACTCATCCTTCCCCTGACTGGCCTGGATGAGCAGTTCACGACCCTGCGCATCCTTGCCGTTGAAGAAGGCGAAGACCCCGAGATACCACGCGCGATCGGCCAGCTTGTCCGGCGGGAGCGCGGCGCGGAGAAAGGACTGGCCCATGGCGAAGACGCATTCATTCGAGAGGTCGGTCCACGGCACCGGTACGCTGCCAAACTGCGAGACGATCTCGACCTGCATGTCATTCGCGCGGCGCGCGCCGCCGGCAAGCTGCAGGCCGTTCTTTTTCACCAGCGGCGCGGCGTAGCCGATGGCCGTGATGTCGGCGATCAGGGTCGCCTTGAAACCCGCCAGCCATTCCGTCTTTTTGACCATCGCCGCGGCCAGCTTCTTCCCATTTTCGCCCTGTACGGACACCGCCTTGGCGATGGCGTAGGCCTCCACGTAGCGGTGCTGCTGGCAGAGCGCCAGCAGCTTCGTCTTCATCTCGGTGAGCGCCTTGGCATCCGCCGCGTCCGTGGCCGACATCCTCGTCGCGAGCGCGTCTTTCTCGGCGGTTATTTTCTCCTGCAAATCCTTGGCCACCGCTGCCAGCCGCTCGCCCAACGCGCCCGGCAGCTTCAGCTTCGCCCGGGCTTCCACCGCCGCCGTGAGCGCCGTCTCACGTTCGGCCAAAGTGCCCGCGGCCGTCACCAGTTGCGCCGCCGCCGCATAGACCGCGTAGTCCGCCACGAACGGCGCCGCCAGCGCCTTGTAGTCCGCCACCCACGCTGCCTTGGCCGGCAACGCCGTCGCCGTGAACTCGCGGAAAAGCGCTCCCGCACTCTCGAAATCCTGCAGCGCCCAGTTCTTGGCCGCGCAGACCAGCAGCGCGATGGCCTCCTCGCCATCCGGCTCCAGCGCTTGCACGGCGGCCGGCGGCACCGCTTCACCGCTCGCCGCCAGCTTTGCCGTCCCAACGAAAAAATTCGCCAGCCGTTGCTCCGTCGGGTCGGTCGAAAAAATCCCGCGCCCCTCGATCTTCGCAAAATCCGCGCGCCCCTCTTCCACCCGGCCGGCCAGAAACTCCGCGAGACCCGCGTGCAGCGTGATCCAGTTCAGCCGCGGCTGCGGCACATTCGGCAGCGTCTCCAGCGCGCGAAACGCCGCCGCCGCCTTGGGCCCGTCGCTCCCCGCCAGCAGCATGCGCGCGGCCTGGTACCGGCCGTCGATGCCCCCGCCCCCCAGCGCCGCCACCACCCCCACCCGGCGCGGCCGCAGATGCTCGCGCACTTTGAACACCCCGATCCCCACCGCCACCACCAGCGCCGTCACCCCATAGGTCAGCCAGCTCAGATCTTTTTCCGGCGCGCGCGCCGCCACCGCCTCCGCCGCCTCCGCCGCTTCCGCTTCCTGCGCCGCCGCGATCACCTCGCTGCGCGCAAACTCCAGCGCCTCGATCAGCTCCTCGTAGGTCTGGAAACGCTTCGCCGCCTCGATCTTCAGCGTCTTGTCGATCGCGGCAGCCGTCGCCGCCGAGACCTCCGGCGCGACCGTCCGCAGCCCCGGCACCTTGCGTTTCGCCTCCAGCAGCGCGCTCATCTGGTTCGTCTCCAGCGAGCACGGCGGCACCCCCGCCAGCGCGTGGTAAAGCGTGGCCCCCAGCGAATAAATATCGCTCCGCAAATCTTCCGGCAGCGCGTCCAGCTTCTCCGGCGCCACATAGGCCGGCGTGCCCCACACCTCGCCCATCACCGTCCCCGCGTGCTCCATCAGCACCGCCAGGCCAAAGTCCACGATCTTCGCCGTGTGCGCGTTCGCAAAAAGAATGTTCCCCGGCTTCACATCGCGATGAATCAATCCGCGCTGCAGCGCCGCGTTCAGTCCCTGCGCGATCTGGATGCCCGTGGTCAGCGCCTGCACCTCCCCCACCTTTTCCTCCTGCGCCAGCAGATCGTCCAGCGACCCTTTGTCCACCAGCTCCATGGCGATATAGACCAGCCCATGATCCACCCCCGTGCTGTACACCTTCACCACATGCGGGTGGCTGATCGATGCCGTGATCGCCGCCTCCTTGGCAAACTGCGCGATGAATTCCGGGTTCGTACTCTGCTCCTGCTGCAAAAGCTTCAGCGCCACCTGCCGTCCCAGGTTCTGATCCAGCGCGCGGTACACCGTCCCCATGCCGCCGGAGCCGAGCTGCTCCTGCAGCTCGAAATGGTCGAACTGCCGCCGCACCCGCATCGCCCCGCCGCAGGTCGGGCAGTGCATCAGCGCAAAAGGCGCCTCGCCCGCCACGTCGATCAGCGCCCCGCACGTCGGACATTCCTGGATGAGATTGTTTGCAGATTCGGCCATGAAAGCGCGGACGGTAGCAGCGGCGAAAACCACCCGCAAGCCATGCCCGCCGAAGCCCCGTGTTTGCCGGCAAAAAAAGCCCCGCCCCCGAGGCACCGCCGCGCTGGACAATGCCCCGCCCGCCGCTAATAGTGCCGCCTCATTTTCCCTGCGGCACCCCTTTTTCCATGAGCGCAATTTTCCTTAAGCGATTCCTCCAGCGGCCCTTTCAGGTCGCCTCCATCATCCCCAGCTCACGCACCCTCATCCGCCGGGTCGCCGACAAAATGGACTTCAGCCAGCCCCGCGTCATCGCCGAATACGGTCCCGGCGAAGGCTGCCACACCCGCGAAATCGTGCGCCGCATGCACCCCGACTCCCACCTCCTCCTCTTCGAACTCGACCCCGAGCTCGCCCAGCACCTCACCGAGCAGTTCCGCGCCGACCGCCGCGTCACCGTCCTCCACGCCGACTGCGCCACCCTCGCCGCCGAGCTCGCCCGCCGCGGCCACCCGCATTGCGACTACATCGTCTCCGGCATCCCCTTCAGCATCCTGGAGCCCGCCAAAAAGCGCGACCTCCTCCGCAGCACCTTCGACTCCCTCGCCCCGCACGCCGCCGCCGCCTTCATCATCTATCAGGTCACCAATGAACTCGTCGGCCACTGCCGCCATTTCTCCCGCATCGAGAGCCAGTACTGCCTGCAAAATCTCCCCCCCATGTTTGTCACCAAATTTTACAAGACCGCCAACGGCCACACCCACGCCCACACCAACGGTGCCAACGGCCACCACCTCAACGGCAACGGCCGGCACTGACCCTCCGCCCACGACGGTGAAAACCCTGTCCGTCATCCTCGCCTGTCTCGCGCTCTTCACCGCGTCCGCCGCCGCCAAAAACCGCGCCTCGAAACACCGCGCCACGCCATCCCGGAGCCTCGAGTTTGGCTCCTACGAACACGGCGGTGCCTTCCCCGGCATTTACCGCGACGACTTCGCGCAAACCCTCCGCGAATATCCCAGCGGCCGCTTCGCCCGCGCCTACCGCGGCGAGCGCGCCTCCCTCCACCGCTACTTCACCCGCGCGCAGAATGTCTTCGAGGACGACGGCGACAATGATGCCATGGGCTACGTCCTGCTCAAGCTGCTCTTCGGCTGCCACGACTTCCGCTTTTCCCGCGCCCTCGAGACTGAGGACTTTGCCACCCGCCAGGCCGTCGGCCGGCTGCTCGATCCCCTGCTCGACCAGAACGGCCTGCGCAGCCCCCTCACCCGCAGCAACTACCGCTACCACCGCCGCCCCGCCAGCCCGCGCGACTGACCGCGCCGCATATCACGCTTCCCATCGCGCGCGCCCTTTGTGCAAAGTGCGGGCATGTCCTCCACCCGCACCGAAAAAGACTCCATGGGCGCCATGGAAGTCCCCGCCGACGCCCTCTACGGCGCCTCCACCCAGCGCGCCGTCCTGAATGTTCCGGTCTCTGGCCAGACCTTCGGACGTGAATTCATCCGCGCCCTCGGCCTCATCAAATGGGCCTGCGCCGAAGCCAATTTCGAGCTCGGCCGCCTCGACGAAACCCGCACCACCCTAATCGCGCGGGCCGCCCGCGAGATCATCGACGGCAAACTCGACGCGCACTTCCCGCTCGATATTTACCAAACCGGCTCCGGCACCTCCACGAACATGAACATCAACGAGGTCATCGCCAACCGCTGCTCACAGCTCGCGGGCAAGGCCATCGGCTCGAAAGACCCCGTGCATCCCAACGACCACGTCAACATGGGCCAGTCCAGCAACGACGTCATCCCCACCGCCATCCACGTCGCCGTCGGCGAGCGCATCCGCAAATACCTCATGCCCGCGCTCGAAGGCCTGCACGGCGCGCTGGAAAAAAAGGCGCTGGAGTTTTGGAACGTCATCAAAATCGGCCGCACCCATCTCATGGACGCCACGCCCGTGCGCCTCGGCCAGGAATTCGGCGGCTACGCGAAGCAGATCGAGTATGCCCGCCTCCGCGCGGGCAACGCCATCGCCGCCATTGAGGAACTGCCCCTCGGCGGCACCGCCGTCGGCACCGGGCTGAACTGCCACCCGGAGTTCCCCTCCATCGTCATGCGCCACCTGTGGAATCAAACCAGCATCGCCTTTCGCGAAGCCCGCAACCACTTCGAGGCGCAGGCCGCCAAAGACGGCCTCGTGCAGGCCAGCGGCCAGCTCAAAACCATCGCCGTCTCGCTCTTCAAAATCGCCAACGACATCCGCTGGCTCGGCAGCGGCCCGCGCTGCGGCATCGGCGAAATCCTTCTCCCCGAGACCCAGCCCGGCAGCTCCATCATGCCCGGTAAAGTGAACCCCGTGATTTGCGAAAGCGTCATGCAGGTCTGCGCCCGCGTCATCGGCAACGACACCACCATCACCTGGGCCGCGGCCAATGGAAACTTCGAGCTGAACGTCATGATGCCCGTCCTTTCCCACTCCCTCCTCGAATCGCTGCGCCTCCTCGCCAACGTCACCGAAATCTTCCACCACCAGTGCATCCTCGGCATCAAAGCCAACCGCGAGCGCTGCGCCGAACTCGTCGAGTACTCGATGGCCATGGTCACCTCTCTCGCGCCGATCATCGGCTACGACAAAGCCGCCGAGATCGCCAAAGAAAGCGCCAAGACCGGCAAGACTGTGCGCGAAATCTGCCGCGCGTGGCAAATCCTCCCCGAGGCCGAACTCAAGAAGGCGCTCGACCCTTTCGAGATGACCAAGCCCGGCGGCGAAGGCGTGGCGGGTGGGTAGCGCCTCCGGCGAAAAAGTTTCATCTCCACGAACCGGACCGCTCCCGCTTGTGGATTTCGCCGCCCGCCTGCTCTTCATCACCGCCGCTGAGAGCGAAGCCCCGCCGCAAATCATTGTGAGTAGCTCGTGGACTACCTCTACGACTACGGCAAAGACCAAGGAAGCCCTCCCCGGCGGCGCGCGTGCCAAAAACCTTACCCTCCGCCCGCCACCCGCCCCAAACCGCCGCCGGCGTCGCGGTATTTCATGGCGGCTTCGGTGCGGGAATGGACGTGGAGTTTGTCGTAGATGCGGCGGAGATGGACGCGCACCGTTTCGATGCTGAGGCCGAGGCGGTCGGCGATTTCCTTGTTGGCCAGGCCTTGCGTGAGCAGGTCGAGAATTTCGGTTTCGCGTTTGGAAAGATTCGCCTCCTCGCCGGGCGGCTCGGGCTGGCGGTGAAAGGCCTCGACCACCCGCCGCGCGATCTCCGCGCTCATGGGCGCGCCGCCCGTGCGCACGTCGGCGATGGCGCGGCGCACTTCGTCGGGCGAGGAGCGCTTCAGCAGGTAGCCGCACGCGCCGGCCTTCAGCGCGTCGAAGATTTTGTCGTGGTCGCGATACACCGTGACCATGATGACGAGCAGGCCGGGCAACTGTTGCTTCAGCCGCGCGGTGGTCTCGATGCCGGTCAGGCCGGGCAGGTGGATGTCCATGAGCACCACGTCGGGGCGGAAGGCGGGCACTTTCTCCAGCGCCTCCTCGCCGCTGCGCCACACGCCCGTGCAGGTGCAGTCCGGCGCGCTCTCGACGATGCGGCGCAGGCTGGCGCCGACAACGGCGTTGTCTTCGACGATAGCGACGGTGGTCATGGCGGAGGGAGCGGCAGACGAAGATGCACGCACGTGCCCGCGCCGTCGATGCTCTCGATGCGGCAGTCGCCGCCGAGCGCGGCGAGGCGGTCGCGCAGGTTGCGCAAGCCGTCGCCGCCGGTGCGCGTGGCGGGGTCGAAGCCGCGCCCGTGGTCTTCGATGGTGATGAGCAGGGCGCCGGCTGCGAGGCGCAGGCGCAGCCAGACTTCGCGCGCGCCGGAGTGTTTCACGGCGTTGTGCAGCGCCTCGCGGACGGCGAGGAAAAGTCCGTGCCGCCGCTCGGCTTCGAGCGCCAGCGGGGGGAGGTCGTGCGCCACGTCGAGCCGCAGCGCGAGGCCGGTCGAATGGAGAAATTCGGCGCCGAAAGCCGCGAGGTAATCCGCCAGCGAGGCGAGCGTGTCCTGGCGCGGGTTGACGGCCCAGACGATTTCATCCAGCGCGCCGACGAGCGCCTGCGCTTTGCCGGCGATCTGCTGGAGCGGCTCGCGCAGCGCGGCCACGGGCGCGTGCTCCTCGGCGGCGATGGCCGCCAGCATGGAGATCTCGGTGAGGCTCGCGCCCAAGTCGTCGTGCAGGTCGCGGGCGATGCGCGCCCGCTCGGTCTCGCGCGCGCCGCGCAACTCGACCAGCGCGAGCCGCCGCCGCATGCGCCCGCGCGCGAGGGCCCAGCCGAGCCCCGCCGCCGCCGCCGCCGCCAGCGCCGCCGCGAGCGCGAGAAACCACAGCGTTTCCCAAATGTGCGGCCGCACCGTGACCGCGAGCGCCGCGCCCATCTCGCTCCACAGGCCGTCGTTGTTCGCCGCCTGCACGCGGAAACGGTAGCGCCCCGGCGGCACCGCCTCGTAGGCCGTCACGCGCTGCGGGCCGACTTCGCGCCACGCCGCCTCCAGCCCCTCCAGCAGCACGCGAAAGCGCACCCGCTCGGGTGCGGCAAGGCTCAGCCCGGTGTAGCGAAACTCCAGCCGCGCCCGGCCCGGCCCCGTCTCCACCGCGCCGCCCCCGAGGCTGAGCCCGCGGTCATTCGCGCGGCATTCCTCGATGATGACGGGCGGCGGCGCCGTATTCGTGGTGATCTCTGCCGGGCGGATGCGGACTAGCCCATTGACCGTGGGAAAGCGCAGCTCTCCATCCTGCCCGCGCCACGCCGCGGGCTGAAAGCCGCCGGTGCATTCGCGCGACAGCAGGCCGTCCGAGCGGTCGAGCTGGAGCCACGTCGCCGTCGTGCGCCGGTGGGCGGCGATGTCGTGCAGGTCCGCCTTGGCCACGCGAAAAATGCCGCCCAGCGAGCCCAGCCACAGGTACCCCGCGCCATCGTCGAGCACGCTGGTGAGCCGCGCATCGGGCAGCCCCTCCGCCACGGCGAAGCGCGTGATCTTTCCCGCCTGCCAATGAAACAGGCCACTGCCGAGCGTGGCTGCCCACAGCGTGCCCTCCGGTTCCACCCGCAAGCCGAGCACCGCCCGCCCACCCAGCTCCGCCGCCGTACCGTGGGCGGCGAACCCTTTTTCATCGCCGCGAAAAATGCGCCCGTCATGCGTCCCCACCCACAGCGTTCCGGCGGCGTCAGCCGCCAGCGCCGAGACACTCGCGCTGGTGAGGCCGGTCTCGGCCCCGCAGTGCGTGATCTTTTCATGCGCAAACAGCGCGAGCCCCTGGAGCCCGCCAAACCACAGCCGCCCGCGCGTGTCCTCGATGATCGCCACCACCTTGCTCGTCTGCGCCACGGGAAACGCCGGCACAAACGCGCCGCCCTCCTGGCGAAAGACGCTGCCGTCGCGCGTGGCCGCCCAGAACGCGCCCGTGCGGTCTTCGCAGAGCGCGGAAATCGGGCGGTTGCCGCTGCCGTCACCGACCGCGAAATGCGTGACCGCGCCGCCGCCGATGCGGTCGAGCCCACCGCGTTTGCTGCCCACCCACCACGCGCCCGCGCGGTCCCGCAGCACCGCAAAAGCCGTGCGGTCACCCAGCCCGTCGGCGACCGTGAGCACCTCGGCGCGGCGCTCGCGGATTTGCACCAGCCCGCTGTCCGCGGTCGCCGCCCAGATGCTGCCCTCGCGGTCCTCGTAGAGTTCGTTGATGCGGTTGCCCGGCTCGATCGTGGGCAGTTCCACCGGCGCGGAGGCGCTGGCTGTATCCGTCACCGTGAGCCGCCCCGCCGGGCCCGCCATCCACACGCGCCCACGCCGGTCGCGCAACTGCGCGCGCACCGCCTGCCGCGCGCGCACTGGCGCGGCTTCGACATCGCGCCGCAGCAGCTCCTCAATCTCCGACGTGCGCTCCACCAGCACCGGCGCGCCCGCGCCCGCAGCCCGCCACAACTCCGGCACGCGCACGATCAGCACGCCGCCGCGCCCGTCCGGCACGACCTGCGAAACGTTCGGCGCGGGCGTCACGCTGAGGTCGGCCCAGACTTGCGTGAGCCGCCCGCCGTGCCAGCGCAGCAGCCCGCCGCGCGTCGTGGCCACCCACACGTCCCCGCTTTCCAACGCGAAGAGCGCGCGCGCCGTGCCGCGCGCCAGCACCTCCTCCCGCTCGGTCGCAAAACCCGTGAAGCGCACGCCGTCGAACCGCACCACACCCTCCGCCGTCGCCACCCACAGGTAGCCGTCCGCCGCCTGCGCCACGGAGCGCACCACATTGCTCGGCAGCCCGTCCTCCGACTGCCACGAGCGGACCAGAAACCGTCCGCTCGTTTCCGCGCCCCGCGCACCCGTCAGCGCCGCAGCGAGCGCGAGCAGGGCGATGATCCGGGGGAAAAAGTTCACGCGCCTAGGTAAGGCCGCCCGGCCCGCCATTCGAGCGCAAATCGCGCGCCGGCTTTCACCGCCGCCGACGCTGGCCGAGCACGCCGAGCCCGCCCGCGAGCAGCAGTGCGAGCGCGCCGGGCTCGGGCACCGCGCCGCCGCCTTTTTCCGGCATGACGAAAAAGTTCACGTCCTCGCCGAAGGTGACCGCCGCGCCGTCGCCGATGACCAGCGCGCCGAGCGTCTGGCTGGTGTGGATGTGTACCGTCGCATTGGCGTGGAGCGTGGCCGCGCCGGTGCCGAGGGCGCTGTCGAGATTGGTCACGCCGGCATCGGCGATGAGCACGGCGTAGTCTTGGAGCCCGGCGAGTGTGAGCGTGCCCGCGCCTGCTTTCGTCAGCGTCTTTCCGGCTCCGCCGAGTCCGCCGGACAGGGTCAGCAGGCCGGTCACCGACACCGCCGCATTGCTGCCCAGCACGACCGGCGCAGCCACGCGGTTGTTGCCGCTGCCAGCCGTGATCGTCGCGGCGCCGCCGTCGCCTCGCAGCGTCAGCACGCCCGCGCCCGTGCCTGTGGCGATGGTGTGGCTGCCGCTGGCAAAAGTGAGCGCCGCAAGGCTCGGCGTGGCTCCGTCGAGGTTCACGGTGCCGCTGCTGGCGGCATTAAAGACAGCCGTGTCCGACGCGGCAAAGGTGCTGCCGAAAGTCCCCGGCGCGGCGTGGATCGACGCGGTGGCGGTGTCGGTCCAACTGGCGCTCGCGGTCTGGCCCCAAGCCCCGCCGTCCCGGCCATTCCAGAAGGCGTTGCCGGAGAAAACATCGGCATTGTATTTCACCACTACCGCCACCGGCGTCTGCGTGCCGCTGACCCCGGCCTCCGTCCCCGGCGTGAGCGTGAGCGCCGTCGCATGCACAAACGCGCCCGCCGTGGCGAGAGTCGCGCCCAGCGTACGCCCGTCGGTGCCGGCGGCGTCGGAGAAAACGGGATTCGCGCCGCCGGTCAGGCTGAAGCCGCCGCCCGCCGCATTGCCGACGCTGACAGCCGTGCGGCTGCTGCCATCACCGGAAGTCCGCAGCGTAGTCGCCCCACCGACGGTGGCCCCGACATGGACGAGGCCAAAGCCAACCGTGTCAGCCGTAATAACCCTGTCCTGGAGCACTGTAGCCGTGTAACCCACGGTCACATTGCCATAGGTATCGCCCAGCGCGCTTTCGCCAGTAACCACCGGCGCACTGTAGAACGTGCCACTCGCGCCGATGACTGCATTCAGCCCGGCAATGAGCTTGGTCTGTGAGTTACTGCCGCCGTTGAAGAGCAGCGTGCCATCCACCGTGACATCCGTAACCGAGCCATGGCTGCCCGTGCTGTCAAAAGTAACACTCCGGCTCAATGTCCCAAGATTCGTGCCGCTCATCACCCGCCCAAGGTCGCCAGCCGTGCCGCTGACCGCGCGCAGCGCCAGCGGCGTGGCGGTGTAACTCACGGCGACACTGCCATAGGTATCACCCAGCCCAGTCTCCCCGCTCACCACCGGCGCGGTGTAAAACGTGCCGCTCGCACCGATCACCCCGTTCTGTCCAGTGATGCTTTTGTCCTGAGGGCCCGGCATTCCTTCAAACATGAGGCTGCCATCCACGATGACGTCGGTCGTGTCCTCGTGGGTGCCGCTGCTTTGAAAGGTCAGGGTGCGGGTCAGGCTGTTAAGATTGGTCGTGGCCAGTTGCCGGCCAAGGACCACCGGCTCGGCGGTCACTACGCGCAGCGCCAAGGGTGTGGCCGTGTAACCCACCAGCACATTGGCATAGGTGTCGCCCAAGCCAGTCTCCACGCTCACCACCGGGGCGCTGTAATAGGTTCCACTGGCGCCGATCACGGCATTCTGCCCGGTGATGCTCTTGCTTAATGTGGTGCTCGCGCCGTTGAACTCAAGGGTGCCATCCACCCTCACATCCGTGGTGGCCGCATGGGTGCCGGTGCTGTCAAAGTCCACCATCTGGGTCAGGCTGCTCAGGCGGGCGGTGGCGAGCTGCCGCCCGAGCGCCAGCGGCGCGGAGGTGACGGTGCGGAGTCCGAGGACATTGCCGCTGACGGCAATATTGAGAGGTATCTGCGCATTGCCCTGCCCAGGGCCGCCCGGCACGGAGCCGCTCCCGTCATTGCCCGTATTACTAATAACCACGGTATCGCTATGCGCGCCCAGGCCGACAGTCAGTCCGACATTGACGACCCAGCTTTGCGCGCCGGTAATGAAGCCACTGCCGGAAGCCGTGGCGCTAAGTGTCGCCCCCGTCGCCCCGCCGGTGACCGCCGCGGTCGCGCCCGTGTTACTCGTGCCGCTGGACCGGCTGACGGTGATGTCTCTTGTCCCAACGGCTGTGGCTAACACCCGGCCAAAACTGAGGCCGGCGGGCGCGGCGGCGATGACCGAGCTATTGCTGGAGACTCCGCCGAAAACCGTGACGATGCCCTGGGTCGCGGTGGAGTTGGCCAGGGTGAGGCTATAGGTCGTGGAGCCGACGGTGATGGTGCTGCTGGCGAGGGTGAAGGCCGCGGGCCCCAGGCCGCTCGCCGCGGTGGTGAGGAAAGTGTAGTTGCCCAGCGCAAGGGTCGTGGCCGAGGTCAGTCCGGCAAAGCTGACCCTGGTGCCTGGGGCGATGCTAGCATTGCCACCCATCGTACTGAGGTCGAGCCGGTCGATGCTGCCGAGGACGAGGCCGATTTCAAAGGCCAGGGTCGGCAGGATGAGGCCGGGTTGCGTCAACAAGCCACCTGTGCCGAGACGGAAGGTGCCGATGGCATCGTCCATCATATTGAAACTGGCGGCACTGGCCGCGCCACCGCTCAAAGTCAGGCCGGAGCTGCCGGCGGTGCTGCTGTTGCCAGCGTAGCCAGTGCCACTGCCTGGCCGGGCGGAAAAGGTCGCACCGGGGCTGACGGTGATGAGAGTACTGGCCAGGCTGCCAGTGACGGCGAAAATGCCGCCGCTGACTGTGGTGCTGCCAGCATAGGGGTTTGCGCCGGCAAGTATCAGGGTGCCTGCGCCGCTCTTGGCCAAGCTGCCGCCAGCCACGCCAGCCACGCCGCCGGTCAGCGCCAGTGACCCCGCAGTGATGCTGGCGTTGAGCGTTTTTACGGCCTGGATCGTCACGCTTCCGGTCAGGGTGTCATTGCTTGTGGCCGTGTGTTCGAGGGTGCCGGAGTCATTGATGAGCAGACCGTTGCTAAAGGTCGTTGTGGATCCATCCAGCGTGCCGAAGCGCAGTTTCGCCCCCGTGCCGTCGATCCGAATGGCCTGCCACAGCGTGGAGATCGGGCTGGCGGAACCGCCGCCACCGCCGCCTTCCACGGAAACCGTGCCGCTGACCACACGCAGCAGCGCGCCGTCTAGGTCGTTGAAAATCCCGTCCAAAATCAGCTCGCCGGTGCCGCCGTCTTTGACCAACTGCACATTGGCGAACCCGCCGTCGGCCAGCAGCCCCGGGCGAAAATCTGCGCTGCCGGCGATGACTAGGCTCTGGCCGTCGATTCCCGCCAGTTGAGTCACCACCGACGTGAGCGTCCGCCGCGTGGCATCCGCGCTGTTGATCGTGAGCAGCGTGATCCCGGGCTGCTCTAGACTGCGGTTGAAAATGGAGCTTTCCGAGATGGTGGTGCCGACGCCCCCGAGCGCGATGAGGGTGCTCGCTTCCACGGTCACGTCGTCGCCGCCATTGGCCGGCGTGAGAACCTGCGGCACCCCATTCCAAATGATCTCCGCGCCGAGCGCGCTCCCCATCAGCATGAGAGCCGCAATAGATCCTGCGAGCACGCGGCGCGGCAGAGCGGGCAGTTTGGAAGGAATGGCCAATTTCATGGGAATAGGCAAAATCAACCCCGGCGAACGAGGGATCTGCTGGGGGGGATTTTGCGGCGCAGGCTAGCCCCGGCTTTCCCTCCGCGCTACCGACATTTTTCCAGATTGGAAAAAAGATTATTCGCCCGATTTTTCCAGATTCGAGCGCCCGTATCCGGCCATCCAGAACCCATGCGCGGGCGGGTCGGGATGTGCAGTCCTCCGGAAAAAGAAAACCCGCGCTGCGCGCGATTTTTGGGGGTCGCGCAGCGCGGGTCTCGAGGAGGAAAGCGGTTCGCGCTTTCGCGGAAATTGGCAGCTCTTAGCGCTTGCTAAACTGGAAGCGCTTGCGGGCGCCGGGTTGGCCGGGCTTTTTGCGCTCCTTCATGCGCGGGTCGCGCGTGAGGTAGCCAGCGGTCTTGAGCGTAGCGCGGAGTTCGGGGCTCGCTTCAATAAGCGCGCGGGAAATCGCGAGCCGCACTGCGCCGGCTTGGCCGTTCATGCCGCCGCCCGTGGCGTTCACACTCACGTCGTAGGTATTTGTGGCCTTCACCAGTTCAAAGGCGTTGAGAATCGTGTTTTGGAGATTGGTGGTCTTAAAGTAGTCCTCAAACGCGCGACCGTTGACTTCGATCTTGCCGGTGCCGGCGGACATGCGGATGCGGGCGACGGCTTCTTTGCGGCGGCCAGTGGCGATGAATTCCTGAGACATAATGAATGAAAGGCGGGGCTGAAAACTTAGATGATCTCCTTGACCGCGACCGGCTGCTGCGCGGCGTGCGGGTGTTCTGCGCCCGCATAGACCTTGAGTTTGGTATATACGGCGCGGCCGAGTTTGTTGTGCGGAATCATGCCTTTCACGGCGCGCTCGATGAGCAACTCGGGACGGCGGGCGCGGCGCGCCTTCACGGTCTCGCTTTTGTGGCCGCCGACGAAGCCGGAGAAGCTCATGTAGCTCTTGTCGGTTTCCTTTTTGCCGGTCACGCGCACTTTCGAGGCGTTGATGACGATGACGAAATCCCCTGTGTCGCAGTGCGGCGTGTAGATCGCCTTTTCCTTGCCGCGGAGCAGCGTGGCCGCTTTCACGGCGACGCGACCGAGCACTTGGTCGGCGGCGTCGATAACCCACCACTGGCGGTTGACTTCGTTGGCTTTGGCAGAAAATGTTTTCATGGAAATTGGGCTCTCCCTTTTGGAAAAGGGAGCGGAAAGTAGGCAGCCCGTCCGGGGGTGTCAATGGATTTGTTCACATCTCTGCGCAGTGGTGCCATCGCCCGCCGCGCAAGCATTGATGCGGCTCGACAGCCGGCGGCCTTTCCGCTGTGGTGAAAGGCCGACGGGAATAAATCCATGAGCGAACCCCTCCCATCCGCAGTGCTCACGATCGACTTCAACGAACTCGTGGACCGGCATTACACGGCGCTCTACCGCTTCGCGCTTTCGCTCGCGAGAAACCGGAGCGACGCCGCCGATCTCACGCAGCAGACGTTTTACCTTTGGGCGGCCAAGGGCCACCAGCTCCGCGACCTCGCGAAGGTCAAATCGTGGCTCTTCACCACCCTTTACCGTGAATATCTGAGCACCTACCGCCACAACGCCAAGTTCCCGCACGTCGAACTCGACGACGTCTCCCACGAGATGCCCCGCGTTGCGCCGTCGATCTTCAATGACATCGACGGCACCACCGTGGTCGCGGCGCTGGCGCGGGTGGACGAGGTCTTCCGCGCGCCGCTTTCGCTCTTCTATTTGGAGGAACATTCGTACCAGGAAATCGCCGACGTGCTCGCCGTGCCCATCGGCACCGTGATGTCGCGCCTCTCGCGCGGCAAAGCCCAGCTCCGCCTGCTCTTGCTCGACGCAAAGGCCGACGCCGACGGCAAAATCATCCCGCTGCGCGCGGCGGGGAAGGGAGCGGCATGAGCGACGAGGCCCGGCTCCTTTTCAGCGCCTACCGCCCCGGCGGGCAGGACGCGGACGATCCGACTTTCGCGGCGGCCATCGAGGCGGCGAAAAATGATCCCGCGCTCGCGCAATGGCTGGCCGAGCAGCAGGCCTTCGATCAGGCGGTCACGGGCCATCTGCGTGCCGTCGCGGTGCCGGCAGATTTGCGGGCGAAAATTCTGGCCGGTGCGGCCGTCAGCCGGCGGCGGTCGTGGTGGCAGGCACCGCGCGTGTGGGCGCTGGCGGCGGCGCTCGCGTTGTTCGTGGGGCTGGCGGCGTTTTGGCTGGGCAAAACGGACGGTCTCGCCGACTGGCAGCGGCACGGCCTGGCGGTGCTGGGTGAAATCGTCGCTGCCCGCGAACCCTTTGATTTACAGGGTCGCGATGCCGCGGCGCTGACGGCTCGGCTGCAAAAAGACGGCACCCCGCAACCCGCCGCCCTGCCCTCCGCACTCGCCGGAAAA
>JANPHJ010000229.1:0-8007 GCA_031424395.1 Chthoniobacter sp.
TCGCAGCGGATTTTCGAGGCCATCTGGCTCGCGCCGCGGCTGCGGGAGCGCGGGGTGCGGCATGTGCATGCGCACTTCGGCGGCTTGGCGGCGCGCACGGCGTGGTGGCTGCGGACGCTGTTTGGTTTCACCTACAGTTTCACCGGGCACGCGAACGACATTTTTTGCGAGACGGACTTTCCCGTTTCCAATGGCGAACTGGTGCGGGCGGCGCGGTTCGTGGTGACGGAGACGGATCATGCGCGGCGCTGGATGGAGGAGAAACACGCGGGCGCGCGCGGGAAGATTTTCCGTGTGTTTAATGGCATCGCGCTGGACGGGTTTCCCGAGCGCCCGGCGGCGGGGGCGGTGCCGCGGATTCTTTCCGTCGGGCGGTATGTGGAGAAAAAGGGCTTCCGCGATCTGATCGCTGCGTGCGGGCTGTTGCGCGCGCGGGGCGTGTCGTTTGCGTGCGCGATTGTGGGCGGCGGGCCGCTGGAGCAGGAACTGCAGGCGCAGATCGACGCGGCGCAGCTCGGCGTGGTGGTGCGGCTGCTCGGGCCGCGCCCGCAGACGGAGGTGCGGCGGCTGCTCGCTGAGGCGCAGCTTTTTGTCCTCGCCTGCGTGGTGGAGGCCGGCGGCGGGAGCGACAATCTGCCGACCGTCCTCATGGAGGCGATGGCCGCCGGCACTCCCGTGATCTCGACGCGCGTGGCCGGCGTGCCCGAGATGGTGGATGACGGCGACACCGGCCTGCTCACGCCGCCCAATGATCCGCCGGCCCTGGCCGCAGCGATGGAAAAATTTCTCTGCGAGCCGACGCTGGCCGCCGCCTGTGCCGCCCGCGCCCGCCGCTCCGCAGAGGAAAGATTCGCCCTCAAAAAAACGACGCGCACCTTGCAGCACCTGCTCGTCCGGCAGGGCCCCGTCATCGCGCCAGAAGCCGCGCGGCGACTTGATCCCACGCTGCCGCGGCCTGCGCTGCTGCAACGTCTGGCGCGATATTTTCCGTGATTTTCGTAAGTGAAAGCACTGACATCGTTGACAAGCCTTTGCCAAACCGACACTTTCCGCCCGCGAATTTTGCCCCGCCAAACCTCCTGCGGGGCTTCTACTCCCAACTCACTGCAATGCCCCCTTTACGCCTGAAGCATCTCATCCCTGCCGCTGTCCGCACCGCGCTTGCGCTCGGCGCGGGCCTTTCGATCGGTGTCCTGCCGGTCTCCGCGGGGGATGCATACAAATGGACGGTGCAATATCTCGTCGATAACAGCCGCAGCATTTTCGGCCGTTCGCAGAGCATCTCGCCGCGTCACAATCGCGGGCTGGGGATTTCGCCGGACGGCAAATATCTCTACGCGGGCTACCACCACAGCTTTAACAACGTGGGCGAGGTGCGCCGCATCCAGATCGACGTGGCGGATTTCGAGCGGGCGACCGTGGCGCTGCTCCCCGGGGTGCTGGCCAAGGGCATTGCCACGGATGACCAAGGGCGCGTCTATATCTGCGACGTCAGCGCCATTCAAATCTATGACGCGGCGCTGGAAACGCGGCTGCTGCGCATCCCCGCGGGGACGATCGACAGTGTGGCCACGGCCCGCGAAGGCGGCGAACTGGTGCTCTACGGTTCCGACCGCGATGACGGCACGCTATCGCGCTGGGTGCTGAAAGAAAACGGCGACGGCCTGAGCGGCGCGGTGCTGGGCGGCTTTGGCGGCACGGGCGTATTCAAAGTGCCGGGCGCCACCGATCTGCGCGGCGTGAAAGTGGATGCAAAAGGCAATGTCTGGGTGGTCGATTTGAAGGGCGGCAAGGTTTTCAAAATGAAGCCCGACGGCTCCGATCTGAAATCCGTCGAGGTGAAAGGACCAATGGATGTGGCCATCGACGGCACGCGCGTCTTGGTCACGCGCTGGCGTGAGCGGGCGATCACTGTGCTCGACGACGAACTGAATGTGCTCGGCAGCCTGAGCGTGCCTTGGGAAGAGCTGGAGCTTTCGCCTTTTGGCAACAACCATGACGGCTCGCTCTCCGGCATCGTGACCGTGCCCGGGAAAGGTTTCTTCGTCGCGAACGAGACCGGCCAGACCGCGAACCAAAAATCCACCTACGGTCGGATCGACAGCCACAGCGATCTCGTGGACGGAAAACTGTTCCGGGACGTCTTCATGGACGACAACGAACCCATCCTGCGGGCGACGGAAGTCACCACAGCCCCGCAATAGCCGCGGGCAGCACATGCGTTTTTTCCGGAATATCCAGGCCGACTTCCCCTCGATGGAAAAGTTTGTGAAAGATTTCACAAAGGGCTTGCCACCGCGCGCCGTCCGCTGTTTTATCGGCTTCGCATCGCCCGCAGCGGGTGTGCGCGAACGCTCGGCCCCGCGGTGAGTTTTCGCGGTCGAACCCCTCGACAAACACCCGCTTCCGGTACTGCCTCCTTTTGGAAATGAGTTATCCCGCCTTCACAAAAACTTTGCCGAGCCAGCCGTCCCGCTGGCTTCGTCTGCTCGCGCTGTGCCTGCTGCTCACCGCTGGTTTGGGCTGGGGGGATTCTGCGGCACTGGCCGCAGAGGGCACGCACGTTGGCGGGGAAATGATCTCTGCCGCCGAGCCGGGCGCGCATGCCGAGCACGCCCATGAGGGCCTGACGCCGAATGCGCCGCTCATCGACCTCGGGATTTTCAAAGTCACTAACTCGATGATCGTCACTTGGATCGTCGCCCTCGGCATCATCGTCTTTGCGCAGTATGCGACCCGCCGGATCAAGGACGTGCCGGACGGCGCGCAGAACTTCTGGGAGTGGCTGGTGGAAAGCCTGCACAACTTTTTGGAGAGCATCATCGGCCATGACCTGGTGAAAAAGACCTTCTGGTTCTTCGCCACGCTGTTCATCTTCATCCTTTTCACCAACTGGGCCGGCCTGATCCCCGGCGTGGGCACCATCGGCTGGGGCATTCCGAACGCCCAAGGCGGGCACGATCACATTTCCACTCCGCTTTTCCGCGGAGTCAATGCCGACCTCAACATGACGCTGGCGATGGCGACCATCTTCTTCGCGTGCTGGATTGTGTGGGCCGTGCAGGCGAACGGGCCGGGCGGTTTCATCCTGCATATCTTCGGACCGAAGGGGAAAACCGAAGGCTTTATGAAAGCGATGATGATCGTCGTTTTCATCCTCGTCGGATTCTTGGAAATCGTTTCGATCATGTTCCGTCCGGTGTCGCTCAGCTTTCGTCTCTACGGCAATGTCTTCGCCGGTGAAAACATGCTGGAGTCCATGTCGAATCTGGTGCCCGCACTCTCGTGGCTCATCCCGGTGCCGTTCTACTTCATGGAACTGCTCGTCGGCATCGTGCAGGCGCTCGTTTTCATGCTCCTCACCGCGGTCTTTACGCTGCTCATATGTCAGCACGAGGAAGGACATCACTAGCTCTCACATCGAAAACACTTTCGTCGGTCTGACCGTGGGCAACCTGCGGGGATCGTCGGGAAAACAGCAAACCAAACAAACATCATGAACATCCCAATGTTGGCAGAAATGACCGGCAGCATTCACGTCGGCCTCGCCGCTCTCGGCGCAGCGCTTGGCGTGGGTTTCATCGGCATGAAGGCGTCGGAAGCGGTCGGCCGGAATCCCGGTGCGGCTACCCCGATCCTCGTGCAGGCGATTCTGAGCACCGCCTTCGCCGAAGGCATCGTGTTTTTCGCCATCTTCCTTGTGAAGTAATTCAGCGGCGCGGGGCCGTCCTCGGCCCCGCGCACGCTTTTTGCGATTTTTCACCGTTCACCAGCTTATGACTTTCATTCCCCTCCTCGCCGCGGAAGGCGGCATCTTGGAAAGCCTCACCGAAAGCGCCCAGCGCACCGGTGAGACCTTTGGCTTCAACGCCTGGCTCTTCTTCTCACAGATCATTAGCTTCTGCATTGTCGCGTTCCTCCTCCAGAAATTCGCCTACAAGCCGATCCTTGCCGTGCTCGAAGAGCGGCGCAAACGCATCGCCGAGGGCCTCGCCAACGCCGAGAAGATCAAGCAGCAGCTCGCTGAGTCTGAGCAGCGCTACCAGGAGATTCTGACCAAGGCCAACACCGAGGCGCAGAAAATGATCGACGAAGCCCGCGCCAGCGCCGCGTCGGTGAAAGAGCGGGAAACCCAGCGGGCCATCGGCGAGGCCGAGCAGATCCTCACCAAGGCCCGCGAAGCCGCCGCCATGGAGCACACCAAAATGCTGACTGATCTGAAGCGTGAAGTCGGACGCCTCGTCATCGGCACCACCGCGAAAGTAACCGGCAAAGTGCTCAACGCCGACGACCATAAACGCCTCTCCGAAGAGGCCGCACGCGAAGTCGCCGCCTAGGCCGCCCGCCCGCCGCCATGAAACTTGACAAAGAAGCGCGCAAGCTGACCAAGGGACTTTTCCAAGTGAGCCTGACCAATGGCCGCCTCGATGAGAAAAAGGTCTCTGCCGTCGTCAAAAAGGTCATTACCGCCAAGCCGCACAGTTTTGTCGGCATCCTCAAGGAATATCAGCGCCTCGTGCGGCTGGAGGTCGCGAAGTACCATGCCGTCATTGAAAGTGCCACCCCGCTCGACAAGAAGACTGGCGATCAATTGCTCGCCAACCTCCAGGCCAAGTATGGCAAGGATCTAACCACCGAATTCAAAGTCTCGCCCGAGCTGCTCGGCGGACTCCGCATCAAAATCGGCAGCGACGTTTTCGACAGCTCCGTCCGCGAACGCCTCGCCCGCCTTGAAAACCAACTCACCCACGCCTAATCGCCCCACACCATGAGCAGCATCCTGCAAGAACTCGAATCCCAAATCAGCGGCCTCAAGACCACGACGACCAAATCCAACGTCGGCATCGTCCGTGAGATCGGCGACGGCGTGGCCCGCATCGAAGGCCTGAGCGACGTCATGCTCAACGAGCTGATCGAATTCCCCGGCGGCCTCTACGGCCTCGCGCTGAACCTCGAAGAGGGCGAAGTCGGCTGCATCCTGCTCGGCGACGAAAAGGGTGTCGTCGAAGGCGTCGAAGTCAAAACTACTGGCCGCTTGCTCTCCGTGCCTGTCGGCAAGGGCTTGCTCGGCCGCGTGGTCGATACCCTCGGCGCTCCGGTCGATGGCAAAGGCCCGATCACGGCCTCCGCGATCTACCCGGTCGAAAAAGTAGCGCCCGGCATCATCAAGCGGAAATCCGTCAGCCAGCCCGTGCAGACCGGCATCATGGCCATCGACGCGATGATTCCCGTGGGTCGCGGCCAGCGTGAACTGATCATCGGCGACCGTGCCACTGGCAAGACTACGATCGCCATCGACACGATCATCAACCAGGCCCGCATCAACAAAGCCAACGAAGGCAAAGCTGGCTTCCGCCCGCTCTATTCCATCTACGTCGGCATCGGGCAGAAAAACTCGAACATCGCCCGCTCGCTCGCCGTCCTCGAAGCCGCCGGCGCGCTGCCTTACACCATCATCGTCTCTGCCCCCGCGTCCGACACCGCCACCAACCAATACCTCGCCCCGTTCTCCGGCGCAGCGATGGGTGAGTGGTTCATGGATAACGGCATGGACGCGCTCATCGTCTATGACGATCTATCGAAACACGCCGTCGCCTACCGCCAGGTTTCGCTCCTCCTCAAGCGCCCGTCCGGCCGTGAGGCTTATCCCGGCGATGTCTTCTATCTCCACAGCCGCCTGCTCGAACGCAGCGCCCGCGTGGATGAAAAGAACGGTAACGGTTCCGTAACTGCGCTCCCGATCATCGAGACGCAGGCCGGCGACGTGTCGGCTTACATTCCGACTAACGTCATCTCCATCACCGACGGCCAGATCTATCTAGAAACCGACCTTTTCTACCAAGGCATCCGCCCTGCGGTGTCAGTGGGTCTGTCAGTTAGTCGCGTAGGCTCGGCCGCGCAGATCAAGGCCGTGAAACAAGTCGCCGGTAAGATCAAGGGCGACTTGGCCCAGTTTCGTGAGCTTGCGGCATTCGCCCAGTTCGGCAGTGACCTCGATGCCAAGACTAAGTCGATCCTCGACCGCGGCGCGCGCATCGTCGAACTCTTCAAGCAAGTGCAATACAACCCGCTCGCCACCGAGATCATGGTGACCACGCTCTGGTCGATGCAGAACGGCTTCATGGACGACGTGGCGGTCGATAAGATCAAAGACTTCCAACTCAAGCTGCAGGATTACTTCTCCACGCGAAAGGACACCATTCTTGCCAAGATTCGCGACAAAGGCGCCATCGACGACGACATCACCGCCGACCTCAAGGCCGCGCTCGCCGAATTCAAAACCAGCTACCGCTAACCCATGGCCGCGAACACCCGCGACATCCGCCGACGCATCAAGTCGGTCAAAAACACTTCGCAGATCACCAAAGCCATGCAGATGGTGGCGGCGTCGAAAATGCGCAAGGCCCAGCAGATCGCCATCGCTGGCCGCGCGTATGCCGAGTTGCTAGCTAAAGTGTTGCGTTCCGTCGCCGGGGGAGCGGAAGAGGGTGCGCACGAGTTGCTCGCCACGCGTGAGGTAAAAAAGGAACTAGTTCTCGTTATTAGCACCGACAAAGGGCTGTGCGGCGCGCTGAATACTAACTTGCTGCGCGAAGTCGGGAAGTTCGATCCCGCGAAGACCATCTTTGTCGCCTGCGGACGCAAGGGCTTGCAATACCTCGCCCGTGCCAACCGCACCATTGCCGCCGAGTTTGAATTGCGGGACGCGCCCGGTTTCCTCGAGACGAAGTTGGTCGCGAAGTTCTGCATGGACAAGTTCACCAGCGGCGAAGTGGACAAGGTGACTGTCGTTTTCACCGACTTCATTAACACCCTCACGCAAACCCCCAAGGTGCGGACGATCCTTCCGATCACTTCGCTCGAAGTCACCGCCGGCATTGGCGGCGCGCAGGAAACGGCCAGCGTCAAAGCCGAAGCAGGCGAAAGCATTGAGTATGATTTCGAGCCCAGCATCGGTGCGGTGCTCAGTGCGGTGCTCCCGCACCACGTTTATTTCCAAGTCTATCAAATGGTCCTCGACTCCCGCGCTTCCGAGCACAGCGCCCGGATGGTCGCGATGAAGAGCGCCACCGATAACGCCAAGCAACTGATCAAAGACCTGACCCTCGAATACAACAAGGTCCGCCAGGCCGCGATCACCACCGAACTCCTCGAAATCACCACGGCGCAAATGGCGCTCGGCTAACCCTTCTTCCCTAACTCGCACCCTGCATTCCTTATGAGCAATACCGGCACCATCGTCCAAGTCATCGGCCCCGTTGTGGACGTCGATTTTTCTGTCTCAGGCATCTTCCCGAAAATCTACGAAGCGCTTGAGATTCAGTTCGACGTCAACGGCGTCGAGACCAAGCTCGTCCTCGAAGTGCAGCAGCACCTCGGCGAAGGCTGGGTGCGCGCCATCGCCATGAGCGGCTGCGAGGGCCTCAAGCGCGGCCTGCCCGTCACTGCGACCGGCGCGCCAATCAGCGTCCCCGTGGGCGACGGCATCCTCGGCCGCATCTTCAACGTCACCGGCGACCCCGTGGACGAGCGCGGCCCGGTGGCCCACACCAAGCGCTATCCCATTCACCGCCCGGCTCCCGCGCTGGTCGATCAGGATGTGAGTTCCACCATCCTCGAAACGGGCATCAAGGTCATCGACCTTATCTGCCCCTTCACCAAGGGTGGCAAAGTCGGTGCGTTCGGCGGTGCCGGTGTCGGCAAGACCGTCGTCATTCTCGAACTCATCAATAACATCGCCAAGGGCCACGGCGGCTTCTCCGTCTTCGCCGGCGTCGGTGAGCGTTCGCGCGAGGGCAACGATCTCTACCATGAGATGAGCGAGGCCGGAGTTATCGACCAAAAGGATCTTAGCAAGTCCAAGGTCGCGCTCGTCTATGGCCAGATGAATGAGCCTCCCGGCGCGCGTCTCCGCGTGGCCCTCTCGGCGCTCTCGATGGCGGAATACTTCCGCGACGAAAAGAACCAGGACGTGCTCCTCTTCGTCGATAACGTCTTCCGCTTCTC